>NZ_CP080410.1:950759-1267679 GCF_019448255.1 Qipengyuania flava
ATCGGTGAGATCGCCGATGCGCTGCTGCGCGCCCTCGGGAAGGGCGCTGGTGTCGGAGGATTCGCGCACCAGGGCGACGGGCGTGTGGCCGCGCTCGCACAGCTCTCTTGTGAGGCGCGTACCGGTGTTGCCGGTGGCGCCTGCGATAAGGATGTTCATGGAATTGCTCCGTTGAAATTCAGGCAGGGGTAGGAGGGCGCAGGGCGCAGCCTTGCCTCAGGGAAGGTACACCGCCTTGGTGTTCACGAATTCCTTCATGCCGAAGCCGCCGTGTTCGCGGCCGTATCCCGAATCCTTAACCCCGCCGAAGGGCATGTTGGGGTCGGCCGCGCCGAAGGAATTGATCCGCACCATGCCGGTATCGAAGTGTTCGCGGGCAAGGCGCACGGCCTTGTCCTGGTCCTTGGTGAAAATGCCGCCGCCAAGGCCGTAGCGGCTGTCGTTGGCGATGCGCATCGCGTCCTCGTCGTCCTTCGCGCGGATGATCGAGGCGACCGGGCCGAACAGCTCGTCGTCATAGGCCGGAGTGCCCGGCTTGCAGTCGGCGAGCACGGTGGCGGGGTAGTACCAGCCATCGGGATCGTCTTCCGGATCGCCGCCGCACAGCAGGGTCGCCCCGCCATCGAGGCTCTTGCCGACCTGTTCGACCAGCGTGTCGAACTGTTCCTTGCTGGAAACCGGGCCGAGCTGGGTGTCGTCCTTCGTGGGATCGCCCATCTTGGCCGCCTTCATCCGTTCGACGAAACCTTCGACGAACTGGTCATAGACCGCCTCGGTCACGACAAAGCGCTTGGCCGACACGCAAGTTTCGCCATTGTTGTAGAGGCGCCCTGTGACGCAGGTCTTGATTGCCAGCTCGACGTCGGCGTCTTCCAGCACGAGGTAGGCGTCGTTCGAACCCAGTTCGAGCACGGTTTTCTTCAGCGCTTCGGCGGCCTTGGTACCGATGTGGCGGCCCGCGCCATCGCTGCCGGTCATGGTGACCGCCCGGACCTTGTCGTGGGCGATGATCTCGTCCGACAGGTCGTGATCGACCAGGATCACGTCGAACAGGCCCTTGGGCAGGCCCGCTTCGAGGCACAGGTCGCGCAGCAGCAGCCCGCTGCCGGTGCAGATCGAGGCGTGCTTGAGGACCACCGCGTTGCCCGCCATGGCGTTTGCCGCGAGCACGCGGACCGGCTGGTAAAGCGGGAAATTCCACGGCTGGACCGAGTAGATCACGCCAATCGGCGAATAGGTCACCAGGCCCTGTTTCTTGCCGCCCGAATGGGTGCGCTCTTCATCGGCGAGTACGCTGGGGCCGTTGTCGGCGGTGTATTCGAAGATGCGGGCGCAGATTTCGACTTCGCCCTTGCCGTCGCGCAGCAGCTTGCCGGTTTCCGCGGTCATCAGAGCGCTGATGCGGTCGGTGTTGTCGCGCAGCACCTTGGCAATCGCGCGCAGCACTTCGCCGCGTTCTTCGTGGCTGCGGGTCTTCCAGTCGAGGAAAGCCTCATGCGCTGCGTCGATGATCCCGAAGGCTTCGTCCTTCGTCATCAGCTGATAGGTTTCCAGCGGCTCGCGGGTGGCAGGGTTGTTGGTTTCGATAGTGGGCATTGAGCACCTGATTTTCGTGTGAGGGTATGTCCATCGAACGAGGCCGACATGCCGCGCGTTCCGCAGAATATTTTTCGCAGAATCGGGAACCCGAAAGTCAGTCGCGCGCGCCCGTCACCAGTGAACGCTTCGCCAGCAGCGCTTCGGCCAGGAAGGCCATGAAGACCCGCACACGCGGCGTCCCGCGCAGGTCCGGATGGGTCAGGATCCAGATGTCCTGCTGGGGAACCGGCGGGCGGTCGGTAAGGCGAATGAGCGCGGGTTCGGGATCGGCCATGAAGCACGCGCCGCGTCCGAGGCCGAGCCCGGCGACCAGCGCGCGGTGGCGGGCGGTGATGTCGTCGATCCGCAGCGCGACCGGCGCGTCGGGGAAGGGCGACTGCTCGCGCCAGTCGGGCCACACGCCATCGTCCACCGGAGCGATCCAGCGCAGCTTGTCCGGTGGGGTTCGCTCCAGGTACTCGCGATTGGCGTAGTAGGTGAGGCCGGCAGGAAACAGGCGCCGACCCACGAGGTGTTCGGGCGGCTGCTTCACACCGCGCAGCACCACATCGGCTTCCGAGCGATCGAGGTCGACGAAGCGCGCGGTGGTTTCGACCTTGAGATCGACTTCGGGATAGAGCTCTGTAAACGCGACCAGCTCTTCCAGCAGGAGGAACTGCGCAATCGGTTCGGGCAGCGAGACGGTCAGTGATCCGGAAATTGCCTCACCGCGCGCCTTGACTGCTCGCTCGCTTGCGAGGTCGAGCTGCTCCATCCGTTCGGCCGTATCGATAACCGCCTGCCCTTGTTCGGTGGGCAGGTAGCCGGTGGGCGTCCGCTCGAACAGGATGCCGCGGCGATCCTGTAGCGCAGCCAGCCGCCGGGCGATGGTGGTGTGGGTGAGGCCGAGCAGGCCGGCCGCACCGCGCAGTGATCCGGCGCGCGCGACGGCGAGAATGACGCGGTAATCGTCCCAATCCTGCATTGGAACGATTTTGCACCACTCGTGGCCAAAGTCTAGCCATGATCGGGCGATTTGACCGCGATATTGGTGCACAAACGTTTCAATAGGTCAAAGGAAACCGCCGTGCATCTCACCCCCCGCAACGCTCTGCTCTGCGCCTGCCTTGCCGCCGGATCGCTCTTCACCGTGCCGGTCGCCTCGCCACTCCTGGCGCAGACGACCGAGGCCGCGGCGCCGGTGCAGCCCGTCTCCTTCGCGCTCGAGGCGGGCGAGGTCCTCCAGATCATTGCCCCGCAATCGCGCGAAAACAGCCGCGCAGCCCGGCAGGCCTATTACGATTTCGTCCTGCCCCAGGCCGAACGGTTGGGTTTCGAGAGGCTGGGCGGCCTCAGCGTGCGCCAGAAGGTCGTGAGCGACTACGATCCCGGCGCCTTCCTGTTCTTCTCCTGGCCCGACGCGGCTTCTTTCACGATGTTCGAGGCGCATCCCGAATGGCCGGCCTATCGCGACCAGCGTCCGGACGGCTGGGAGGAACTGAAGATCTACACCGTTGAGCTGGAGCAGGACCTCGCGCTGACCTTTGACCCGGCCAAGCACTACACGGTGGTCGTCGCCTGGCTCGATGCCGAAAACGGCGCGGACTACACGCGCTATCTCGACGGGATCGAAGAAGCAGTGACGCGTTCTGGCGGGCGCTTCATCGCCAAGTTCAACGATCCGGCTTACGAGGCGAACGCCGGCACGCCGCCTGCGCCCGGCCAGATCACCTTCGTCGAATGGGATTCGCTGGACGGCTTCGAGAAGGTCCAGAAATCGGCCGAATACCAAGCGAACCGGCAGAACTTCGCCTCCGGCGTCGACCGGTTCGAATTCTATTGGCTCGGCGTCGGCGGCTAGGCGCCGGCCCGCGCAGTCGCTTGCAGGGTGCGGGCGACCTGCGGCGCTTGCGTCCCCTGTTCGGCTTTTCCTTGCCAGACCGGCGTTCCTTGTGTTCCATCCCGATCGAGAGAACGGGAGAGAGACCACAATGACCGACTTCACACAGATCACGCTCGATATCGCCGATGGTATCGCGACCGTGACGCTGAACCGGCCCGAAAAGATGAACGCCTTCACCCGCACGATGATGGATGAAATCATCAAGGCGATGGACATCACCGACGCGGACGACAGCGTGCGCGCGGTGATCGTGACCGGCGCGGGCGAGCGGGCGTTCTGCGCGGGGGCGGACCTGACGCCCGAAGGCGGCGGCCATGTCTTCTCCGATCCGAACCCGGTGGACGATCTTTCGGACGAGCGCGTGCGCGATGGCGGCGGGCGGCTCACGCTGCGCCTGTTCCAGTCGAAAAAGCCGCTGATCGGCGCCTGCAACGGCGTGGCCGTCGGCGTGGGTGCGACCATGCAGCTGCCCTTCGACATTCGCCTGGCCAGCGACACCGCGCGTTATGGCTTCGTCTTCGCGCGCCGTGGCATCGTGCCCGAGGCTGCCTCCAGCTACTTCCTTCCTCGGCTCGTCGGCATGCAGACCGCGCTCGAATGGTGCATGACCGGGCGGATTTTCGATGCCGGCGAAGCGCTCGAGCGGGGCCTGGTACGCTCGGTCCATCCGCAGGGCGAGCTGATGGACGCAGCTCGCGGTATAGCCCGCGAGATCGCCGACAACACCTCGGCCGTGTCGGTCAGCATGACGCGCGCGATGCTGTGGCGCAACGGGGCAAGCGGCCATCCGATGGACGCGCACAAGATCGACAGCCGCGCGATCTACCGCCTCAGCCGCAGCGCCGATGCGAACGAAGGGATCGCCAGCTTCCTCGAGAAACGTCCGCCGGCCTATCCGGACACGGTGAGCGGGGACATGCCCGATTTCTACCCCTGGTGGGACGAGCCGGACTACGCGTGAGTCGGGCCGAGAAAGTTACATTCGCAACGGCCTTGCCAAGCAGGGGCCGTCATCTAAATGTAACGGCATGTCGAAACGCCAGCCTGCCCAGCGCCTAGCCGAGTTCCTGCCCTACCAGCTTTCCATCGCCTCGAACGCGGTGTCGACCCGGATTGCCGAGCAGTATCGCAAGCGCTTTGCGCTCAAGACCACCGAATGGCGGATCATGGCGGTGCTTGGCGACCATGGCGCGCTGACCCAGCGCGAGCTGTCGCAGCAGACCCTGATGGACAAGGTGCCGGTCAACCGCGCGTGCAAGCGGCTGGAGGATCGCGGCCTCGTGCAGCGCTCGCCCAACGCGAAGGACGGGCGCTCGCACCTGCTGGAACTGACCAGCGAGGGCAGGGCGGTCCACGCGGGCATCATGCCGCTGGCGCTGACGATCGAGAGCGAGCTGTTTTCCGTCCTCAGCGAAGCGGAACGCGCCAGCCTGCGCGACATGCTCGTGCGGGTGCGCGACCAGGCAGGGGACTTCGACGCAGAAAGCCTGGCCGACTAGGGTTAGTCGACCAGGCTTCCTTTGCGATCCGTCGCAGGAGAAACGGGTTATCCGATACCGCCGCTGAAGGCGTCGGCGATCGAACAGGCCGCCGGGCCGAGAATGACGATGAACAGCACCGGCAGGATGAACATGATCAGCGGCACGGTCATGATGGCGGGCAGACGCGCAGCCTTCTCTTCCGCGCGCATCATGCGCTCGTTGCGGAATTCGGCCGACAGCACACGCAGCGCGGAGGCGAGCGGCGTACCGTAGCGTTCGGTCTGCACCATGGTGGTGACCACGCCCTTCACCGCTTCGAGGTCGACGCGGTAGGCAAGGTTGTCGAAGGCTTTCTTGCGCTCGTTGAGGAAGGAGAGCTCGATCGCCGTCAGCGCGAATTCGTCGCCGAGTTCGGGATAGGCGCGGCCCAGTTCCTTCGCGACGCGGTTGAAGGCAGCGTCGACGGTCAGGCCGGCCTCGGCGCAGATGACCAGCAGGTCGAGTGCGTCCGGCAGGCCCTTGCGGATAGCGTCCGAGCGCTTGCTGGCGATGTTGCTGAGATAGATTTCCGGACCCTTGTAGCCCAGGAACAGCGCCGCGCCGAGGGCTGCGACACGCTTCATCTGCCAGTCGGGATAGATCTCGACCATGTAGAGCATCACGAAGGCGAAGCCGCCGAGCAGCACGGGCAGCACGGCGCGCAGGCCGATGATGATGATCGCCAGTTCCTTGTTGCGAATACCGGCATGCGCGAGCTTCTGCTGGACGATGTCGACCTGGCTTTGCTGCAACACTTTCATGTTGCCCAGGGCGTCTTTCAGCTTCTCGGTCGTGTCGGTCTTGCGAACAAGGCTTTGGCGCTTCTTCGCCGTCGAGGTGACGAGGCCCATCTTGAGCTCTTCACGGCGGCCCTCGAGGGCTTTCACGCGCTTGCTCATCGGGTCCTTGATCGTGACCGCGGTGTAGATCGCGAAGATCACGGCCATGGCCGCGATCCCGGACAGGATCGAGCCGACGAGGAACACATCGAAGCCGAGGAGGGTGGGGCCGGTTGCGGGATCCATTGCTCTACTCTTTCCTCAACTCAGATTTCGAAGCTGACCATCTTGGCCATGATGAAGCCGCCGATGCTCATCCACACCAGGCCGCCAAGCCCGGTCACGATCAGGCGATCGTCTTCAAAGAAGCCATTGATGTAGGTCGGGTTGATCCACCAGATCATCGTGAAGACGATGAACGGCAGCGCGCCCACGATATAGGCCGAGGCCTTTGATTCCGAGCTCATTGCCTTGATCTTCAGCTTCATCTGGGCGCGCTTGCGCAGCACGTCCGAGAGGTTGGAGAGCGTCTCGGCAAGGTTACCACCCGTCTCGCGCTGGATGGCGAGCGTGATGCAGAAGAAGTTGAACTCGGGAATGCCGAGCCGATCGGCCGTTTCCTGGAGCGATTCCTCCATGGTGCGGCCGATCTTGATGCGCTCGACGATGCCCTTGAACTCTTCGCCCACCGGGCCGTCGATCTCCTGCGCGACCACCCCGAGGGTTTCGGTCACGGGAAGGCCCGAGCGAAGGCCGCGGACAAGCAGTTCGATGCCGTCGGGAAACTTCACGTTGAAATTGTTGGTGCGTTTCTTGATCTGCCAGCCAACGATGAAGTGGGGCAGGCCGGCGCCGAAGAGCACGCCCACGCCGAGCGATAGGCCCAGCGATCCGCTGCGCAGGAACAACAGCAGCGCGACGGCAACACCGATGCCGATCGAAGCGTAGGCATACTGGCTTAGCGTCCAGCCCTTGCCGGTCCGGTCAAGGCGTACGGCCAACGCATCGATGCGCGACGTCGAGCCGGCGGCCTGATGGACCTTGGGCTTGCGCGCTGCGATTGCTTTCTTGAGCTGCGATTCGACCTTGGCGTCCGTGCTTTCCGAGTGACGGTAGCGCAGCTGCTGCAGGCGGCGCTGGCTGGATTTCGCAGCGTTCGGACCGGAGAGCACCGTGTATCCGATCGCCAGCAAGGCCAGGACCCCTACGGCCAACAGCACCAGCTGGATGATGTTCATGCGTACTCTCCGTCCAAACTAACCACGAGCCGGGGGGCAGCGCCCCCGATGGGCCCGCTTACTCCGCCGGTGCTTCGACCGGCGCGTCCTTCTTCTTGGCAAGCAGGTTCTTGAAGTCGATGCCGCCCAGCAGCGACTTCTTCGCACCTGCCTCTTCCGCGCCTTCGCCATCTTCGTCACCAGCGCCGATGACGCGGGTGGAAAGCTGCTTGATGGCTGCGGTGGCCTTCGAACCGCCGTTGGCATCGACGAAGGTCTTGCCCAGCTTCGCTGCGTTGGCAGCAGCCTTCTGGTCGAACGGGATCAGGATATCGATCTTGCGCTCGATCGAGGCTTCGAAGTCGGCCTTGCTGATCTCGGCCGCGCCGGGCTGGACCTTGTTGGCGACGATCAGCACTTCGGCGTGCGGAGCGTTGGTTTTGAGCCACGACAGGATGCGGATCGTATCGCGGGCCGAAGCCAGCGACATTTCCGTTGCCAGCACGACGACGTTCACGTCGTTCAGCAGGTGCGGGAAGTTGATCATCATGTTGCGCGGCATGTCGAGCACGGTCATTTCGAACGTGTGCTTGAACTCTTCCTGCAGCTGCATGAAGGCCGATCCATCGGTCATCAGCGGCTGGTTGATCGGAGCTTCCGCCGACAGGATGGCCAGGTTGTCGTTCGCGCGGATCATCGCGCGTTCGATGAACAGGCCGTCGATGCGGCTGGGGTTGTCGATCGCGTCGGTAAGCCCGCGGCCCGGCTCGAGGTCGAGCGCAAGCGCGCCGGTACCGAAGTGCACGTCGAGATCGAGCAGTGCGGTCGGCATGCGCTGTTCACCGGAGAAGAGCCATGCGAGCGAGGTGACCAGCGTCGATGCGCCCACCCCGCCACGCGTACCGATCACGGCGGTGGAGATGTGGCGCTTCACACCCTCTTCCTCACCGGCGCGCGGTGCCATGAACACCGCCTGTGCCTGGTTCAGCGAATCGCGCAGCATGTTGGCCGACAGCGGCTTCAGCAGGTAGTCGTGGATGCCGCTCGCGAGCAGGTCGCGGTAGAGGCGCACGTCGTTGACCTGGCCGATCGCGATCACCACCGTGCCGGGTTCGCAAACCTCGGCCAGCGCGTTGATGTCGTTCAGCGGGTCGCCGCTTTCCGACAGGTCGACCATCAGGATGTTCGGGCTAGCCGAAACCGACAGCGACTGGATGGCGTTGCGAAGACCGCCCTTGTTGCACTTTTCGGGTGCCCAGCCGAGCTCGATCACCACCGGACGCAGGACGTCCAGCGCGTTCTCGTCGCAAATATAGGCGGCGAAGGCGTCGCGGTTGCCCGCCATGCCGGATTTGAGTGAAGCGCTCATGGCTGCTTAGCCTCCTTCTTTGCTGCTGACTGCGGGCAGGCCGCCCGCACCGGTCGGAGCCTGTTCGCGATAGGACTGGATGGCCTTGGTCGAGGTGGTCACGACCGTTTCGCCCGTGCCCGTCTGGCCGGAGATCAGATCTTCCGGGTTGGCGACCATGGCTGCGAGGTTGCCGTTCACACCGCAGCCATAGCCGGGGTAGGTCGCGTTCAGCTCGTTGGCCTCGTTGTTGGCCGACCAGTCCGGACACCCCGGAACGCTGGCGGTCGAACGCGTGATGACGATGCGGGCCTGGCCCGGGTTCACATAGCCGGCGGTGACCGGCGAACCTTCGGCGACCAGCAGGCCGTGACGGCCGGCGAGAGCTTCGAGGTCTTCCTTGACCGCGAGGCTGGCCGTGGGATCATCGATCGAAACGCGATCGCCGTAGCCAAGGCCCATGGCCTCGAACCAGCCGGCAACGCGCTGCTGTTCGCTGACCGGCAGGCCGTCGCTTGCGGTGTTGACGTCCATCGTGAAGTTGGTGCGTTCCACGACCGGCTGGCGGGCGCTGTAGAGCGAGCGGTTGTCGCTCGGCATGCCGCCGCAGGCGCCAAGCACGAGGCTGAGCGAAACGGCCAGCGAACCGGCGAGCTTGCGATTGATTGCCTTTGCCATTGTACGCGTTCCTCTTATTCGAAGCTGAAGCCGGGCTGGGCCGATGCGGTGCGTTCGTTGCGGCGTGCTTCCGACTGGGTTGCCGCCTGCTGCTCGCCCTTGTTCGCGGGCAGGCCCTGCGAGATCGCCGGGTCGGCCGGAGTGGTTTCGACCGCGCTCGGCTTCGGACGGTCACCGCCGGTGACACCGTCGCTCTGCTGGAAACCGAGCAGGCGCTGGTATTCGGTCGGCTTGCGGAAGCCGTCCGTCGGCAGCTTGATGTCGTTCGCGTTGACCGGGCGCACCAGGTACGGCGTGACCACGATCACGAGCTCGGTTTCGCCCTTGCGGTAGTTGGTCGAGCGGAACAGGTTGCCCAGGATCGGCACGTCGCCGAGGCCGGGGGCCTTGTCGATCGTGTTGGTCGCATTGTTCGACAGCAGACCGGCGATCATGAAGCTCTGACCCGAGCCCAGTTCCACCGTCGTTTCCGCGCGGCGGGTGACGAGGGCGGGGACCTGGAAGCCGTTGAGCACGATGGCGCCCTGGCTCGAAAGCTCGGACACTTCCGGACGCACGCGCATCGAGATGCGGCCATTGGCCAGAACCGTCGGCGTGTAGGCAAGGCTCACGCCGTAGTTCTTGTACTCGATCGCCGTGGTGCCGAGACCCTGGCTCATCGGGATCGGGAATTCACCGCCCGCCAGGAATTCGGCCGTCTCGCCCGAAAGGGCGGTCAGGTTCGGCTGCGAAAGCGTGGTGACGAGGCCTTCGGTCTCGGCAAGGTCGAGCGCCGATGCGATATCGAGGCCGAGGAACTTGCCGAAGGCGCCGATGGTCGTGCCCGGCGTAATGCTGGTAACGACGCTGCCGCCTTCCGGTCCGGCAACAAGGCCGACACCCACGCCGTTCGGGCTACCCGGGGCGTATTGCGGGAAGGTGGCCGCGCGGCCCTGGCCGATACCGAACTGGAAGCCGCTGGTCTGGTCGACGCTGGCAAGGTTCACGCCAACGGCGCGAACGAAGCTGCGGCTCACTTCGGCAATGCGGACCTGCAGGTTGACCTGCAGCGGGGTTGCCATGCGCAGGCGGCTGATGACGTTGGCGTCTTCACCGACATAGGCCTCGACAAGACGCTGCGCTTCCTCTGCGTCTTCCGGAGCGGCAACGGTGCCGGTCAGGAGGATGACGTTGGAGCCCATGGTCGCAACCGAAATCTTGGCTTCCGGCATGGCGAGGGCGAGCAGCTGGTCGATGCTGCCGATGTTCGAACCGACGCGCACGTTGGCCGACCAGATGATGTCGCCCGCTGCGTTGCTGGCGTAGATCGTGGTCTCACCGCCGGCCTTGCCGAAAACATAGAGCTGGCGACGCGACTTGACCTGGACATCGGCGATGGCGTCGTTGGCGACGAACACATCGGTCATGGATCCGGGCACGTTGACCAGCTGGCCACGGCCAATCGAAAGCACGACTTCGGAGTCCGGGCTGACAACCGACTGGGCCGTCGCAACGGTCGTCGGCGTGGTGGCCAGCGGCGCAACGGCCAGGCTGGCAACCAGCAGTTTGGTGGTAAGACGACGTTTCATGGAATTGCCCCCTGAATGGCTTTCCTGTTTGCGGGACCGGCTCACTTGATCACCGTCGATTGTGCGACGGGCACGGTCTTGGCTGCCTGTGCGGCACCGTGGGCCTGCTTGCCGAGGAAGGCGGCGCTGGCAGCGCTGAACCCGGCTGCGCCGACCGGCACATCTTCGACATCCTTGCCGCGGGTGACGCGGACACTCGGACCCTGGCGGACCGGGGCAGCGCCAGCCGGAGCCGCACCGGCAGGTGCGTAGGCGGCCGGTGCCGGGTTGCCCTGCGGCGGAGCGTTACGGCGCTGGAAGCGCGAGACGTCGCCGCCGGTCACGAAAGTGCTCTTGCCGTCGTCGGGACGCGCCATGGCGTCGCGAAGGATCTTTTCTTCTTCTTCCGGCGTGGCGTTGTCGGGGATGGCGACGTCGCCAGCCGCGATAGCGCGTTCGAGTTCGCTCTGGTTGTCGGCGAGCGAGCGCAGCGAGAGGCTCAGCGTGCCGATGGTCTGGGCCACGGCAACCTTTTCGGCGATCACCGGGGTCACTTCGAGCGTCACCGTGCGGAAGGCCTTGACCACGGTCGAGCCGTCTTCTGCCGTTTCCGACACGGTCGACTGGTCGGTTGCCAGCACGCGAAGGTTACGAAGGATGGTTTCCGACGCTTTCAGGTTGGTGCCATCGGTGCCTTCGACCTGCTGGGTGAGGACCATGTCGACACGGTCGCCCGGGAAGACGAAGCCGGCCACGCCCGACTGGGCAGTGACGGGAACGGTGATGGCGCGCATGCCCGGCGAAAGGGCCGCAGCAAGGAAGCCGCGGTCGCCCGGGGCAACAAGCGAGCCCTGCGTTACCGGTTCTCCGGCCGTGATCGGGTGACGGACGACCGTGCCGAGAAGCTTGGACATGTCCGCTTCGCCATCGAGGAAGTAGGCATCCTGCACCAGCTCTTCCGGCCACAGTTGGAAGCCCATGGCGTCGGCGGTGATGATCGTGCCGACCGGCAGCGCGCGCTGCGCCACCAGGACCTTCGGCCCCTGCGGTTCGACCTGCGCGGCGGCATCGGCCGTCGGTGCGCTTGCTCCTGCGAACATGCTCCGCGCGACAAGCGCCGTACCGACCGCAACGATCAGTGCACCAATCAGCAGAACCAGCTTCTTCCTATCCATGGCTATCTAGCCCCCTAGTTCGGCCCGCGAAATCCCAGTGCGGGCAAGTATGGTTTCACGCTGTACGGGCGAATTGGTTAAGATCGGGTTGTTAGCCCGCGCTTGCCGCCAATCCGCTTGCAAGAAGCTGCCCGCTGGCCACGATCCACAGGCCCGCAAGAGAGATGGCGGGGCCGTAGGGAACCCACACATCGCGGTCGTGACGCCGGATGATGCGGATCGAGCCGAGTGTTACGATGAGCAGCACGACGAAGGGCGCGAGGACGAGCGTCATCGCGGCAGCCGTGCTGGTGGTTGCCGATTCGATCAGGCCCTGCGGCATAGGCAGCTTCGGGCCGCCCAGGACAGCGCTGGCAAACATGGCGGCAACGCCCGTTCCGAGCGCGAGCAGGATCGAATCGCGAATGGGGTGGGTCTTGATCGTGTTGGAGCGGGCCACGCGCCAGGCGCCAACGGCCATCGTCAGGACCCAGCCGAGCATGGCCATGGCGATCAGCAAGAGCGTGAACTGCGAGGGCGGTACCCACAGCGCCAGCGCGCTGAGCAGTTTCACATCGCCGCCGCCCATCTGGCGGATGGCGAAAAGGAAGCAGCACACCGCAAAGACGGCAATGGCGAGCCCGATCTGGTAGCCGATGCCGGGCCACAGCGGCAGGCCGACGGAAAGCCAGTAGAGCGGCGCGCCGAGAGCCACACTCAGCGTCAGCCTGTTGCTGATGGTCCGGCTCTTCAGGTCGGTGACGATCACCCACAGGAGTGCGATTGCCAATCCGGCAAGCAGTACGTAGGTGAAAATTTCGCTTTGCATGTCGCCCTCGAGGGTTTCCTTCGGGCGTCGGTGCTACAGGAACGTGGTTAGCAAAAAGTAACCATAGAGGAGGTCGCCATCACCGGCATGCCCACGCAGGACAAGGCGATGGATCGCCGCGCCATTCCCGCCGCTGCAAGCGAGAGCACCTTTCCGCTCGAAGACGGCCATGCCATTCGCCGGATCGACTGGCCGGGAACAGGTGGCGGCGCGCGCGGATCGATCCTCTTCCTCCCCGGTCGCGGCGATTTCTACGAAAAGTACCTCGAGACGCTGGACCAGTGGCACCGGGCCGGCTGGCGCGTCACCGCCGCCGATTGGCGCGGGCAGGCCGGATCGGGCCGGCTCGGCGATGATCCTGTGACCGGCCATATCGGGGATTTTACCCACTGGACCAGCGACCTTGCCCATCTGTGGAAGGTCTGGAAGGCGGAGACGCCGGGCCCGCATATCCTTGCCGGCCATTCGATGGGTGGCCATCTCGTCACCCGTGCGTTGGTCGACGGTGTAGTCGACCCCGATGCCGCGGTCCTCAGCGCGCCCATGGTCGGGATGAGCGGACCGCCGCTGCCGCTGCCCTTCCTCCATGGTGTTGCAAGGCTCATGACGAAGATCGGCGCGCCGACCCGCCCGGCATGGAAGTGGAGCGAGAAACCCGGCGAGATGCCCGCCAACCGCAGCGGGCTCCTCACCCACGATACCGATCGCTACGCCGATGAGCTGTGGTGGCGCGAGGAACGCCCGGAACTGGTGATGGGCCCGGGAAGTTGGGGATGGGTGGAACGCGCCTACGCCTCTGTCCGGCGGCTGGAAGAACCCGGCGCGCTGGAAGCCGTCCAGACCCCTGTGCTTGTCGTGAGCACGTCCGCCGACAAGCTCGTCAGCCATCCCGCTGCCGTGCGCGCGGCGCAACGCCTGCCTAAGGGCGAGCTGCTCGCCTTCGGTAGCGAGGCGCGGCACGAGATCCTGCGCGAAGTGGACGCGGTGCGCGACCGCGCGATGGACGGCATTGCCCAGTTCCTTGATCGGGTCGCTCCGCAGGAGGCTGCGTGAAACCTTACGATTTCGCTGTCATCGGCGCGGGCATCGCCGGGGCCAGCCTTGCGGCCGAACTGGCGCAGGGCGGGGCACACGTGCTGCTGCTCGAAGCCGAGGACCGGCCCGGCTACCACGCGACCGGCCGTTCGGCGGCGTTCTGGGAGGAATGCTACGGCGGACCGGAAATCGTGCCGCTTACACTCGCTTCGGGGTCTTACCTGCGCGACGGCGGTTTCCTGCGCGAACGCGGTGCGCTCTATATCGGGCGCGAGGGCGACGAAGACCGGGTTACCGAATTCATGCAGCGCTTCGTCCCGACGGGCGCGACCATTCAGCATCTTGGCCGTGCCGACCTGCAAAAGCGCGTTCCGGGCATACGCTACGAATGGTCCGACGCGATCTGGGAACCGGTGTGCGCGGATATCGATGTGGCCGGGCTTCACGCGCATTACCTGGCGTTGGGGCGCGAACATGGCGTGGTGCTGGAATGCCGCGCCCGTGTGTCGGGTCTCGAGCGCGTAAATGACGCCTGGACGATCGATCTGGAAAGCGGGTCGCAGTTCGCGGCCAGGACCGTCGTCAACGCTGCGGGCGCGTGGGCCGACGAGCTCGCTCTGTTGGCCGGGGCCAAGCCTGCGGGCATTGCGCCCTATCGCCGGACCGTGGCGCAGGTGCGCGTCGACCCGCCGGTGCCCGACGACCTGCCGCTGGTGCTCGACATTCGCGGCCGGTTCTATTTCAAGCCCGAATCCGGCCGCCTGTGGCTGAGCCCGCATGACGAGGAGCCGAGCGAGCCCTGCGACGCGGCGCCTGAAGAGCTGGCCGTGGCCGAAGCGATCGCGCGGCTGGAAGAGGTGGTCGACTGGCGGGTCGAGGCCGTGGAACACAAATGGGCTGGGCTGCGCAGCTTCACCGCCGATCGCCGTCCGGTCTATGGCTACGACCCGGTGGTCGAAGGCTTTGCCTGGTTTGCGGGGCAGGGGGGCTTCGGCATCCAGACGTCACCGGCCGCCGCGCGCCTTGGGCGTCAGCTGCTGCTGGGAGAAGAGCGCGATGCGCTGACCGAGACGCTCGACGCGGAGCTGTATTCGCCTGCACGTTTCGCCTGAAGCGGTTTCGCTGGCCAAGCGCCTATCATTTGTTAGGGTGCCTTCCGATTCAGCCGAACCAAGGGAGACCATAACGATGGCGCATCATTTCGAGATCTACAAAGACAAGGCCGGCGAATTCCGGGTCCGCTTCAAGTACAATTCGGAAATCATGTTCTCGACCGAGGGCTATTCCTCGAAGTCGAGCGCACAGAACGCGATCAAATCGATCAAGAAGAACGGCCCCGGCGCCGAGGTGGTCGACAACAGCTAAGGGTTAGACGCCCTCGCGGGCGATACGGTCCGCCTCGTCGCTGGCGAGGCGGTCCACCCGCTCGTTCTCCGGGTGACCGGAATGCCCCTTTACCCAGTGCCACTCGACCTTGTGGCGCTCGGTCAGCTCGATCAGGTCATGCCACAATTCGGCATTGCGAACGGGCTTCTTGCTCGCGTTGACCCAGCCGCGCTTCTTCCAGCCGTGGACCCACTTGGTGATCCCGTCGATCAGGTACTTGCTGTCGGTGTAGAGATCGACCTCGCATGGTTCGATCAGAGCGCTGAGGCCCCGGATCGCGGCCGTCATTTCCATGCGGTTGTTGGTGGTGTCCAACTCCGCGCCCGCCAGTTCCTTCTCGTGGCGGCCCATGCGCAGCAGCGCGCCCCAGCCACCCGGGCCGGGATTGCCCTTGCATGCGCCATCGGTGAACAGTTCGACCTTTTTCATGCAAAGGCGCCTTGGCCTGCGCGGCGATAGAATTCCAGTCGGCGCAGGAAATCCATCGGATCCTTGCGGCGGACCATCGCATCGGCCGGGGTGTCCAGCCAGTCCTGCGCGCGGCTGGCGATGAAGCGCAGGCAGGCGCCCTCAGCCAGCAGAGGCAGCGCGGCGCGTTCGGCTTCCAATAATGGGCGCACGCTTTCATACCCTTCGATCAGCGCGGCAGAGAGCGCGGCGTTGCAGCTGCGCCCTTCGCCATCGAAACACCACGCGGCATGCGTCACGGCGATGTCGTAGGCCATGGCCCCGGTGCAGGCGAAATAGAAATCGATCATGCCGGTTACGGTGTCCCCGAGCATCAGGACATTGTCGGGAAAAAGGTCCGAATGGATGATCGATTGCGGAAGGTCATCCGGCCAGGCGGCGACGATATCGGCTCCGGTCTCGAGAATCGATGGGAGGTCCGGGTTGATCGAGGCGAGAGCTTCTGCACCGCAATCCTGGAGGATGGCCAACGTGTCGGTCGGGCCAAGGTCGGTGGCCCGTGCGCCTTCGAAATTGCGCGCGGCAAGATGGGTGCGGGCTAGAGCCTCGCCCACTGCCCGGGCCTGCAGCGGTTCGGGAACCGTGGGCGAGACGCCCGGCAGGAACTCGATCAGCGCGACCGCCTTGCCATCGACCCGGCGCGAAGCATTGCCGCCCCTATCATGGATCGTGCGCGGCACCGGGCAACCGGCGGCCGACAAATGGTCGAGCAGGCCCAGGAAGAACGGCAGGTCCTCAAGCTCGATCCGCCGCTCGTACATCGTCAGGATGAACCGGCCTTGGGTGGTCTCGATCAGCCAGTTCGAATTGGAAACGCCCTCGGCAATCCCCTTGGCCGACACGAGTTCGCCGACCGGGTAATGCGCGATGAGCTGCGCAAGGTCTTCGGCCCCGAGATGGGTATAAACGGCCACCTTATTCGGTCAGCTGGCGCGGCAGCTTGAAGACCATGTTCTCCTCGGCGCTGGTCACGACCTCTTCCTCGACGAGGCGCCAGTCGGAAAGGCGATCGACCACTTCGCGCACGAGCTTTTCCGGGGCCGAGGCACCGGCTGTGAGGCCGATCGTGGCAACCCCTTCGAGCCAGCTCGGGTCGATCTCGTCGGCGCGCTGGATCAGGCGCGAGGTGGTGCCCATGCGCTCGGCCACTTCGACGAGGCGCAGCGAATTGGAGGAATTGGGAGCGCCGATGACCAGCACCAGTTCGCATTCGTCCGCGATCTGCTTGACCGCCGCCTGGCGGTTGCTGGTCGCATAACAGATGTCTTCGGCCTTCGGCGCCACAATCTGCGGGTAGCGCGCTACCAGCGCCTCGATAATCTCGCGCGTGTCGTCAACCGACAGCGTGGTCTGCGAGAGGTAGGACAAGTCGTCCTCTCCCGAAAACGGCAGCGCGGCGACATCCTCGACCGTTTCGACGAGCGTGATGCGGCCATCGGGTACCTGGCCCATCGTCCCGATGACCTCGGGATGGCCGGCGTGGCCGATGAACAGGATGTGCTGGCCCTTTTCGATCTGGCGCTCGGCCTGGCGGTGGACCTTGCTTACCAGCGGGCAGGTCGCATCGACATAGAGCATGTTGCGCCGCTCGGCCTCAGCCGGGACGGTCTTGGGCACGCCGTGCGCGCTGAACACCACCGGCGCATCGTCCGGCACTTCGTCCAGTTCCTCGACGAAGATCGCGCCCTTGGCCTTGAGGCTGTCCACGACATAGCGGTTGTGCACGATTTCGTGGCGGACATAGACCGGCGCGCCGTACTTCTGCAGCGCGCGCTCCACGATCTCGATCGCCCGGTCGACACCGGCGCAGAAGCCGCGCGGGGCCGCGATCAGCAGCTTGAGGGGAAGGCGCGGGTCGTTACCCGGCGATGCAGGCGTGGATGGAAAGGGGGCGTTCATGTGCCGCCCTCTAGCGCTTTCGCGCAGGCCAAGCTAGGGCAAGCCGCAGCCTGGACGGGCTACGAATTCGAATGACCGCAAAAGGGAAATTAGCCGCATGACCATCCGAACCCGCCTTCTTCCCGCGCTTGCCCTTGGTCTTGCGCTGGCCGGATGCAGCAGGGAGGGCGACCTGGTGATCGACCAGGGCGTTGGTATTTCCGCGGTTCGCAGCACCTGTCCTGCGGTCGGCATCCCCGATTACACGGGCGATATCACGACCTTCCGCACGCCGGGTTCGACGACCTTCGCCAATCTCGACGTGACGGCGGCGATCACCAACCTGCGTTCGACCTGTAACGAGCAGGCCGGCGACCGGGTTTATACCGAAGCCAGCTTCGACGTGGTGGCGCGCCGCACCGATACGCGCGGTGCGCGCACGGTAACCCTGCCCTATTTCTCCACCGTCCTGCGCGGCGGTTCGGCCGTGGTCAGCAAGCGCGTCGGCAGCGTCACGCTGCAGTTCGCCGATGGCCAGGAACGCGCCCAGGCGCGCGGCACTGCGGGTGCTTACGTCAACCGCTCCGAAGCGACCCTGCCGGCCGATATCCGCGAGCAGATCACGCGCAAGCGCCGCGCCGGCGATCCCGATGCAGCGCTCGATCCGCTCGCCGATCCGACGGTGCGCGCAGCGGTCCAGCGCGCAACCTTCGAGTTGCTTGTCGGCTTCCAGCTGACCGAGAACCAGCTGGCGTATAACGCGACCCGCTGAGCACCCTCGCATCTTGCCATTTTGCGCCGATAGTCTAGGCGCGCGCCATGGCTGACACGCAGACACTTCACGCGGCCTTCGCGGCGCGCATCGATGCAGTATTGGACGCGCTCCAGGCGGAAGGCACGCTTCCCCCCGAAACCGTGCGCACGAACGTCACGGTCGAGCCGCCGCGCGATCCCTCGCACGGCGACCTTGCGACCAACGCCGCCATGGTGCTGGCCAAGCAGGCCAAGACCAACCCGCGCGCGCTGGCCGAGGCCATCGTCGAGCACTTGGCCCGCGATCCCGATATCGTCGAGGCGACGATCGCCGGTCCGGGCTTCATCAACCTGCGCCTGTCGCCCGACGCCTGGCGCCGCGAGCTGCTGGCAATTGCCGAGCTGGGCGATGCCTATGGCCGTTCGGACATGGGGCAGGGCCAGCGGGTCAATGTCGAATATGTCTCGGCCAACCCGACCGGCCCCATGCACATGGGCCATTGCCGCGGCGCGGTGGTAGGCGATGCGCTGGCCGGCCTGCTCGAATGGGCGGGCTACGGGGTCACCCGCGAATACTACGTCAACGACGCCGGCGGGCAGGTCGATACCCTCGCGCGGTCGGCGCACATCCGGTACCGCGAGGCGCTGGGCGAAGAGGTGGGCGAGATCCCCGAAGGCCTCTATCCCGGCGACTACCTGAAGCCGGTTGGCGAAGCGCTCGCGAAGGAATTCGGCGAGACCTACAAGGATGCGCCGGAAAGCGGATGGCTGGAGCTGTTCCGCCAGCGCGCGGTCGCCGCAATGATGGACATGATCCGCGACGATCTGGCGCTGCTTGGCATCCATCACGACCTGTTCTCCTCCGAGGCCGAACTGCAGGCGGCCGGAAAGCCGGAAGCCGCCGAGGCGTGGCTGCGCGAGAAGGGCCTCGTTTATGACGGCGTGCTTGAAGCGCCCAAGGGCAAGGCGCCGCCGGAAGACTGGGAGCCGGTCGAACTGCCGCTGTTCCGCTCGACCGAATTCGGCGACGACCAGGACCGCCCGATCAAGAAGTCGGACGGCAAGTGGACCTATTTCGGCGCCGACCTTGCCTACCACTTCCAGAAGGCGGAAAGCGCCGATGCGCTGATCGATATCTGGGGGGCGGACCACGCGGGTACCGTCAAGCGGATCAAGGCCGCTGTCGCCGCGCTGACCAAGGGCGCCGGCCGCGACGTGCCTTTCGACGTGAAGCTGGTCCAGATGGTCAAGCTGATGCGCGACGGCGAGCCGGCCAAGATGTCCAAGCGTTCGGGCAATTTCATCACCATCGCCGACATGGTGGAGGAAGTGGGCAAGGACGTGGTGCGGTTCACCATGCTGACCCGCAAGCCCGACGCGCAGATGGAATTCGACTTCGCCAAGGTGGTCGAAGCCTCGAAGGAAAACCCGGTTTTCTATCTCCAGTACGCCCACGCGCGCATCCACTCGACGCTGCGCAAGGCAGGGGTGGAGCCGAGCAGCGCGGCGATCGACCGGCTGGGCGAGGACGAACTGGCGCTGGTGCGTGAAGCCGCGCAGTTCCCGCGCGTGGTCGAGGCCGCGGCAAAGGCGCGCGAACCGCACCGCATCGCGTTCTTCCTCGGCGATCTTGCTGCCGCCTTCCACAGCTTCTGGAATGCGGGTAACGATGATCCTTCGAAGCGGATCATCCAGGAGAGCGATTCCGACCTTACCGCCGCGCGGCTCTTCCTTGCGGCGCAGGTCGGGCAGGTGATCCGCAACGGCCTCGCCATCCTGGGGGTCGAAGCGGTCGAGGAGATGTGATCATGGTGGGGTCGACGCCGTACGATACGGACGAGGACTGGGAAGGCGACGATCAGCTGGACCTGGCCGATGACGAGAGCCTGCCCTGGCTCGAAGCGGGCGAGGACGAGGATGAAGCCGCTGGCTTCGACACCTCGCGCCTGATCCTGCTCGCCATACTGGCGCTGGCGCTGCTGGCCGCCGTGGTTGGCGCGATCTGGTTCGTGACCAACCAGACCTCGGACGAGCCGGAGGCCGACGGCAGCGTGATCGCCGCGCCGGAAGAACCCTACAAGACCCGGCCGGACGATCCGGGCGGCAAGACTTTTGCCGGCACCGGCGACACGAGCTTTGCCGTTGGCGAGGGCCAGAGCCGCGAAAGCCGGCTGGCCGAACCCACGACCGCGCCGCGCGACACGGCCGCATCCGGTCCGTCAATCGCCTCGACCGTGAACGAAGGGCCGCGCACAGCAGCAACCTCCACGCCTGCCTCGGCAACCGCGCCGGGTACGGCAGTGCAGGTGGGCGCCTTTCCGCGCCGCGAGGACGCCGAAGCGGCCTGGTCGCGCCTGACCCGCCAGACCGAAGCGCTGAGCGGCGTGCGGCACCGTGTGGTGGAGGCGCAAGTCGATATCGGCCGTGTCTATCGCCTGCAGGCCGTGACCGGCAGCCGGGCCGAGGCAAACCGCCTGTGCTCCGCGCTCAAGGCCGACGGGCTCGCCTGCTTCGTCAAATAGCGACTCGCCAGAGCGCAATTTCCACACCTCCCGCGCGCATCGAGCTTGCGGGAACGGGGGGAAGACTCCACCTTGCCGCCCATGACGCCCGCCATTTTCGGCATTTCCGGTCTAACCCTGACGGCCGACGAACGCGCCTTCTTCAAGGAGGCCGATCCGGCGGGCTACATCCTGTTCGCGCGCAATTGCGAAGACAAGGACCAGCTGCGCGCCCTGACGGACGATCTGCGCAGTCTCCACGGTCGCGATCGGCTGATCGTTTCCATCGACCAGGAAGGCGGGCGGGTCGCCCGGATGAAGCCTCCGGTGTGGCAGCGCTATCCGGCTGGCGAGGCCTTTGCCCGCCTGTGGGACGTGGCGCCCGCGTCGGCCATCGAAGCCGCGCGGGTCAACGCCGAGGCCATGGGCCGCGAGCTCTCTGAAATGGGCATCACGGTCGATTATCACGCCCCGCTCGACGTGCGGCGGCCCGAAACCGACGACGTCATCGGCGACCGCGCGCTGGGCAGCGAGCCGATGCAGGTTGCAGCGCTCGGCCGCGCCGTGCTCGACGGGATGGGCCGCGCCGGGATCGTCGGCTGCCTCAAGCACATGCCCGGCCACGGCCGTGCGACGTGCGATTCGCACAAGGAGCTGCCGCGGGTCGAGGCCAGCGCGCAGGAGCTGGAAACCGATATCGAGCCGTTCCGCACGCTGTCCGCCCATCCGCTGGGCATGAGCGCGCATATTGTGTTCGAAGCCTGGGATCCGGACCATCCGGCGACCCTGTCCAAGACGGTGATCGAACAGGTGATCCGCGGAGACATCGGGTTCGATGGACTGCTGCTCTCCGACGATATCGACATGGAAGCGCTCGAAGGGACCATTCCGGAGCGCTCCGTGCGCGCGCTGGAGGCGGGGTGCGACATCGTGCTCAATTGCTGGGCCAAGATGGACGACATGACAGCCATCGCCGAACGGGGCGGGGCGATGAAGCCGGAAACCGCCGCGCGCCTCGAGCGCGTGCACGAGGCCATGGCTGCGCCGCAGGACGGCCCCGATATTGCCGAGCTCATCGCCAAGCGCGACGCGCTGCTGGCGCTCGCCGAGGAACAGGCGGCATGACCAGCGACGGCCTCCTCTTCGACACATCGCCCGCCAATAGCGAGGACGACTGGGACGGCATCGCGGCCGAAGCCCCGGTCGATGAAAACGCGCTCTACCTCGAGCTCGACGGGTGGGAAGGCCCGCTCGACCTGCTGCTCGACCTTGCCCGGCGCCAGAAGGTCGATTTGCGCTCGATCTCCATCCTGTCGCTGGTCGACCAGTACCTTGGCTATATCGAGCGCGCCGAAGCGCTGAAGCTGGAGCTTGCGGCGGACTATCTCGTGATGGCCGCCTGGCTGGCCTTCCTCAAATCGGCGATGCTCCTCCCCAAGGAAGAGCAGGAGGACCCGAGCCCCGAAGAGCTCGCGCTGAAGCTCCAGCTGCGCCTCCAGCGGCTTGGCGCGATGCGCGATGCAGCCGCGCGCCTGATGGGCAGCGACCGGATCGGGCGCGATGTGTTCTTGCGCGGGGCGCCCGAAGGTCTCGACATCGTGCGCAAGACCGCTTGGCAATGCGACCAGTTTACGCTGATCGAGGCCTATGGCCGGGTGAAGGCGCGCACCGCGCCCGCTATCCACATGGTGCGCGAGCGCCCGGTGATGACGCTCGAATCGGCGCTCGACCGGGTTTCCAACATGCTTGGCGTGACGCTCGACTGGATGGAGCTGCGCGATTTCCTGCCGCAGCACGCCGAACCGCGCCTACGCAAATCGGCGCTCGCCTCCAGCTTTGTCGCCGCGCTCGAACTGGCGCGTCTCGGCAAGGCGGAACTGCAGCAGGAGGATACCTTCGGGCCGCTTCACCTGAGGCGGGTGCGCGCCTGATGGACGAACTCGCCCGCGCCGTCGAAGCCGCGCTGTTTGCAGCGGAAGAACCGATGACGGCGGAGGCGCTGGCCGGTTTTCTGGGCGATGCGGCTCCCGGCGATGTCCGGGCGGCGCTCAAGAGCCTCGCCGAAGACTATGAAAAGCGCGGCATCCACCTCGTCGAGCGGGGAAAACGCTGGCACTTCGAGACCGCGCCCGACCTTGCTCACCTGCTGCGCAAGGAACGCGAGCAGGTCCGCCGCCTCAGCCGTGCCGCGACCGAGGTGCTCGCCATCATCGCCTATCACGAACCGGTCAGCCGCGCGGAAATCGAATCGATTCGCGGCGTGCAGACGAGCGGAGGCACGCTCGATGTGCTGATGGAGGCGGGCTGGGTGAAGATCGCCGGTCGCCGCGAGGTGCCGGGACGTCCCACCATCTACGCAACGACGCCCGAATTTCTCGAACATTTCGGCCTCTCCAGCCGCCGCGACTTGCCCGGAATAGCGGAATTGCGCGCGACCGGGCTGCTAGACCCGGTCGATGACGCTTACGAGGACCTCATGGCCGATACGGCGGCGGAGGAAGAACCGCAGGAAGAGCCTTCGGACGAGGCGTGACTGGCGCTATCGCGCGCCAGCGCCTATATCCACAGACAAGCAATGTGAAAGAGTAGGTCCCATGGGTCTTAGTGTCTGGCAGCTCGCCATTATCGCCATCGTCGTCCTCGTCCTCTTCGGTCGCGGTCGCATTTCCGAAATGATGGGTGATTTCGGCAAGGGAATCAAAAGCTTCAAGCAGGGCATGAACGAAGACGAAGCGCCTGCAAAGCAGATCAGCCACGAGGCGAAGCCCGCCGACGAAGGGCTGACCGCGGACCAGGTCAAGCAGACCCCCGACACCAAGTAATCCGCGAAGCGAGCGGAGGCAGGCCATGTTCGATATCGGCGCCAGCGAACTGCTGGTGATCGTCATCGTGGCGATCCTCGTGATCGGCCCGAAGGACATGCCCAAGGCCCTGCGCCATGCTGGCCGCTGGATCGGCAAGCTGCGCCGCATGTCCAACCATTTCCGCGCCGGTCTCGACGAAGTCGTTCGCCAGGCCGAGATCGAGGAAATGGAAGAGAAATGGGCCAAGCGGAACAAGGACATCATGGCCAAGTATCCCGACGTCTCCACGCCGGAAGGCGGCGCGCCGGAGAACCTGCTTCCCGCCGAAATGGAGCCGCTGGCGTCTGCCGGGGACGTGCCCGACGCCGATGCAGCCGCCGAAGCCGCGATCAAGCGCGCCGCGCCCGTAAAAGCCCCCGAACACACGGACGAGCCTCCCCTGCCGCTCGAGCCGCCGCCTGCGGCCAAGGACGCCTGACATGGCCGTGATCAAGGATATCGATGAAAGCCAGGCCCCGCTGCTCGACCATTTGATCGAGCTGCGCGCGCGCCTTGTGCGCTGCGTGCTGGCGCTCGCCATTGCCTTTGGCGTGTGCCTGTACTTTGCCGATCCGATCCTCGGGTTCCTGATCCAGCCGCTCAAGAACTCCTTCGCGGAAGGGGAAGGGCAGCTGATCTTCACCAAGCTCTACGAAGTGTTCTTCGTCG
The DNA here is from genome assembly GCF_019448255.1 of Qipengyuania flava. Classification (NCBI taxonomy): domain Bacteria; kingdom Pseudomonadati; phylum Pseudomonadota; class Alphaproteobacteria; order Sphingomonadales; family Erythrobacteraceae; genus Qipengyuania; species Qipengyuania flava. The sequence goes on from NZ_CP080410.1 coordinate 974,846, forward strand.
AGTTGAAGGTGGCTTTGTTTGCCGGTTTCTGCCTGAGCTTCCCGATCATCGCCAATCAGCTCTGGGCCTTCGTTGCGCCGGGCCTTTATGCGAAGGAAAAGAAGGCCTTCCTGCCTTTCCTGCTGGCCACGCCGATCCTTTTCACCATGGGCGCTGCGCTGGCCTATTACGTCGTGATGCCCACCGCGTTTCGCTGGTTCCTCGGTTTCGAGGGTACGGCGGGCGGCCTCGAAATCCAGGCCCTGCCCACGGCGAACGAATACCTTGGCCTCGTGATGCAGTTCATCCTTGCCTTCGGGATGAGTTTCCTCCTGCCCGTGCTGCTCTTGCTGCTGCACCGTGCCGGCATCGTGACGCGTGACCAGCTGGTCTCTGCGAGGCGCTATGTCATCGTGGCCGTGGTGGCTCTGGCGGCGATCATCACGCCGCCCGACCCGGGCTCGCAGCTGCTGCTGGCGATCCCGCTGCTGCTGCTCTTCGAAGGTTCGCTGGTGCTGATGCGCGTGACGGAAAAGCGCCGCAAGGCCGAGGTCGAAGCGCCCGAAGAGCCTCAGTCCGCCTCGTAAACCTTGCGCCCGCCGACCCAGGTTTCGAGCACCTTGGTCGCGCGCAGTTCTGCCGGGCTTGCCAGCAGCGGATCGCGGTCGATCAGGACGAAATCGGCCCGCTCGCCAGGGATCAGGCGGCCGAAGCGCCCTTCTGCAAAGCCTGCATAAGCCGCTTCGCTGGTGAAACCGGCCAGCGCCTGTTCGCGATTGACCCTGTCTTGCGGGCGCCAGCCTCCGAAGGGTTCGCCATTGGCATCCATGCGCGTGGTCGCTGCGGCCAGACCGGCGAAAGGATCCGGCGATTCCACCGGTGCGTCGGAGCCGAAGGCCAGCCGTCCGCCCAGCTGAAGGATGGTGTTCCAGGCGTAGGCCCCGTCGAGCCTATCGGGACCAAGGCGCGCTTCGGCCATGGTACGGTCGCTGGTCTGGTGGACCGGCTGCATCGAGGAAATGATGCCGTTCCGACCAAGCTTGGGCAGGTCCGCCGGATCGACGATCTGCACGTGTTCGATCCGCCAGCGGCGGTCGCCGGGGAAGCTCTCGGCAATCTCGCCGATGGCGTTGAGCGCGTCTTCGTTGGCGGCGGTACCGATGGCGTGGATGGCGGGCTGGAAATTGCCCTGGGCCGCGCGCACGAGGATGTTGCGCAGCTTGGCAGGGCCGGTCAGCGGCAGGCCGGTGTTGCCCGGATCGTCGGCATAGGGACGCTTGAGCCAGGCCCCGCGGCTGCCGAGTGCGCCGTCGAGATACAGCTTCACTCCGTTCATGCGCAGCTTGTCGTCATAGAGCCAGGGCGAGGGGCGCGCGCCGGCGATCAGCTCCATCTGGTCGGGGCCGGCGGCGTAGGCCATTATGCGCAGCGTCAGCGCGCCCTTGTCGCCCGCGCGGCGAAAGGCCTGCCAGTCCTCGATCGTCGTGCCCATGTCGGCCACGGCGGTGATGCCGTAGCGGTGCAGGACCCGCTGCGCTTCGGCAAAGGCGAGGTCGCGTTCGTTGGGACGCGGCGCAGGGATAGCGGCGCGCATCAATTGCTCGGCGGCGTCGACGAACACGCCGGAAGGCTGGCGCGAACCGGGAAGGCGCTCGATCCGGCCGCCTGAGGGGCTGGTGCTCTGAGCCGTGACGCCGGCGGCCTGCATGGCGAGCGTGTTCGCCCAGCCGGCATGGCCATCGACCCGCTCAAGATAGACCGGCCGGTCGGCGACCGCGCTGTCGAGTTCGGCTGCGGTCGGGAAACGGCCGAGGCCCCACTTCTCCTGGTTCCACCCGCGCCCGAGGATCCAGGGACGGGCTTCGTTCTCGGCGGCGAAGGCGCGGATCTTGTCGAGCGCTTCGTCCAGCGAATTCGTGTCCGACAGGTCCAGCGTCAGTGCCCCGATGCCGATACCCATGACGTGGGCGTGCGCATCGATCAGGCCAGGGATCATGACCGCGCCTTCGCCGTCCTCGCGGTAATCGGTCTGCGGCTTGTCTTCCCCGCGTTTGACGACCTGGGTGATTGTGCCGTCATCGTCGATCACCAGCGCCACGAACCGCTCCACGGCGCCATCCGCGCCAATGGTGATCCCTTCGACATTGTCGATCAGCACATCGGCCTGCGCGGGTGCGGCAAGCGCCATGGCAAGGGCGGAGGCAAGCAATTTGAGCTTCATTTCAGGCAGTCCCGTCGGTTTTCGCAAGTGGGCGATAAGGCATAGCTTGGCGCAGGCAAACCCTTTCGGCGATTGCGCCGACGGCACGCGGGCCGTAGGGGCGGGACCATGACCGAAGCATCTCCCGTGCGCGCCACCAAGGCGACCGAGCTCCTGACCCTCGACGATGTCCGCGCCGCTGCCGCGCGCATCGAAGGCGCGGTTGTGCGGACGCCCATGCTGCGCTCGCAAACGCTTTCGGACATTACCGGGGCCGATATCTGGCTGAAATTCGAGAACCACCAGTTCACCGCCGCCTATAAGGAACGCGGCGCGCTCAATGCACTGCTGCATCTCGACGAGGAGCAAAAGGCGCGCGGCGTCATTGCCGCATCGGCCGGCAACCACAGCCAGGGCCTGAGCTATCACGGCCGCCGCCTCGGTGTGCCGGTGACCATCGTGATGCCCCAGACCACGCCGAGCGTGAAAGTCATGCAGACCGAGAGCGTGGGCGGGAACGTCGAGCTCTTCGGCGAGACCTTCGACGAAGCCTATGCGCACGCGCGCCAGCTCGAGCAGGAGCGCGGCCTCACCTTCGTACATCCCTTTGACGATCCGCTGGTCGCAGCCGGCCAGGGCACGGTCGCGCTCGAGATGCTGGAGGACAAGGACGATTTCGACTGCCTGGTCGTGCCCATCGGCGGTGGCGGCCTGATGAGCGGGATGGCAACCGTCGCGAAGGCTCTGAAGCCCGATATCGAGATGGTCGGCGTCCAGGCCGAACTCTACCCTTCCATGTATTCGGCCATAACCGGTGACGATCGCCCTTGCGGCGGCGACACGCTGGCCGAAGGGATCGCGGTCAAGGCACCGGGCGAATTCACCCGCCAGATCATCGCCGAACTGGTCGATGATGTGCTGCTGGTGAAGGAGTCCAAGCTGGAAAACTCGGTCTCATTGCTGCTCCAGATCGAGAAAACCGTGGTCGAGGGGGCGGGCGCGGCTGGCCTGGCCGCGGTCCTTTCCAATCCCGAAAAATTCGCCGGCAAGACCGTCGGCCTCGTGCTGTGCGGCGGCAATATCGACACGCGCCTGCTCGCCAATGTCCTGCTGCGCGACCTTGCCCGATCCGGTCGCCTTGCGCGGCTGCAGATCGTCCTGCAGGATCGTCCGGGCGCGCTGTTCAAGGTCATGCGCGAATTCAACGCGCACAATGTGAACATCATCGAGATCTACCACCAGCGCATTTTCACCACGCTCCCGGCGAAAGGCCTGACAGCGGAAATCGAGTGCGAAGCGCGCGATGGCGAACAGATCGACCGGCTCGTGAAGAGCCTGCACGCGAAGGGCTACAAGGTCGAAATGGCCGAGCTGGCCTGATTACCCATCCCGTCCGCACGCCCTGTGATTGCGGCAAAAATCGCTGCTGGTCCCGATATTCGTCGGATCGCTTGTGCTTTTCATGGTTAAGAGGGTTTTAACGCGGGACCCGCTCTGGCATTCATGCGCCTACTAGGTAAGACTTTCTTAACCTTTGAAAGGACGCAGCCCAAAGTGACCGCACCGATTCGCTTTCCCCGCTTTTTCGTGACCAGCCCTGCGCCGTGTCCGTATCTGCCGGGCAAGAGCGAGCGTAAGGTGTTCACCGAGCTGCGCGGTGAAAACGCCGACGAGCTGAACGAAGCGCTGGGCCGCATCGGTTTCCGCCGCAGCCAGACTGTCGCCTACCGCCCCTCCTGCCTCGACTGCCAGGCCTGCGTGTCGGTGCGCGTGGTGGCAAGCGCCTTCAAGCCGTCCTCCACCCAGAAGCGCACGCTGAAGGCGAATGACGATCTGATCGCAACCGAGTGCCGCCCCTGGGCGACACCCGAACAGTTCGAACTGCTCCAGAAATACCTCGCGGCGCGCCACCCCGGGGGCGGCATGACGCAGATGGAGGAAAATGACTTCGCGGATATGGTGGAACACACCAGCGTATCCAGCTATGTCATTGAATATCGGGAGCCGGGCATCGGCGCCGAGCCGGGTCGCCTCGTTGGGGCGTGCCTTACGGATTACCAGGGTGACGGGCTGTCGATGATCTACAGCTTCTACGACCCGGAGCATGAGGATCGCGTCGGGCTTGGGAATTACATCATCCTCGACCACATCCGCCGCGCGGCGGAAGGCGGCCTGCCCTACGTCTACCTCGGCTACTGGGTCGAAGGGGCCGAGCGGATGCAATACAAGGTCCGCTATCGCCCGCTCGAACGGCTCACCCGCGGCGGATGGCAGCGCATGCCCGAACAGGAGCAGAAGCGCCTCATCGCTGAAGCTACCGCTCCGCGCAGCGCACGCCGCGAAGAAGCCCTGCCGGCGAAAGACGGCCTCGCTTCCGAATACAAGCTCACGGACTGATCGGCTTCCAAGGGGCTGGAGCGGCTGCCTTGCGGCGGTTGCCCTTAGCCTTGCCTCGCCGCTTCATGCGCAAAGCACCAGCGCGCCGCCCTCGCTCGAAGAGCTGATCCCCGACAGCGCGGTCGAGAACCCCGATGCCTGGGCCGAGCAGGGAACGGATAGCGAGCCCGCCAGCGAAGCCGACGGGCCCTCCGCGCTCGCAGCGGAATCCCCGATTGCCGATTTGCCGGACATGTCGGTGTCCTGGCCGGAAGAGGTCGAGCTCGACCCGCTTGAGCCGCTGGAGCCGGAAGAGGACATTCGCTTCGCCGAGCTGCTGGACGAAGCACCGCAGATTGCGTTCGACGAAGCGGAGACTTTCGAACTCGACGATAGCCTGGTCCTGGGCTTCCCGCAGAAAGAGCCCCCGTTCAGCGAACGCGCCGACTTCGTCGACCGGTTCGAAGCCCTCTCGACGATCGAAGAGCTGGACGACGGCGACGAGAACGTGGCCCAGCTCGCCGCGAGGGCGCGAGCGGACGAGGAACTGCTCGAGAACCTTCTGCGGGTTTACGGCTATTACGATGGCGAGATCGTGCGGACCATCGGCACGCGCGATGCAGGCGAAGACACGGCAAGCCAGGGGCCGCGCGTGCGGTTCGATATCATTCCCGGGCCGCGGTACACCTTCGGTGCGATCGATCTCGGCGCGCTCGACACGGCGCCCGATGCCTCCCTTCTGCGCGATTCCTTCGGCATCCAGCCCGGCGATTTCCTCCAGTCCGATACGATCATGCGCGAGCGCTTCAACCTCGACCGCGCGCTGGGCGAGACCGGCTATCCCTTTGCGGAGATCGACGAGCCTGAGCTGCTGATCGACCACGAACGGCTGGAAGGCGACCTTTCGCTGCCCGTGCGCCCGAACGGCAAATACGTCTTCGGCGGCGTTGTCAGCAACGACGAGGAATTCCTCTCCAGCCGTCACCTCGCCAGCATTGCCCGGTTCGATGAAGGCGAAACCTACCAGCGCAGCCTGGCCTTCGACCTGCGCCGCGCGATCGCCGCGACAGGCCTTGTCTCGACCGTGGGCGTGGAAGCGCGGGAGATCGCACCGCCGCAGGGCGACGAACCGGGTGTGGTGGCGATGGACGTCACGATGGAGCGCGCCAAGGTGCGCACCATCTCCGGCGCTATCGGCTATGGTTCGGAAGAAGGCGTGCGAATCCAGGCGAGCTGGGAGCATCGCAATCTCTTCCCGCCCGAAGGATCGCTACGGGTGCGCGGTATACTCGGTACCCGCGAGCAGCTGCTGGGCGCGACCTTCCGCAAGAACAATTTCGGTGGCCGGGACAAGGTCCTGACGATCGATGCCTATGCCTCCAGCCTCGATACGGTTGCCTTCGATGCGCGCACTGTGGCGCTGACCGGCACCTATGAGCGCACATCGACGTTGCTGTTCCAAAAGCCGCTGGCCTGGGGCGTGGGCGCCGAGATCCTCGCAACCGACGAACGCAACCGGGTGATTGGCGGTATCGCCCGTCCGCGCCAGACCTATTTCATCGCATCGCTGTTCGGGCGCGCCACGCTCGACACGAGCGATTCGCTGCTCGACCCGACACGGGGCTTCCGTCTGACAGGCTTTCTCGGGCCGGAAACCTCGCGGACCGGCGGCCAGCAATACTACTACCTGCGCAACCAGGTGGACGCCACGTATTACCAGTCGGTTGGCGAACGCACCGTGCTTGCGGGCCGCTTGCGCTTTGCCAGCATCCAGGGGGCCGCTCTTGCCGGTATCGCCCCTTCGCGGCGCCTCTACGCGGGCGGTGGTGGCTCGGTGCGCGGCTATGGTTTCCAGGCGATTGGCCCGAAGAACGACTTCCTCGAACCGACGGGCGGGCGCAGCCTCGTCGAAGCTTCGGTTGAAGCGCGCATCGGGACCGGCATTCTGGGCGGGGCGGTATCCATCGTGCCTTTTGTCGATGCCGGGACCGTCTCGATCGATTCCGTGCCCGACTTCCGCTTCGTGAAGTTCGGCGCCGGGGTTGGCGTACGCTACGCGACCGGCTTCGGGCCGATCCGCTTCGATGTCGGCGTGCCGCTCAATCCCGACCCGGACGATTCCGCGATCGGTGTCTATATCTCGCTGGGGCAGGCCTTCTGATGGTGCGGCGCGTGGGCAAATGGGCGCTGATTGCCGTGCTGGGCGTGCTGCTCCTGCTCGGGGCAGCGCTAGCGTTGCTCAACACGTCGCTGGGCGAACGCTTCCTTGCGAACCGGATCGCCGAACAGACGCTTCCCAATGGCCTCAACATCCGGATCGGCCGGATCGAGGGCAATCTCTACGGCGCGGCGGTGTTGCACGATGTGCAGCTGTCCGATCCCAAGGGCGTGTTCCTTACCATCCCGCGCGCAGAGGTGGACTGGAACCCCGGCGCATGGCTTTCCAACCGGCTCGAGATCGACAGCTTCGCCGCGCGCCGCGCAGCCATGGCGCGGGTGCCAGAGTTCCTGCCGAGCCAAGAAGACGGGCCGATCCTGCCCGGTTTCGACATCGCCATCGAGCGCCTCGAGATCGACGCCCTGACCCTTGCGCGCGGTATCGCCGGGGACCAGCCGCAACGTGTCGACCTCACTGGAAGCGCGGCTGTCGAAGACCGCCGCCTGATGCTGGACCTCGACGGGCGCTTCGGCGAGCGTGACCGGCTCGTCCTGCTGCTCGATGCGGAACCGGATGGCGATGCGTTCGACCTCTCGCTCGATCTCGATGCGGCGGGCGATGGCCCTGTAGCTGCGCTGGCGGGCCTCACCGGGCCGCACAGGGCGAGGCTGCGCGGCGAAGGGACATGGACGCGCTGGGACGGCGGCTTGCTGGTCCGGTCGGACGACACGCGGGTTGCTGCGCTCAAGCTGACGAACCGCGCCGGGCGGTTCGGTGCGCTCGGAACGCTCAACCCCTCGGACTTCCTGACCGGGCTTCCGGCGAGGGCTCTCGGAGAGCGGGTCGCGATCAAGGCCGACATGGCGATCGACGACCGGCGCTTCGATGGCGAGGCCTTCTTGGTCGGGCGCGGCTTGCGAGTGCAGACGGACGGGGTGGTCGACTTGGCTGCCAACCGCGCAGAGGCGCTCGATGTGGACGTGTTCGTGCGCGACCCCGCGCTGCTTGGTGACGGGGTGGCGCTGGAAAATACGCGTCTTACCGCCACCTTCGATGGCGCGTTTGACGCCTTGGACATCGCGCACACGCTGGACATCGGCACGCTCGATATCAGCGGCACCCAGCTCGTCGCGCTTAGCCAAGAGGGAACCGCAACCTACGACGGGACGCGGGCCAACGTGCCGCTCGATGTCTCGGTCGGCCGCATCGTGAGCGGCAACGCGCTGGTCGATCCCCGCCTTGTCGGGGGTCGCGCGCGCGGTACGCTGGTGCTCAACGGCTCGACCCTTCTGTCCGACGACCTGCGCATCGTGTTTCCGGCCGCAGCAGCCAATCTTGCGCTGCGCGGCAATCTTTCGAGCGGCGAATACCAGGTTCGCGGGCCCGTACGCGCTTCCGGGCTTGCGCTGGAAAATGTCGGCGCGCTTGGCGGGACGGCGCTGGTCGACTTTGCCTTTGCTCCGGGGCGTCCCTGGCGGCTGTCGGCCAATCTCGACGCGCAGGTGGCCCCGGTCACCAACGCAACACTCGCCAACCTCGCGGGCGATCCCATTCGCGTGCGCGGCGGTGTGGCGGTTGGCGGCTCTGCGCCGCTCGCGTTCAACGCGCTACGGGTCGATGCGAGCAAGGTGAGCTTGGCGCTGGATGGCGGCGTAAACGAGGGCGTGACCCAGGTCGCGGGCACCGGCCGTCACGTCGACTTCGGCGACTTCACCCTCGAAGCAAGCGTCAACGAGGCAGGACCCAGCGCAGCGCTCGTGTTCGTGCGGCCGGCTACCGGTCTTGAGGACGTCCGCTTGGCGATTGCACCGGAGGGTGACGGCTTCGCCATCGACACGGAGGGCCAGTCGCTGCTTGGTCCGTTCGCGGGCCGGCTCGACCTCGTGTCGCCCGAGGGCGGCCCGACGCGGATCGCGATCGAGACCCTGCGCGTCTCCGATACGCGTGTGACGGGCGGGGTGAACCTCGTCGAAGGGGGAGCGCAGGGCATGCTTGCGTTTGCCGGAGGCGGCGTTGACGGGACGCTCGGTCTCTCTCCCAATGCACGCGGGCAGGGTCTCATTATCGACCTTGTCGCCCGCAACGCGCGGTTCGGCGGATCGACGCCGCTCAGGATCGCCCGCGCCGATATCGACGCAACGGGTGTGATCGGGAGCGGGGTGACCCAGTTTTCCGGCTCCGGCACCGCCACTGGCCTGTCCTATGGAACCCTCTTCATCGGCCGCATGGCGGCGGAGGGATCGGTCGAGAACGGCAAGGGCCGCATCGACGCCTCGCTCTCGGGTCGCCGCAGCGGCCGCTTCGTGCTCGATACCAACGCGCTCTTCGCACCGGGCCGTATCGCGGTGGCCGCACAGGGCGAGTTCGCGGGCCGCAGGATCGTCATGCCGCGCCGTGCGGTCCTGACTGCGCTCGAGGGCGGCGGGTGGCAGCTTTCGCCGACACAATTGTCCTATGGCGATGGCGGCGTGATTGCATCGGGCCGCTTCGGCGGCGGCGACCTCGATTTCGACTTCAAGCTGGCCGACATGCCGCTTTCGCTGATCGACGTGGTCCGCGCCGACACGGGGCTTGGCGGGACGATATCCGGGACGGTCGAATACCAGACCGGGGCGGGCAGGCTGCCGGTGTCGCAGGCCAAGGTGAAGATCGAGGGGCTGACCCGGTCCGGCCTGGTGCTGACCTCGCGCCCCGTCGATGTCTCGCTCGTTGCCCAGCTGACCGAGAACGACCTCGAGGCGCGGGCGCTGCTGCGAAACGAGGACATCCAGCGCGGGCGGGTGCAGGCGCGCATCACGGGCCTGCCGCAATCGGGCCTGCTGATCGACCGGCTGCGAGCCGGAGCGCTCTTCGCCCAGCTGCGCTATCGCGGCGCGGCGGAAAGCCTCTGGCGGCTTGCTGCGCTCGACACCTTCGACATTACAGGACCGATCGCCATCGCCGCCGACGCCACTGGCACGCTCGAAAACCCGCGCGTGCGCGGCTCGCTTTCCGGCGAGGACCTGCAATTGCGCAGCTCACTGTCGGGTACCGATATTCGCGATATTGCCCTCAGCGGCCAGTTCCGCGGGTCGCGCCTTCAACTGACCCGCTTTGCCGGGACAACCGTGAACGGTGGTTCGGTGTCCGGCAGCGGCATCGTCGACCTGCGCACGCTGGGCGAAGCGGTGGAGGGCCGGGTTCTGGAGATCCGCGGCCCGACGCTCGATCTACGGGTATCGGCGCGCAATGCGCGCTTGCTTGAGACAGGAGGGCTCAGCGCCACGATCACGGGCCCTTTGCGGATTGTCTCGGACGGGCTGGGCGGGACGATTGCGGGACGCCTGCAGGTCGACCGTGCAAGCTGGCGCCTGGGCACGGCCGCCGACGATTTCCGCCTGCCGCGGATAGCCACGCGCGAAGTCAACGCACCGGCAAGCCGCGCGCCGCGGGCCGCTCCGGCGCGGCCTTGGCGCTACTTGATCGACGCACGCGCCGACAGCCGTATCGATGTCGACGGCATGGGGCTCGACAGCGAATGGTCGGCCGATATCCTTCTGCGGGGTACGACGGATGATCCGCGCATTGGCGGCGAGGCCGAGGTGGTGCGCGGGGATTACACCTTTGCCGGCACGCGGTTCGAGCTGACGCGCGGCGAAATCGAATTCGATGCGAGTGTTCCGATCGATCCGCGGCTCGACATCCTCGCGGAGACCGAACGCGACGGGCTGACGGTTGAGGTCACGGTAAGGGGCAGCGCAACGCAGCCCGAGATCGCTTTCAGCTCGACCCCCTCGCTTCCGGAGGAAGAGCTTCTTGCACGGCTGCTGTTCGGCGGGTCGGTAACCAGCCTCTCGGCGACCGATGCGCTCCAGCTGGGCGCCGCGGTGGCCAGCCTTCGCGGCGGCGGCGGAATGGATCCGATCAACCAGCTGCGCACGGCCATCGGCCTCGATCGTCTGCGCATCGTCAGCGCGGACCCCGCGCTTGGACGGGGCACCGGCGTGGCGCTGGGCAAGAACTTCGGACGGCGCTTCTACGCCGAGATCATCACCGACGGACGCGGCTACAGCGCAACCGAGGTCGAGTTCCGCGTGACCAGCTGGCTATCGCTGCTGGGCGCGGTCTCGACCGTCGGGCGCGAAAGCGTCGTCGCCGAAATCAGCCGGGATTACTGACGCTCGGTCTTACCCGGCGGATGGCGGGAGCAGGACCGTGTCGATGGGGATGACCACGCCGTTGCTTGTCGCGGCGGCGGTTCCTGCAAAGCTTGCGCTTTCGCTACCGCCAACAGATACCGCAATCGCCTCGCCATCGCGCGAGAAGGTGACCTCGGTATCGCCCAGCGTTGTCATCGTGACCGGCCCGCCATTGCGCTCGATAGCCTCGCCAATGGCTTCCGGCGTCAGGTGGCCGGGAAGCATGTGGCCGCGAAGCAATCCGACAAGGATGGGACGCTGGTCTTCGTCTTCGACAAGGGCTTGCCCCGTCTCACCCAAGGCCTCGAAGGCCGCGTCGTTCGGGGCGAGGAGGGTGTAGCTGGCGCGGCTTTCCAGGATGTCGGAAAGGTCGGAGCGCTCCAGCGCGCGCAAGGCGACCGACAGGTTGTCGTCGGCCGAAAGCGCGGCGGCCATGGTGATCGAGCCGTCATCCTGTGTCGCAGTCGTCGGGTCTTCGTCCTCCACGCCTCCGCAGGCGGCGGTGAGCGAGACGCATGCCAGCGCAAGGGCAATGGATCCGGTTTTGATCGGGTTCATGTCCGTCTCCTTCAGACCAGCAGGTCGATTGCAGCAGCGATGAGCTGGGTTTCCGGGTCGACGCGGTACACATAGCCGTCCGAATAGCGGTACCAGGCGTCGTCCGTGTCGTAGTAGCGATCGCGGTAGGTGTAGGGCACGTTGTAGACATCGTAGCCGCGCGGCAGGCGCTGGCCGACCACGAAGTCATCCCCGGTCAGCAGCGCTGCCACCGAGCGGATGGCTGCATCTTCCGGATCGACGCGATAGATGACGTTATCGGCGTAGCGGTAGGATGCAGCCGGACCGAGGTCGAAATAATCGACGTAATAGTCGGGAATGGAATAGCTTTCGTAGCGCGTCGGCCAGGTGTTGCCGATCGCCAGCGCGCCGCCAAGCAGCGGGATGTAGCCGGCAATTCCGCCGTTGTTGCCAAAGCGCAGCAGGTATCCGTTGTCATAGCGATAGCTGCCGGCGCCGTAATTGCTCAGGCCGAAAAGGCTCGGGCGGTAGGTGTAGCCGTTCCAGCCGTCGTAATAGGCACTGCGCTTGCGCGCCTGGCCCGGAGGCTGGCAACCATTGCCTTTCTTGGCGAGGCCCGGAGGGCATCCATCGATAATGGCGCGGCGCCGGTCGCGGTCGCGGAACACATCGACGCTGCCCGTGCGAACCCGATCGAGGGTGCGCACGTTCGTTCCGCGCGCCGCCGGGCTGTTGCCGTGACTTACACGGCGCTCGATATCGCGGACGACCTGGCGTTGCTCCTGGCGAACCGCGTTGCGCTGCGGTGCGCGATCGTTACCGCGGCTTGCGGCGGGCAGGGCTGCGCGACCGCGGTTGTTGCCATTGGCGGCACCCTGCGGCCCGCGATCGGGCTTTCCGCGATCCATGGAGGCTGCGGGCGGGCCCTTGCCACCTCCTTGTCCGTTATTGCCGTTGTTCTTACCGGGCTGGGCGAATGCCGTCCCGGCCGCGAGCGCCACGGTTGCGACGCCGACCAACACAGTACGCATTGTTCTATCTCCTTTGGCACTTGCAACGGGACGGCGATGGCAACGGTTCCGGAAAAGCCCCCGCTGTGCGGGTCAGACCGTGCCGCTCACGCGGCTGATCGGTAGAGCTTCGCCTCGGCGTTGCGCCTGCGCACCAGCCCCTTGAGAACACGCCCGCCGGCCCGATTCCAACGGGTAAACTCACTGGCGGCAGCGTCGGTCTCGCCCGCCAGGTGCCGCTTCAGCAGGGTCGAGCGGCCCAGCGCACCGGTGTTGAAATGGAAGCTGGCCAGCGCATCGAACTGCGCCTGTGTGGTCGCACTGCCTTCGATCAGCGAGGCTACCTCGGCCGCATGGCGCGCGATATCGGCGACCAGGCGCTCGTCGCATTGCGCCTGCGTCCACACGGTGCCCGGACCGATGCCCTTGCCCGTCGCGCCCCAGCCAATGGTCCAGGGATCACCGCCGGTCCCCGGATCGGGATAGGCCTCGATCAGGCCATCGGGGCGCAGGCTGGCACAGCCCTCGAACTCGCGGATCAGTTGGATCCCGCGCGGGCCGATCCGCCGGGATGGAACAGGTGGTGGGCGGTCCGGCGAGCAGTCGGAGACTGCGTCGAGCACGGTATCGAGAGCATCGACTTCCGACTGGCGCAAGCCGCGACCGATCAGGCGGCGGACGGTATCGAACAGGGGTTTGCGGTCCATGGAGCCTCCTTCGAGCGGGAAGCCATCCGATTAGGCACAATCGACCCGAGTAGGAAAATCCTTTCGCGCAAAAGGAAAGGCCGCCCGGTTTCCCGGACGGCCCTTCGCTTGTGGAGCCGGAGGCTCCGTCAGGTTCGCTTAGAACTTGAGCGTTGCCGTAGCGCGGTAGGACTGCGCATTGGCGTTGCTGCGGCCCAGCGTGGTGTCGGCACCGACGCCGAACTGGAACGCGCCCGAACCGAAGGTGGCCGACAGACCGATCTCACCCCAGTCCTTGTCCTGGCTGGCGACCGGGAACAGCTGGGCTGCACCGGTACCGGCTGCGAACGAAGCGGCAACCGCGAACGGTCCGTCTTCGTACTCGTGGACCCAGTCGGCGTGAGCGTCGATCTGGAACGAGCCAGCGGTCTTCTGGTAGTCGAAGCCGATACGACCCTGGAAGCTTTCGAAGTCCTGGCGGCTGATGCGCAGGGCCATCGGGCCTCCGGATTCGTCGACGACGTCGAGCGAGTGGTCCACGAAGCGAACTTCGATGCCCGGCGAGATCGTGCCGAAATCGCCTTCGAAGTCGTACGAGAGACCCAGGGCGCCGGCGATACCGCCGTCGCTGCTGTCGCTCGAGAGCGTGAACGGCGTGCCGCCCAGGCCGACCGTACGTTCGGTTTCGAGGTCGACATCGGTCAGGCTGATCTGACCGTCGATGACCCAGTTGCTGTCGGTCTTGACCGAGCCATACAGCGAGACCGCGAGCATCTGCGATTCCGCTTCATGGCCGAGCGCAACGTCCGCTTCGAGGTCCGAATACTGGACCGAGAGGCCCACCATCGAATTCTCGCTCGGGAAGTACTCGATACCGCCACCGAAGAAGTAGCCGTCAACGTCGGTCTTCACCGTGGTGAAGCCCGGCATCGAAGCGCCGCTGCCCTGGAGGATGCCGCCAGCAAGGTAGATGGCGACGTCTTCACGGACTGCACCGTCCTGGACGCGGGTCGGTTCGTCGACCTGGTCGAGGCCCATGGCACCGGCCAGAACCGGCTGGCTGCCACGCGACACCGAAAGACCTGCGGTCTGGATCGGGTTGCCGAGCGTGGCGATGGTGCCGCCAGTGCTTTCCAGGGTCGATTCACGCATACGCGTCGCGTTGAACGACTGCATCTGGTTGTACGACTGGGCGACCAGCTGGCGGGTTGCCGACTCGGTGGTCGGAGCCCAGCTGGTGAGCGTGCTCTGGATCGTGTCCTCGCTAGCGAAGTCGAGAGCCAGGAACAGGTCAGCCAGAGCGGCATTGCCACGGTTTGCATCGAGCAGGCGAGCGTAGGCCCGCTGCGTCGGGTTCGACGTGTCGACAGCCGTGAGGTAGCTGTTCGCCACGATCTGCATGAACACATCCGTATCGGTGTAACGGAAGGTCTGGCGCAGGATCGGCGAAAGCGTACCGCGCGTGAAGCGACCGGTCACACCGCCATCAGCGGTCAGGATGTTGTACTCCTGGCCGTTGCCGTTGACGATCGTGGTGGCGCCGGCGCCGACAGCGACGATGCCGCCGACCGATGCTTCACCCGTGACCGCGACCTTGTCCGATGCGCCGCCCGGGCCGATGTCGATCATCAGCGTCGAAGCGGAAGTGAGGACGAGGTTGCCGTCGATGGTCAGCGTGTCGATGCCGCCGATCGTGCCCGGCGAGATCGCACCCATCAGGTTGGTGACGAACGGTGCCGTGACCGTGCCGCCGCCCTGAAGGGCACCGCCGAAGATGCTGTAATCGCCAACCGAGTTGAGCGCACCGTCAACCGTGATCGTGCCACCGAACTGGCTGACGTCGATCAGCGAGGTCAGGCTGCCATCGGACGTGATGTTCAGGCCCGCGGTGCTGCGGACGGTCAGGCGGTCGATGGTGACCGCGCTGCTGAGCGTCGTCGTGCCGGCGTTGGCCAGCGTCACGTCGTAGTAACGCGGATTGACGTTCACGTCGGGATCGGCGTCGACGATGGGATCGACATTGTTCGGCACGAAGCCGGACGCGCCGGGCAGACCGTTGTCGATCGTCGGATCGGGCAGCGGATCATCCGAGAATTCGGGGCTTCCGCCGTCGCTACCCTGGGCTTCGTCTTCGGCGATTTCCGCGCCGTTCTGCGCTTCGTCGTCCGCAAAGTCGACGCCGTGAGCAATGTTCTCGAACATCTCGGGACCATTGTTCTGGCTTTCGACGGCCATGATCAGGCCATCACGGCTGAGTGCGCCACGGCCACCCGACACGGCAGTAACCGCAGCGGGTTCGGGCGAAGCAGCGACCTTGCCGTTGCCGCCAAGGGCGTCTTCGCCAACTTCGCCGATGCCCGAGCTGACAAGACCGTCAACGCTGCGCGCCGGCGGGGTTGCGTCGCCGCTACCGAGATCCTGGCAGCCGTCTCCCGGGTTGTCGCCTTCGGGATCGAAGCAGACTTCGCCCCACTGCGGTGCGTCGCCGGCGATTTCGTTGCCCGGCGAGGTCGGGATGCCGTTCACGATCTGCCCGTCGGTGATGACGCGGTAGTTCGGGTCAAGCGTGGTTTCCCAGTGGTTCGCATCTTCCCAATTGCCGTCGCCTTCCTTGGCGGTGACATAGCGATAGGGGTTGTTGGCAGCGATCCAGTCCCAGAACAGGAACAGCGGCTGATAGAAGCTTTCCGTACCGTAGCTCGAGAAGACCTGCGGGCCGAAGAAGCGCGAACCACCTGACAGGACGCCGATGACGAGGTCTTCGTCGGTGATCGGGTTGTTGGCTGCGTCGAGGATCAGCGGACCACCCGAGTCGCCGCCTGCGGTCGTGCCTTCGTTGGCGCGCGGCTCATCCTTGTAGAGGTTGAAGTCGAACGGGTTGGTCTTGTTCGGATCGTCGAAGTCGAGGCGATAGAGAACCTGCGGCAGGTCGCCGAAGGGGTTACCAAACAGGAAGGTGTTGCGATCGTCGAACGAGGTCAGCGAACCGATCATGTTCTCGGCAGCACGGCGACGCCAGTCGATGCCCTGCGAGGCGCCGGTCGTGCCGGTGCCCGAGCGGCCGTAGCCGGTGATGTTGACGTGATAGCCGGTGCCGTCGGCATCGGTGATCTCGTCGGGAGCCGGCAGCGGCGAGAACAGGATCGACCAGGTCGGCAGGTCGGCTGCCGGGGTGTCGAGGCTGGCCAGCGCAACGTCGCCTTCGAGGAAGCCGAAGCCGTCCGGGCGTGCGACCGAACCCGGATGGATGAAGATGCGGTTGACGTCGAAGACGGCCAGATCCGGGTTGCTGGTGAAAGCGTTGTTGATCCAGTCGATGAAGCCCGGAAGGGCGTTGGGATTGAACGACCACGCCGAACGGATGAGCCCGTCATTGTAGTCGGTTTCCGGACGATCGTTCACGCAGTGCGCAGCGAAAAGCACGGTACGCGGATTGATCAGCGTACCAGAGCAGACGAAGCCGTCGTTGCGGAAGAACATGCCGACACCGGCAAATTCATTGTCTGCATCGACTGCGCCGCCGTCCGAACGGTCGGCGTTGGGGTCGACATTGTCATTGGGAACGATGGCGTGAGCAGGGGTGCTCAGGGCCATCGCCGAGAAAGCGATGGTTGCAGCGCCGGTCAGGAAACGACCGCCACGGCGGGTAAATGTAGATTTCATTACGAAAGCCCCTCCAGGATTGGTTCGCAAAGCGCATGCCCAAGCAGCGCATACGATTGTTCTAGAACCGGGTCGGGGGGAAAGGAAAGGGCCTTAAGACACGTAGATGACCGGTTTTGCGCCATATTGTTGCGCCAAGGTCGCACTTTTTCATACAGTTCAAAGACAAAGGCGGCCGGATTGCTCCGGCCGCCCCTCTAAAATAATTTTTCCGCCGTCGGGCGAAATAGAATTACGCGCTGTAATAAAGGTCGAACTCGGCCGGGCACGGAGTCGTTTCCACCCGGAGGACTTCTTCCCACTTCAGCTCGGCATAGGCCTCGATCTGGTCCTTGGTGAAGACGTCGCCCTTCAGCAGGAACTCGTGATCGGCTTCAAGCGCTTCGAGTGCCTCACGCAGCGAGCCACACACGGTCGGAACTTCGGCGAGCTCTGCCGGCGGCAGGTCGTAGAGGTTCTTGTCCATGGCTTCGCCCGGGTGGATCTTGTTGGTGATCCCGTCGAGGCCCGCCATCAGCAGGGCCGAGTAGGCGAGGTAGGGGTTGGCCATCGCATCGGGGAAGCGGAATTCCACGCGCTTCGCCTTGTCGCCCGCACCATAGGGGATGCGGCACGAAGCGGAGCGGTTGCGCGCCGAGTAGGCGAGCAGCACGGGGGCTTCGAAGCCCGGGACCAGGCGCTTGTAGCTGTTGGTCGTCGGGTTGGTGAAGGCGTTCAGCGCCTTCGCGTGCTTGATGACACCGCCGATGTAGTAAAGGCAGTTTTCGCTGAGGCCACCGTACTGGTTGCCCGCAAAGGTCGGCTTGCCATCGTCCCAGATCGACATGTGGGTGTGCATGCCCGAACCGTTATCGTCCTTGATCGGCTTGGGCATGAAGGTCGCGGTCTTGCCATAGATATGCGCAACCTGGTGCACGACATACTTGTAGATCTGCATGTTGTCGGCGGTTTCGACGAGCGTGCCGAAGGTGAGGCCCAGTTCGTGCTGCGCGGCGGCCACCTCGTGGTGGTGCTTGTCGCAGTTGAGGCCCATTTCGATCATGGTCGAGACCATCTCGCCGCGGATGTCGACGGCGCTGTCGACCGGTGCCACGGGGAAGTAGCCGCCCTTGGCGCGCGGACGGTGAGCGAGGTTGCCGCTTTCGTATTCCTTGCCCGAGTTGGTCGGCAGCTCGACATCGTCGATGGCGTAGCCCGAGCCGGCGTAGCCGTCTTCGAAGCGGACATCGTCGAACATGAAGAATTCGGCTTCGGGGCCGACATAGATCGTGTCGCCGACGCCGGTCGACTTGAGGTACGCCTCGGCGCGCTTCGCGGTCGAACGCGGGTCACGGGCATACCACTCGCCGGTCGAAGGTTCGACGATGTCGCAGAAGACGATCATCATCGGTTCGGCGCTGAACGGATCGACATAGACACGGTCGAGATCCGGCTTCAGGATCATGTCGCTTTCGTTGATGACCTTCCAGCCGGCGATCGACGAACCGTCGAACATCAGGCCGTCTTCGAGCTCGTCTTCACCGAGCACGCCTGCAACCATGGTCAGGTGCTGCCACTTGCCCTTGGGATCGGTAAAGCGCAGGTCGACCCACTCGATACCTTCGTCCTTGATCTGTTTCAGGACGTCGCTTGCACTTGCCATTAGTATTGCCTCCGTTTGAACTGAACGTGTTGTGCGGGCGCCAAGGCCCGCGGTAACTCAGATTGCGTCGTCGTCTTTTTCGCCCGTGCGGATCCGCAGCGCGCCTTCGATCGACGAGATGAAGATCTTGCCGTCGCCGATCCGCCCGGTCTGCGCCGCAGCGGCAATCGCTTCCACGGTGCGCTCGGCGATGCCGTCGGGCACCACCACCTCGAGCTTCACCTTAGGCAGGAAGTCGACGACATATTCGGCGCCGCGGTAGAGTTCGGTGTGGCCCTTCTGGCGGCCGAAACCCTTCGCTTCGGTAACGGTGATCCCGGACACGCCGATTTCGTGCAGCGCCTCCTTCACCTCATCGAGTTTGAAGGGCTTGATGATCGCTTCGATCTTTTTCACCTGGTGGTGTCCCCCGAGAGAAGTCTGGTGCCGGTAACGCACGTAAATTACGCGTCGCGCTCGCACGTGTTCCAAGAACCGTGCCAATCGCGGCGATGGCGGAAATACGAGGTTTAGCGAAGACGGGCCGGGAGGCAATGCCTGCCGGGCGAACACAAGTTGCCTGTTTTTTAGGCACCAGTCAGTTGCAGGCCCGCGGTCTCCGGCAGGCCGCACATCAGGTTGAGGTTCTGCACCGCAGCCCCGCTGGCGCCCTTGCCGAGATTGTCCAGCCGCGCGACGAGGCGGGCGTTCCATCCGCCTTCGTTGCCGAACACGAACAGCTCCATACCGTCGTTCGGCTCCGCCTTCGGTTCCAGCAGCAGCTCGCCCGGCGCAGCGCCTTCATGGACGCGGACGATCTTCAAGCCAGCGTAGAACTCGGCGAGCGCGGCCCGCAAGGCGTCAGCGTGCGGGTCACCGGCCATTGCTCCCAGATGCAGCGGAACTTCGACCAGCATGCCGCGATAGGCCGGGACGACCGAGGGGGCGAAGATCACCGGATGCTCGAGCCCAGCGTGGGCTTTCATCTCGGGCAGGTGCTTGTGCGACAGGTCGTAGCCATAGCCGCGAAAGGCGGGTGCGCCGTCCTCTTCGAAGCGCGCGATCAGCGCCTTGCCGCCGCCCGAATAACCGCTCACCGCATTGACCGTGTAGGGCCAGTCGGCCGGGATCAGGCCAGCGCGCACGAGCGGGGCGACCAGGCCGAGGAAACCGGTTGGGTAGCACCCCGGATTGCTCACCCGGCGCGCATCGGCCACGCGTTCGCGCCCGACGATTTCGGGGAAGCCGTAGCACCAGCCTTCGGTGGTACGGTGCGCTGAGGATGCATCGATCACGCGCGTTCCGCCCGCCGGATCGATCAGCTCGACCGCTTCGCGGGCGGCATCGTCGGGCAGGCAGAGGATGGCGACATCCGCTTCGTTCAGCGCTTCGCGCCGGGCATCGGTGTCCTTGCGCTGCGCATTGTCCAGCGTGATCAGCGAAAATTCGCTGCGTCCGGCAAGCCGTTCGGCGATCTCGAGGCCGGTGGTCCCGGCGGCGCCGTCGATAAAGACCTTATGCGTCACTGGAAGGGGCGAGCGCGCCGAGGTGGACGTAGCCGCTCGGGCCCTGCGGGCCGCAGGTGATCCACGCCCAGTCTCCGGCGCAATCGAGCAGCTCGACTGGCACGCCCGCTTCAAGGGTAACGCCGTCCTCGGCGTCGTCGCGCATGGCGATCTTGAGCGTAACAGGCGAATTCCCGATCGTACGGGCCTTCGGAATCACATAGTGCGCCGCGAGGTAATCCTTCGCCAGCGCGATGTGCGCCAGATCACCGCGCAGCGGCAGGGTTCCGGGTGCCGGTTTTGCAACCGGACCGGTAAGGCCGACGATACCTTCGGGAAGAGAATAGCTGTCTGACGCAGTCACGCTTGTTTCGGTTTCCGTATGTGAACGTTTCGCGCGCTTAACCGCGCAGGGCCGATCCCGCAAGACGCGCGGCGGTCATGCTCCACCGTAGCGCGCTTTGAGCATGTGCCACGAAGCGCGCAGGCCGTAGGCATCGCCGCCGCGCGGCCGACCGGGCTTGGCGGTCGGGCGCCAGGCGAAGGTGTCGAAATGCGCCCAGTCGATGCCTTCGCCAACAAACTTGTCGAGGAAGAGACCCGCAACGCTGGCGCCTGCAAAAGCGTTGCCATGGGCGTTGTTGGTGTCGGCAATGTCGGAGGCGAGCCATTCCTTGTAGGCTTCCGGCAAGGGCAGACGCCAGGGTTCGTCGTCGCATCCGCGGCCTGCGGCGATCAGCGCATCGGCGGTGGAATCCTCACGCGTCATCAGCGCCGGATAGTCCGGGCCAAGTGCTACACGCGCGGCTCCGGTGAGGGTGGCGAAGTCGAGGATCAGGTCGGGATCCTCCTCGCTCGCGCGCTGCAGGGCGTCGCCGAGGATCAGGCGGCCTTCGGCGTCGGTGTTGCCGATTTCCACGGTCAGCCCCTTGCGGGTCTTCAGCACATCGCCGGGGCGGAAGCTGTTCGAGCTGATGGCGTTCTCGACCGCGGGCACCAGCAGGTGCAGGCGCACGGGAAGGCCAGCGCCCATGACCAGGCCCGCAAGCGCGATAGCGTGCGCCGCGCCGCCCATGTCCTTCTTCATCAGCTTCATGCCGGCCGCGCTCTTCACGTCGAGCCCGCCGGAATCGAAGCACACGCCCTTGCCGACAATGGCGAGAACCGGATTGCTTTCCTTGCCCCAGGTGAGATGCATGATGCGCGGCGCATGATGGCGCGTGGCGGCGCGGCCGACCGCGTGGACCATCGGGTATTCCTGCTCCAGCGTGTCCCCCTTGGTCACGCTGAGCTTGGCCGAATAGGTCTTGGCGAGCGTCTCGCACTCAGCTTCGAGAGCGGCTGGGCCCATGTCCTCGGCCGGCGTGTTGACGAGATCGCGCACGAGGCCAACGGCCTTTGCCTCGGCAATGGCACCGTCGATGGCCTTCACATCCTTGGTCAACAGCACGCGCGGGCCGACGGGGCGCTCGGGCTTCTTGTAGCGGTCGAAGACGTATTGCGCCGTCTGCCAGCCATGCAGCGCGGGGCCGGGCTCACCCTCGGCGCGGCGATAGGTGCCCTCGGGCAGGCTTTCAGCGAGTTTGGCAAGGCACCAGCTCGACAGGTCGTCGGGATTGGCAACGCCGCCCACGGCAAACCAGCTGTCCCCATCGGGCACGATGCCGACCTGGTACCCGCTGCCGTCGAACTTCTGCGCAGCGAGCGAAGCGCGCTGGCTGGCGGAGAGCGACTTGAGCCATTCGGGATAGCCGTCGCGGTTTACCAGGTGGATCGAAATCGCCTCCTGTCCGCGGTCGGGCTGGATAAGCGGCTGCGTGTCGGGCATATTCTGTATCTGTCCTTTTGTTCGGTCTCGCAAAGGAAACCGCCATGCGTGCGTCCCTGTTCCTCATTTCCCTCGCCCTGTCGAGTGCGGCCTGTTCCGACGGGGCCGAGTATGCCGAGGATGTCGGTGTAGACGACAGCGCCGCAGCGGCTACGGGTGCCGCGCCATCGGGCGATGCCGCCGCAGCGGAGGCTGTGTCGTTGGAAGAGGAAAGCGAACGCTTCGTCTTCGCCTACGCATGGCCCGGGGAAGCGAGCGCGATCCCCGCGCTTGGCGAGGAATTGCAGCAGCGCGCCGACGATCTGCGCGCCGAGCTGGCGAGCCAGGCCGACGACGACTGGAACGCGGCCGAAGGGCAGGAGTGGACCCCGCGCCAGCACAGCGCTTCGGTCGAATGGAAGGTCGTGGCGGACACGCCGCGCTTCCTCAGCCTGTCGAGCGAGATGGCGACCTATTCGGGCGGGGCGCACGGCATGTACGGCGTCAGCTCGCTGGTGTGGGACCGCGAGGCGGGTGAGGGGATGGACGGGGTCGCCCTGTTCAACTCGCCCGTTGCCCTTGAACAGGGGCTGGGCCAGCGCTTGTGCGACACGCTCAACACCGCGCGCGAACGGCGGCGCGGGATGGAAATCGAAGATGGCAGCACCGACACCTTCGACACCTGCCCCGGCCTCGACGAAGCCAGCGTGCTGGTCGGTTCGTCAAACGGCCGCACCTTCGACCGCATCACGGTCTATTTCGGGCCCTATGTCGCAGGCCCCTATGCCGAAGGCGCCTACGAGCTCGATTTCGATGTTACGGCCAGCGTGATCGACGCGGTGAAGCCCGAATACGCAGGCGCTTTCAGCGTGCGCGGCTAGGCATCTCGCAATTGCGCGCCAAACACACTATGTGAGGCCGCATGACCGAATATCAGGTAATCGAGGCGGACGAGACCGTCTATCGCGACGGCACCATCAAGCTGCACGGGCCGGACGGCTTCGAAGGCATGCGCAAGGCGGGCCGGCTGGCCGCCGAAATTCTCGACGAGCTCACGACCTTCGTGCAGCCGGGCGTGACCACGGGCGAGATCGACGACAAGGCGCGCACCATGATGCTCGACGCCGGCGCGGTGCCCGCAACCATGGGCTATCGCGGCTATGCGCACAGCTGCTGCACCTCGATCAACCACGTGATCTGCCACGGCATCCCGAGCGACAAGGCGCTCAAGGACGGCGACATCGTCAACATCGACGTGACCCCGCTGCTCGACGGCTGGCACGGCGATACGAGCCGCATGTTCTTTGCCGGCGAGCCGTCGATCAAGGCGAGGCGGCTGGTCGATGTGACCTATGAATGCCTCATGCTCGGTATCGAGGCCGCCTCGAAGCCGGGCGCCCGCCTTGGCGATATCGGCGCGGCCATCGAAGCGCACGCGCGCCAGTTCCGCTATGGCGTGGTGCAAGAGTTCTGCGGCCACGGCCTTGGCCGCCTGTTCCACGACGCGCCCGAAGTGATCCACGCCGCGCGCGCCGGGACCGGACCTGAACTGAAGCCCGGCATGTTTTTCACCATCGAACCGATGATCAACGCGGGCCGTCCGCACGCCAAGATCCTGCGCGACGGCTGGACCGCCGTAACCCGCGACAAGTCGCTCTCGGCGCAGTTCGAACACTCGATCGGCATCACCGAGGATGGGGTGGAGATCTTCACCGAAAGCCCCAAGGGCCTGCACCAGCCTCCTTACTGAAAACGATGAAGATAATTTCGCTGGTGACGCGCGGTGTTTTCGCCGTCATTCTTACTGCCCTGCTAGCTTCCTTCGCGATTTCGCTGGGCACGGGGATCATGGTCAGCGTCTTCGGTAGCCCACAGGCTTCGCCTTCGATGGCGGGCTATTTCGAGGCCATCGGTTTCGTGGCTTTTCTCGGCATGGCAGTCGCGGTTCCTGCGGCAGCAGCGGTGGCTTTGATAGTCGAAATTCCTCACGCCATCATCGCCCGTCGCAGGCAATTGCAGCCACCACTCCACTATGCGGTTAGCATCACGGGTGCCATCGCCCTGTGGGTCGTCTTCGTAGCGATTACCACCGATGCAGGCGATATCATCGGCAACGATGACCTTGCCTTCTCGCTGATCGCGTTCGTGATAGGCGGGACTTGCTCCGCGTTCGTTTGGCGC
Source organism: Qipengyuania flava (assembly GCF_019448255.1). Taxonomy (NCBI): domain Bacteria; kingdom Pseudomonadati; phylum Pseudomonadota; class Alphaproteobacteria; order Sphingomonadales; family Erythrobacteraceae; genus Qipengyuania; species Qipengyuania flava. The sequence continues at coordinate 998,729 of NZ_CP080410.1, forward strand.
GCCTTGGTAATTGAGGCGCGCCCAAGACCGAATTCGCTCTAGGCAAGATACCCAAGCTTCTCCAGCTTGAGCAGAACCTGCTGCGCGGCCTGATCGATGGTGATGTCGGTCGTGTCGATCGTCATTTCCGGGTTTTCGGGCACCTCGTAAGGGTCGGAAATCCCGGTGAACTCCTTGATCACGCCCGCGCGCGCCTTGGCGTAGAGGCCCTTGCGATCGCGCGCCTCGCACACTTCGAGCGGGGTGTTGACGTGGATCTCGAGGAACCCGCCGAGCGGTTCGATCAGCTCGCGCACCACCCTCCGGCTGCCCGCATAGGGCGCGATCGGCGCGCAGATGGCGATGCCGCCGTTCTTGGTGATCTCGCTCGCAACATAACCGATCCGCTCGATGTTGAGGTTGCGGTGCTCCTTGGAAAAGCCCAGCTCGCTCGACAGGTTCTTGCGCACGATATCGCCGTCGAGCAGCGTGACGCGGCGTCCGCCCATTTCCATCAGCTTGGTCATCACCGCGTTGGCGATGGTCGACTTGCCGCTGCCCGAAAAGCCGGTGAAGAATAGGGTGAAACCCTGCTCGGTCAGCGGCGGATGCCGTTCGCGCAGCACTTCGACCACTTCGGGGAAGCTGAACCAGTCGGGCAATTCCAGATTGTGCTTCAGGCGGCGGCGCAGTTCGGTGCCGGAGATGTTGAGCTGGGTCTCGTTATCCTCGACCTCGTCGACCGGCGCATACTGCGCGCGCTCTTCGACATAGACCATCATCTTGAACGGCACGAGGCTGATCTCGAGCTCCTCCTGGTGCTCCACGAACAGGTCCTGCGCGTCGTAGGGGCCGTAGAATTCCTCGCCCTTGCTGTCTTTTCCGGGGCCGGCGTGATCGCGCCCGATGATGAAATGGGTGCAGCCGAAATTCTTGCGGATGATCCCGTGCCACACGGCCTCGCGCGGTCCGGCCATGCGCATGGCGAGCGGCAGGAGCGAGAGCGCGCTGGTCTGGTCGGGATAGTGCTGCATCAGCTTTTCGTAGCAGCGCACGCGGGTGAAATAGTCGATATCGCCCGGCTTGGTGAGGCCGACCACCGGATGCAGCAGCAGGTTCGCCTCCGCCTCGCGCGCGGCGCGGAAGGTGAGCTCCTGGTGTGCCCGGTGCAGAGGGTTGCGGGTCTGGAAAGCGACCACCTTGCGCCAGCTACGCTTGGCGAACATGTCGCGCAGTTCTTGCGGACTGTGGCGGTGCTGCATGAAGTCGAAGTGGCGCGGGGCCTGCACGCCTTTCAGCTTCCCGCCGAGATAGACCGGGCCCGAATGGTTAAGGAGCCGGTCGACTTCGGGATGCTTGTCATCGGTGGTGCCCAGCACGCCCTCGCATTCGGCGCGCTTGTCGGGCGTCCATTTGTCCGAAATCGTCATGGTGGCAATCAGCACGCCTTCGCGGTCGCGCAGGGTGATGACCTCACCCTCGTTGACAGTGTCGGCAAATTCCTGGCTGACATCGAGCGTGATAGGGATCGGCCAGAGCAGCCCGTTGGCGAGCCGCATGGTCGAAACCACGGCGTCGTAGTCTTCCTTGCCCTGGAAGCCTTCGAGCGGGGAAAAGCCGCCGTTCAGCAGCAATTCGATATCGCAGAGCTGGCGCGGGGTGAGGTCCCAACTGGGCCAGTCCTTGGACCTAGCCTTCTCCTCGGCGGCCTCCTCATCGCTCAGATAGAGGTTTTTCAGCTCGCCGCCGTGCGGTTCCTTCAGTGCACCCAAGGCCGTCTCTCCCGTTAGTCCTTCGTGGTTCGCACTTGGGGACAAAGCACATTATCGCCGCGCGATCACCCCTCTCGTGCCGAGCGGATCGCCGCGCCGGCGACGAAGGGTGTGACTGCGCACAGGCCGAGGCTGATCGCGGCGGCGAGGGCGATGCCTCCATCGCCGGTGGTCGAAAGCGCGCCCGCGCCGAAGATCAGGATGGGGACGGCCAGCGGAATGACCATCAGGCCCGCCAGCGCTGCGCCGCCCCTGAGGCTGGCCGTCAGCGCGGCCACGGCAAGGCCGACTGCGGCAAGCCCCGGCGTTCCCGCCAGCAGGCCGAGAAGGACCGTGCGCGTCGTTGACCCGTCTAGGCCAAGCAGCGCGGCGGCGGGCAGGGTGGCGAGCAGCAGCAGCGGCGCAAAGGCGAGCCAGTGGGCAAGAAGCCGCACGGCCATGGCCCATTCCTCGCTCACACCGCGCAGGTGCAGCTGGTCGAACACGCCCGCCTCCAGATCGCCCGCGACCAGCTTTTCGAGCGGCAGGATCGCGGCGAGCAGCGCCGCGACCCAGATGACTCCGCCGCCGGTGCGCGCCAGCAGCTGCGCGTCCGGCCCCACCGCGAAGGGGTAGAGCATGGCGACGGCGAGGAAGAACAGCAGCGGCAGCACGCCGCCGCCGCCGCGCCCGCCGGGGAGCAGCAGGCCGAGATCACGCCTCAGGAGTGCCGCTATCATGGTGCGTACTCCGACAGGTCGATGACTTGCGGGGAGGGCAGGGCAATCGGCTGGTGCGAGGCAACCAGCGCCAGGCCTCCGCCTGCGCAATGCTCTGCAATGATACGCTCGAACGCTGCGGTCGCGTCGCGGTCGAGCCCGTTGAGCGGTTCGTCGAGCAACCAGATCGCGCTGCCGGAATGGATCAGCCGCGCGAGCGCCGCGCGTTTTTTCTGCCCGGTCGACAGGTATCGCACCGGCACATCGAGCAGCGGTTCGAGTTGGAGCGCGGTGTAGATCGCAGCCGTGTCCGCCGCCCCGTCGAGCCGCTCCCAGAAGGCCAACGCATCGCCCAGCGGCAGGTTCGCATCGAGCGCAAGGCGTTCATCGACAAGGCTGACGGCGCCCTCGCGCTCGACCGTGCCCGCAAAGGGCCGCAGCAGCCCGCCAAGGATGCGCAGCAGGCTCGATTTGCCGATGCCGTTGGGGCCCGTGAGATGCACCGCATCGCCCGCTCCTGCCTCTAGCGAAAAGGCGCGCAGCAGCAGCCGCTCGCCGCGGCGGCAGGCAATATCCTTTGCGACGAGGCGAGCTTGCATGGGCCGGAGCGATAGGCAAAAGCGCCCGCAGCGACAAGCAAGACAAATAGGAGATTCGCGCGCCATGACCGTAGAGCAGCTGACCGAGGAAGAACGCGACAGCTGGCTGCGCGGCCTCAACGGATGGTCGCTGGCGCGCGAGGGCAAGGCGATCGAGCGGACTTTCGAATTCGCTGATTTCTCGCAAGCGTTCGCCTTCATGACCCGCGTGGCAATGATTGCCGAGACGCGCGATCACCATCCCGAATGGTTCAATGTCTACAATCGCGTCGAAGTCACCCTGACCACGCATGACGCGGGCGGGTTGTCCCTGCGCGACGTGAAGATGGCGCGCAAGATCGACGCGCTCGTCGCCTAGGCCTACTGGCCGAGCGGGCGCGCGCTTTCGCGGGTCTGCTTGCGTACGCGGCCCGGCAGCCAGCGCGCGGCGAAGGCCATCGACTTGGCGGTCTTGCCGACAGTCGTGTGCAGTTTCTCGCCGTGCACGGCAGCCCAGGCGGCTGCGGCGACTTCCTCGACAGGGGTGATTTCAAGGCCCGCTTCGGTAACCCGTTGGCGAATGCCTTCGTTGGTGCGGGCGTTGGGATTGTGGTCGAGCAGCGGGGTGTCGATGAAGCTCGGCATCAGGCTTCTTACATTGATGCCGTCTTCCGCCCATTCGCCATCGAGGCTTTCGGTGATGGCGCGCACGCCGAACTTGGTCGCCGAATAGACGCTCGCGCCCGGCGTGCCGTAGATCCCCGCCGCGCTTGCCGTGTTGAGCAGGCACGAGCCGGGAGCGGTCTTCTTGAGATGCGGATGGGCTGCCTGCGCGCCGAACAGCACGCCCTTGAGGTTGATGTCGAGGCAGCGCTCGATTTCCTCGGTGCTGTTTTCCATGAGCGATCCGCCGAGCGGAATACCCGCGTTGTTGAACAGCACGTCGATGCGCCCGCCGGTTGCGACCGAGAAGGCTTCCAGCGCTTCGTCCCAGGCGGCGCGGTCGCGCACGTCGAAGGCGTGGGAATAGACGAAACCGTTGCCGATCAGCTCGGCGGTCTCGCGCATGCCGGCCTTGTCTATGTCGCCGAGGCCGATGAACCAGCCGCGTTCGGCAAAATACAGGGCCACGGCGCGCCCGATGCCGGAACCGCCACCAGTGATGAAAATCGCTTTGCGCTCGCTCATGTTCTCTCTCCCTCGTCGCGCGCCTAGAGCGCCGCGTTGTTGTAAGTGTGCCAGGTGAAGATGGCCATGGCGCCGCGATAGGGGCTCCATTTCTCGCCCAGCGCGCGGGTTTCCTTCTCGCTTGGGCGGGCCGGCAGTTCGAGCAGGCGCCCAACGGCTTCCTGCACCGCCAGGTCGCCCGCGGGCCATATGTCCTGCCGGCCTTCGGCAAACAGCAGGTAAATCTCGGCCGACCAGCGCCCGATGCCCTTGATCCGGGTCAGCTCGGCAATCGCCTCCTCGTCGCTTTCGGGCAGTTTCTCGATGTCGAGCTCGCCGCCCGTCACCAGTTCGCACAGGCTGCGGGCGTAGCCCTGCTTCTGGCGCGAAAGGCCGCAGGCGCGCAGTGTGTCGAAATCGCGCGCAAGCAGCTCATGCGCGTGCATCTCCTCGCCCAGTTCAGCCTCGAGCTTGTTCCAGACCGATGCTGCAGCGGCCACGCTGACCTGCTGGCCGACGATCGTGCGAAGCAGGGTCTTGTAGCCGGTGGGGCGGATACGCTCTTCGGGATAGCCGCAGCGCTCAATGGCCGATGCGACCACCGGGTCGTCTTGCGCCACCGTATCGAGATGCTGCCGCAATTGTTCGTTTGTGAGGCCCATGGGCTGCGCGCTTGCCTTCCCCGCCGCGATTGAATAGCAGCCGCTCGAATAGGGTCGACCAGTGGCCCTTTGCAACCGAGGATACGCGCAATGCCCAAACTGATCGTCACCACCCGCGAAGGCGAAACCAGCGAAATCGACGTCGCCGACGGCCTGACCGTGATGGAAGCGATCCGCGACAACGGCTTTGACGAGCTGCTGGCGCTGTGCGGCGGCTGCTGTTCGTGCGCGACCTGCCACGTCACGGTGGACCCGGCCTTTGCCGACAAGCTGCCGGCGATGAGCGAGGACGAGGACGACCTCCTCGAATCGACCGACCACCGCGAAGCGACCTCGCGCCTGTCGTGCCAGATCCCGTTCACGCCGGATCTCGACGGCCTGAAGGTCACCATCGCGCCGGAAGATTGATTTTGGCTTGCGTGCGGTCAGGACGTTCGTCCTGATCTTGCTGCGGCACCAGCTTTTCCCTTCCTTTTCTGTTTGGTGCGCCTTCGACATCCGTCGAAGGCTTGCTGTTCCGTCCCGCTCCCCCTCCCGGCCACCCACGGCACGGTATTCTATGGGTGGCCGGGAGGGGGAGCGGGACGGAACAGCCGAAGGGAAGCGCGGATGCGCTTCACGCACCCGACAATAATCCAGTCCTCCTTTCCCGCCTGAAGATTGATGTTGTTTGCGGGTTAAGGTGCGTGCGCCTACCTCCCCAATCATGACTGCAATTCCCGTACGCGAGCATGCGCTCGACCTTATCGGCAACACGCCGCTCGTCCGCCTCGAAGGACCGAGCGCGGAAGCCGGCTGCGACATTTTCGGCAAATGCGAATTCGCCAATCCTGGCGCCTCGGTGAAGGACCGCGCCGCGCTTTACATCATCCGTGATGCGGAAGAGCGCGGCGAGCTCAAGCCCGGCGGCACGGTGGTCGAAGGCACGGCCGGCAACACCGGCATCGGCATCGCCTTGGTCGCGAACGCGCTGGGCTATCGCACGATCATCGTGATGCCCGACAACCAGAGCCAGGAAAAGATGCAGACCCTGCGCGCGCTGGGCGCGGAGCTGGTCACGGTACCGCCGACCAAATACGCCGACTGCAACCACTTCCAGCACGTCTCGCGCCGCATGGCAGGCGAGATCGATGGCGCCATCTGGGCCGGCCAGTTTGACAACACCGCCAACCGCAAGGCGCATATCGAGACCACGGCGAAGGAGCTGTGGGAGCAGCTTGACGGCCGCATCGACGGTTTCACCTGCGCCGCCGGCACCGGCGGGACCATTGCCGGCGTCGGCATGGGCCTGAAGGAGCTGGACGAGACGGTGACCATCGCGCTCACCGACCCGCACGGCGCCGCGCTTTACAATTACTACGCCCACGGCGAGCTGAAGGCCGAAGGCTCCTCGGTCGCCGAAGGGATCGGGCAGGGCCGCATCACCGGCAATCTCGAAGGCGCTCCGATCGACACGCAGTTCCGCGTCTCGGACGAAGAGGGCATCGCCTGGGTCGCGCGCTTGCTGCGCGAAGAGGGGCTGTGCCTCGGCCTGTCGAGCGGCATCAACGTTGCCGGCGCCATTGCGCTGGGCAAGCAGCTGGTCGCCGAAGGTCGGGAGAACCCGCGCGTCGCAACCATCCTGTGCGATACCGGCTTCCGCTATCTCTCGACGCTCTACAACGCCGAATGGCTGGCTTCGAAGGACCTGCCCGTATTCGATTGGTTGCAAGCGGGCGATTGACTGGCGCTGCGGCGTCCCTAGGCTAAGCGCGTGCCCCAGTTTTTCGACATGAGCCGCAAACCGCCAGCAGGCGAAGTTTCGGATGTCGGCGTGAGCGATGCGCGCCGCGCGCGCAATGTGCAGCGCCTGCAGATCGGGATCACGGGCATCGTGATGATGATCCTGCTGGTGGGCCTTGCCAACATCATCCAGGACCGCGCGATGGAAAGCGACGCGACCACGGTCCCCGATGCCGCGCCGACCACCGAGCCGACGCAAGCAGCAACGCAGAACGACCCGCTGGTCGAAGCGGGCGTGGTGCCAGATTTGCCGGCCGAGCCGAACACGCCGCCGGTCGCAACCCCCACCGCCGCTACACCGCCGGAAACCGATGCCGAGGTCCCTGCAGACTAGCGCGCTCGTTTCGGCGCTTTTCCTGCTGCTGGCTTCCTGCTCGGCGGGTCCGGCTACCGAGCAGGCGGGTGACCGGCCCGAGGTCGGCCTGTTCTCGACACTGCCGATCTATTGGGGTGAGGGCGGATTCGCCGCCGTGCTCGATGGCACCGATGAGAAAAGCTGGGTGCGCCGCGTTTTGGAGCAAAGCTACACGCTCGAACCGCTCGATACGCTCGAGGCAGAGGCCCTGGCCGGGCTCGACCGCGTCATCCTCGCCCAGCCGCGACCGCTCGCGCCATCGGAAAACGTGGCGCTCGACGACTGGGTCAGCGCCGGCGGGCAGCTTCTTGTCTTCGCCGATCCCTTGCTGACGCACCATTCGGACTTTGCCCTTGGCGACAAGCGGCGGCCGCAGGATGTCGTGCTGATATCGCCGATCCTGACGCGCTGGGGCCTGGAATTGCGGTTCGATGAGGCGCAGCCGGGGGGCGAGCGCCTGGTCGAAACACCCTATGGCGAAACGCCAATCAATCTTGCGGGCGAGCTAGCCTTGCGGGCCTCGTCGCAGTGCTCGCTCGAGGGAGAGGGCCTCTTTGCCCGGTGCGCCATCGGCGAGGGCCAGGTCCTAGTGATGGTCGATGCTGCGCTTTTGGAGTCTGGCCATCATGGCGAGGAGCCGAAGGATCGCGCCGCGGTGCTTGTTGCGCTTACGGATGCCGCGTTTTTGCGCTGACACGGGATTATGCGGGACGGGATCGGGGATCTCCCGGGGAAGCCCGCGCGACTCCGCAGAATTGCGTGCATTTCCAGATTCTTCCTTAGGAAAGTGGTAACTCTTTCGAGTGCGTTGGTGCAAAAATAGATGCATTAAATCAGATACTTGCAGGCTTATCCCGTAAAATCCCGCAATTTTCCCTTCCATCCCCGCCTCTCCCGCGATAAACCGACCACACATCGGACAAGCACTGTCTATGCGCGCCCGGCCCGCAGCCGGAGCGGCTCGCCCACACGTCTGGGCGAGTGGGGGAGGGTGTTGCCTGATGGGGAGGAACGCAAAACCGATTTCGGGGTGCAGGGACAGTGTCTTTTGGAGGGTACAGCGGTCAGGCCTATTCGCCCGCAGGCGATAAGGGCCGCTTTGTGCTTCCGCCCCTCTTCCGCAAGGCGCTGAAGGAAAGCAGCGACGGGCGCGTCCTGTGCCTCATGAAGCACCCCAGCTGGAAATGTCTCGTCGGCTTCGGCCTCAGCCGTAAACCCGAACTCGAAGCCCAGCTCGACCGCGAGGAAGAGATGGCGGTGCGCCTCGGCAAGGAATTCGACCGCGATACGCGCTCGAGCCAGCTGTTCGGCTTCCAGGAAATGCCCTTCGACGACAGCGGCCGCTTCGTCATGCCCGAACACCTGCGCACTCTCGGCGGGATCGAGGACGGCCTTTACTTCCAGGGCGGTGGCCGCTTCTTCACCCTCTGGAATCCGGAAGAGCTCGCCAAGATGGGCGACGACTGGGCGGGCGCTAAGGCGGCCTGCGAAAGCTTCCTCGCCGACGCGAAGGCGAAGGGCAAATGAGCGAAGCGCCCCACATCCCCGTCCTGCTCGACGAAGTGATCGAAGCGCTCGACCCGCAACCGGGCGACGTCGTGATCGACGCAACCTTCGGTGCGGGCGGATACACCCGCGCGCTGCTGGAACGCGGCGCGACCGTGCACGCCTTCGACCGGGATCCCGACGCGATAGCCCAGGGCCGCACCTGGCGCGAGACGGAGGAAAATCCGCCGCGCCTCGTTCTTTATCCGCACCGCTTCTCCGAGATGCTCGACGTCATGACATCGGCCGGCGTCGCCAAGATCGATGGCGTCGTCATGGATATCGGCGTGTCCTCGATGCAGCTCGACCAGGCGCATCGCGGCTTTGCCTTCTCCTCGGACGGGCCGCTCGACATGCGCATGAGCCAGGACGGCGAAAGCGCAGCCGATTTCCTCAACACCGCCGATGAGGGCGTGATTGCGGACGTGCTCTACACCTATGGCGAAGAGCGCCAGTCGCGCCGGGTTGCCCGCGCGATCGTGGCCGCGCGCCCGCTGTCGACCACCGGCGAACTGGCCCGCGTGGTGCGCAAGGCGCTGGGCCACAAGCCGCACGACAAGAAAGACCCGGCCACCCGCACCTTCCAGGCCATCCGAATTCATGTGAACGGCGAGCTCGACGAACTGTCCCAAGGCCTGTCGGCTGCCGAACACCTGCTGTGCGAAGGGGGCCGCCTTGCCGTGGTCAGCTTCCACAGCCTCGAAGACCGGATCGTCAAGCGCTACCTGCGCGAGGCGTCCTCAACCCCGAGCGCCTCGCGTCATGTCCCCATGGTCGCGCAGGACGATCCGGTTTTTTCGAAGGTTTCCAAGGCGATCAAGCCCGGCGCGGCCGAGGTCGAGCGCAACCCGCGCGCCCGTTCCTCCGTGCTGCGCCACGCTACCCGCACCGCCACTCTTGCACGGGAGGCCGCGTGATGGTTGGCGGTTCGCGCATTCGCCAGATCGGCTGGGCCCTCGTGCTGGGCATTTGCTTTGCGCTGCTTCTCGCGCTGACATTCAAGGTCAACGCGGTGAAAAGCGACGTGCGCCTTGCCGAGCGCCAGATCGTTGCCGCGCAGCGCGCCAAGCTGCTGCTCGAAACCGAGTTCGAAACCCGCGCCAGCCAGCAGCAGCTGTCCGACTGGAACGCGGTCGAATTCGGCTACGCAGCGCCGCGCGCCGACCAGTACCTTGAGAGCGAACGCCAGCTCGCCGCGCTTGGAACGCCGCGCGGGATCGATGCGCCCAAGCCGGTGCGCGTCGCGCTCAACCGTCCGGCACCTGAGGAAGAGAACCTCTTTGCCGAATGGCTTGCCGAGACTGGTGAAGTCCCTGAGCGCCCTGAGCGCCGCGACCTCGTGGCAGCCACCGGCCTTGCCGAACGCCTGGCCAGCCCGACCGTGAAGATGACCGCCGTTGCGGAGGTGAGCCAGTGAACGCCTTCTCCGGCTTCGGCCCGGCAATCGCCGCAGGCAGGAGCGGGCACGGGGCAGTAAGCATGGCGGTGGCCTCGGGCCGGGTCCAGCTTGTCACCATTCGCCAGCGCTCGCTCACGCTTGCCCGCTGGCGTGTGTTGTGGATCGTCCTCGGCTTCGCCTTTGTCGCGCTGCTCGCGCTGGTGCGCATCGCCTATCTCGGCATGTCCGACCACGGCCTTCGCGGCACCTCGCTTGAAGAGGCGTTGCTGCCCCCGCGCGGCGAGATCACCGATCGCAACGGCGTGCCGCTGGCGCGCGCGTTTCCCGCCTACGCCCTGTGGTTCAACCCCAAGGCGCTGGGCGAAGACGGCGCGCCTCTGGTGCGTGACCCGGCCACGGTTTCCGCCAAGCTCAAGGCGATTTTCCCCGATCTCGACGAAGAGAATGTCGCCGTCCAACTCGCCTCGAGCAAGCAGGGCTACATCCGTCGCCGCGTGCTGCCGGAAGAAGCGAACAGGGTGCAGGACATCGGCGAGCTCGCGCTGGAAATGCCGATGGAGAACGACCGCCATTACCCGCAAGGGTCGATGGCGGCGCACGTGCTTGGCTATGTCGCGGCCGACGGCAAGGGCCGGGTCGGCATGGAGCAGGTGCTCGACGCGCAGCTTTCCAACCCCGCCACCCGCGGCACGCCGGTGGCATTGTCGATCGACAGCCGCGTGCAAGGCGCGCTGGAGGACGAGCTGCGCCGCGGCATGAAGCTGGTGCAGGCGCAGGGCGGGGCGGGCATCGTGCTCGACGTGGATACGGGCGAAGTGCTGGCGCTGGCCTCGCTGCCCGAATTCGACCCCAACAAGATCGACGCGCGCGGACAGAGCCTGATGTTCAACCGCGTGACCAACCAGGTCTACGAACTCGGCTCGACCTTCAAGCCGCTGTCGGTTGCCGCTGCCATCGACGCGGGCGTGGTGCGCAACCTCGGCCGGCGCTGGGATGCAAGCCCGGTCAAGGTCGGACGCTTCAGCATCAAGGACAGCCACGACATGGGCGCCGACCTCAACGTGGTCGAGACGCTGATCCATTCGTCCAACACCGTGACCGCGCGCGTCGCCGACGAGCTGGGCCCGGAACGCATGCGCCGCACGATGATAGATCTCGGTATGAACGAGCGGCCCTATATCGAGCTGCCGGCCAAGGGCTTCCCGATCTGGCCGGGCGACAAGTGGCCGCGCCTGCGCAACATGACCGTGGGCTACGGCCACGGCATTGCCGTTACCCCGCTGCACCTCGCCAGCGCCTACGCCGCCATGGTCAACGGTGGTATCTGGCGTCCGGCAACCCTGCGCAAGCTCGGCCCCGGTGAAGCGCCCAAGGGCCGCCGCGTGTTCAAGGCCTCGACCTCCAGCCGCATGCGCCAGATCCTGCGCGCCATCGCGATTTACGGCACCGGCAAGAACGCCGACGCGCCGGGTTACCGCGTGGGCGGCAAGACCGGCTCGGCCGAGAAGCCGGGAGGCAGCGCAGGCTATCGCCGCACGGCGCTCGTATCGACCTTTGCCGCGGCTTTCCCGATGGATCGCCCGCGCTATGTCGTCATCGCCATGCTCGACGAGCCGCGCGGGACGCTCGCCAGCTCCTACCAGCGGACCGCGGCCTGGAACGCTGCGCCGATCGTCGGCCGCCTTGTGCCGCGTATCGGCCCGCTGATCGGCGTGCGCCCGGACGACACGCGAGACATCGATATATCCGACATCACCCCGCTGATCCCGGAGGCGCGCAAGTGACCCTCGCCAAGCTTTGCGCGGCCGCTGGCCTTTCGTGCGACGGTGATGCCACGGTGAGCGGCTTTGCGATCGACAACCGCAAGGTTGCCCCCGGCACCGTCTTCGGCGCGTTCCAGGGCGCACAGGTCAACGGCGAGGACTTCATTCCCGCCGCCATCGAAAGCGGTGCCGTCGCTGTCGTCGCCCGGCCGGAGGCAAAGGTCGAGGGCGCGATCCACATCGCGGATGCCACCCCGCGCCGCGCCTTTGCCGCGCTTGCCGCGCAGTTCTTCACGCCCGTCCCCGAGCACATCGTCGCGGTCACTGGGACCAATGGAAAGACATCCTGTGTCGAAATGACGCGCCAGATCTGGCGTATGGCGGGCGAGCGCGCGGCCAGCATCGGCACGCTGGGTGTGACCACGCCCGACGAAAGCGTTTCCACCGGCCTGACGACGCCCGACATCGTCACCTTCCTGTCGAACCTCAGCGGGCTGGCGCGCGAAGGCGTGACCCATGTGGCCTACGAGGCATCGAGCCACGGCCTTTCCCAGTTTCGCAACGAGGGGGTGGCGGTCGAGGCCGCCGGTTTCACCAACTTCAGCCGCGACCACCTCGATTACCACGTCGACATGGAAGACTATTTCGCCGCCAAGATGCGCCTCTTCGACGAGGTCGTGGCAGACGGCGCAACGGCAGTTATCTGGATGGGTTCGGGCGAGAGTGGCTGGAACGCGCGCGTTGTCGAACACGCCGAGAAGCGCGGCCTCACCATCATGACCGTGGGCGAGCAGGGCGATGCCATCCGCCTGACCAAGCGCGAGCCGACCCAGCTCGGCCAGTCGCTGACGGTCGAGCACGCAGGGACGAGCCGGACCATCAACCTGCCCCTGATCGGTGCCTACCAGGTTTCGAACGCGCTGGTCTCGGCAGGCCTCGCGCTGGCGACGGGTGTCGACGCTGGCCAGGTGTGGGACGGGGTAGCCCGCCTCCAGCCGGTTCGCGGGCGGCTCGAACGCGCGGTCATCGCCCCCTCGGGCGCTCCGGTCTATATCGATTACGCGCACACGCCCGACGCGCTGGAAGCGGCGATTGCCGCGCTACGCCCGCATGTCTCGGGCCGGCTCATCACCGTTTTCGGCGCAGGCGGGGACCGCGATCACGGCAAGCGCGCGCCCATGGGCGAGGCGGCGGCCAAGGCCAGCGATCTTGTCATTGTCACCGACGACAATCCGCGCGGCGAGGATGCTGCGGATATCCGCCGCCAGGTGCTTGAAGGCGCGCCGGGAGCGCGCGAAGTGGGTGGGCGCCGCGAAGCGATCCACGCTGCCATTGCCGAAGCGGGCGAGAACGACATCGTGCTCGTCGCCGGCAAGGGACACGAAACGGGTCAGATCATCGGATCGGGAGAGAATATGAAGGTCCTGCCCTTCGACGACGTCGAGGTTGCGCGCGAATGCGCGGCTCAAATTGCACGAGGTGAGGCATGAGCGCCGCCATCTTGCGCCATCCGGCCTATCTCGAATGGCCCGCCGACCCGCGCGACCGCCTGCCGCTGACCCTGTGGGACGCGAAGGCCATTGCCGAGGCCGTGGGCGGAACCGCAAGCCATGATTTCCAGGCCGCCGGTGTCGAAATGGACAGCCGCGACGTGGTCAACGGCGATCTCTTCATTGCGCTGAAGGGCGAGGCGATGGACGGCCACCGCTTCCTCGACAAGGCCTTCGCCAATGGCGCAGCCGGTGCGATCGTCGATCGCCCGGTCGACTGGCCGCATATCCTCGTCGAGGACACCACTGAAGCGCTGAAGGCGCTGGCCCGCGCAGCTCGCAACCGGGTCGAGGCCAAGATCATCGGCGTGACCGGATCGGTCGGCAAGACCGGCGTCAAGGAAGCCATCTTTGCATCGCTCGAACGCGCCAGCCGCGGCGCGGCGCACCGGTCCACGCGCAGCTACAACAACCATGTCGGCGTGCCGCTGAGTCTGGCGCGCATGCCGGCGCGCAGCCGTTTCGGCATCTTCGAAATGGGCATGAACCACGCGGGCGAGATCGAAGGTCTTACCACGCAGGTCCGCCCGCATGTCGCGGTCATCACCACCATCGCGCCCGCGCATATCGAGAACCTCGGCAGCATGGAGGCCATCGCTGACGCCAAGGCCGAAATCTTCATGGGCCTCGAACCGGGCGGCACCGCCGTCATTCCGACTGACACCCCGCATTACGAGCAACTGCGCGAAGCGGCCGAGAAACTGGGTGCCAACATCGTCAGCTTCGGCACCGCGCGCTTTGCGGACGTCCGCCTGCTCGACGCTATTCCAAGCGCCAACGGCGGCAGCCTGGTGACCTGCGAGTTTTCCGAAGGGCGCCTGTGCTACACGGTGGCCGAGCCGGGCGAACACTGGGTGGTCAATTCGCTTGCTGTCATGGCGGCAGTGCGCGCGGCGGGCGGCGATATGGCCGCAGCCGGGCTGGCGCTGGCCGAGATGGGCGGCCTCAAGGGGCGCGGCGCGCGCCACGGGATCGAGGCGCCGGGCGGCAAGGCGCTGCTGATCGATGAAAGCTACAACGCCAACCCTGCCAGCATGCGCGCCACGCTCGCGCAGCTGGGCCAGACCCCCTCGACCCGCCGCATCGCGGTGCTGGGCGCGATGAAGGAGCTGGGCGATTTCGCGCCCAAGTTCCACGCCGCGCTTGCCGAGCCGATTGCCGAGGCCGATGTCGACTATGCGGTGCTGGTGGGCGACGAGATGCGCGCCCTCGCGCAGGAGCTGGGGAAACCGCAGAACTCTGCGCTTGGCAAGCCGCTTGCCTACGCGCATTGCGAGAGTGCCGAAGAGGCGATCGAGCTGCTCGAAACCTTCGGTGTCGTCGCAGGCGACGCCGTGCTGGTCAAAGGCTCCAACTCGGTCGGCCTGGGGCGGCTCGTGGAACACTTCACCCGCGTCACCTGACGCGACGAGAGGCCGGATTTGCTTTACCACCTCGCCGAATGGTTGAACTTCGAAGGCGTCTTCAACCTCGTGCGCTACCAGACGTTCCGCGCGGGCGCGACGCTGATGACCGCGCTGATCATCGGCATGCTGATCGGCCCGCGCTTCATCGACATGCTGCGCGTGCGCCAGGGCAAGGGCCAGCCGATCCGCGAAGACGGGCCGCAGACCCACCTCGCCAAGCGCGGCACCCCGACCATGGGCGGGCTCATGATCCTCATCAGCCTGACGCTGTCGGTGCTCTTGTGGATGGACCTGTCGAACCCATTTATCTGGGCCTGTCTGGCGGTGACGCTGGGCTTCGGGCTGATCGGCTTCCTTGATGATTACGACAAGGTCTCCAAGGCGAGCCACAAGGGCGTATCGGCAAAAGTTCGACTGCTGATGGAATTCATCGTGGCGGGCGTCGCAAGCTACATCATCGTCAGCCAGATCAACACCTTCCTCTACGTGCCCTTCTTCAACAACCTCGGGCTCGAGCTGAGCTATTTCTACTACGTCTTCGCCGCCATTGTGATCGTGGGCGCGGGCAACGCGGTGAACCTCACCGACGGGCTCGATGGCCTTGCCACCATGCCGGTGATCATTGCGGCGGGCACCTTCGCGCTGATCGCCTACCTCGTCGGCCGCGTCGACTTTTCGACCTATCTCGGCATTCCGCATGTCGAAGGCGCGGGCGAGCTCGCGATCTTCTGCGCGGCGATCATGGGGGCGGGGCTTGCCTTCCTGTGGTTCAACGCGCCGCCGGCTGCTGTCTTCATGGGTGACACGGGGTCGCTGGCTCTCGGCGGGGCGCTGGGCGCGATTGCCGTGGCGACGCACCACGAGGTCGTCCTCGCCATAGTCGGCGGTCTGTTCGTGTTCGAGGCGCTTTCGGTCATCATCCAGGTCTTCTGGTTCAAGCGCACCGGTCGCCGCGTCTTCCGCATGGCGCCGATCCACCACCATTTCGAACAGCTTGGCTGGTCGGAGAGCAAGGTGGTGATCCGGTTCTGGATCGTGTCCATCGTGCTCGCACTCATGGGGCTCGCGACGCTCAAGCTACGATGATCACCTCACCCGCCTGGAAGGACAGAAGATACGCGGTGCTCGGCCTCGCGCGGTCCGGCCGGGCGACGGTCGAGGCGCTGCTGGCGGCGGGCGCGGATGTGCTGGTGTGGGACGACCGCGCCGAGGCCCGCGAGCCTTACGCCGGACGCTGTGCCATCGGCGATCCGCTGGAAGCAGACCTGACCGGCTATGCGGGCGTGGTCGTCAGCCCGGGCGTGCCGCTCAACACCCACCCGATCAAGCCGCATGCCGACAGCTTCGGCGTGCCGGTGATCGGCGACATCGAACTCTTCGCGCAGGCGAGGGCGGAGCTGCCGCCGCACAAGGTCGTCGGCATCACCGGTACCAATGGCAAGTCGACCACCACCGCGCTGGTCCATCACATCCTCAAGACCGCAGGCGTGCCGACCACCATGGGCGGCAATATCGGCCTTCCGATCCTCGAACAGGAGCCGCTTCCGGATGGCGGGGTCTATGTGCTGGAGCTGTCGAGCTACCAGATCGACCTGACCTACTCGCTCGACTGCGACGTGGCGGTGCTGCTGAACATCACGCCGGATCATCTCGATCGGTACGATGGGGATTTCGCGAAGTATGCTGCTGCAAAGGCTCGGTTGTTCGAAATGCAGTCAGCCAGCAGCTTGGCGATCATGACGGATTCGGTGGTTGGAAGTGTCGAGGATCTATGGCTTCGAACCACGTCGAAGAAGTTCTGCCTAGAGGGCACGCTTAGCGGCATGAACGAATGGCCGTCTCTGAAGGGGCCACATAACTGGCAGAATGCTGAAGCTGCAATGGCAGTGGCGGACGCACTCGGGGTAAAGAAGGATCGGGTACGGGACGCTCTTCGTACCTACCGAGGCCTCCCGCACCGCATGGAGCGTGTCGCGGAAATCTCCGGCGTTGCTTACGTCAACGACAGCAAGGGCACGAACACCGCCGCCTCCGCTCCCGCGCTGGCGGCCTTCGACAACATCCACTGGATACTCGGCGGGCTCGCCAAGGAGCCGGGTCTGGGCGAGTGCGAGGCCGAACTGCCGCACGTGAAAGCCGCCTACACCATCGGCAAGGCAGGGCCGGACTTTGCAGCCCTGCTGGACGGCCGCGTCCCGGTGGAACAGTGCGAAACGCTCGACCGTGCGGTGAGTGCTGCGGCAGCCAAGGCCGAAGCGGGCGATACCGTCCTCCTCTCGCCCGCCTGCGCGAGCTTTGACCAGTATCCTGACTTCGAGAAGCGCGGCGAGCATTTCCGCGCGCTGGTGGAGGCGCTGGCATGAGCACCGTGCAGCCTTACGTCCCCGGCAAGCGCGCCCCGGCGCATATGCCCAAGGGCAAGCTTTCGCGTTGGTCGGAACTCAAGATCTGGTGGCGCGAGATCGACCGCGTGCTGCTGCTGCTTGTGCTGTTGCTGATGAGCCTTGGCACCATTGCCGTTGCCGCCGCCAGCCCTGCAACCGCCAGCCGCCTGTCGACCGCCAGCATCACGCTGGACCCGCTCTATTTCTTCTACCGACACCTCGCCTGGCAGGTGCTGGCCATCGGCACGCTACTCGGCATCTCGATGCTCACGCGCGAGAACGCCCGCAGGCTTGCCCTGTTGCTGGCCGCGGGGATGACGGGCCTGCTGTTCCTCGTCCCGCTGATCGGGGTGGAGATCAACGGCGCGCGGCGCTGGATCAACCTTGGCATGCAATTCCAGCCGTCCGAATTCCTGAAGCCCGGCTACGCCATTGCGCTGGCCTGGGTGCTGAGCTGGCGCCTGCGCGATCCAAACCTTCCGGTGCTGGGCATCGCCACCGCCTACCTCGCGCTGATCGCCGCGCTTTTGATGATGCAGCCCAACTTCGGCGGCACGATCCTGTTTGCCGGCGTGTGGTTCGTGATGGTCGTGCTCTCGGGCGTCGACGTGAAGCGCCTGGGCGCCGTGGTCGGTGGCGGCATCGTGGGCCTGACGGCGACCTATTTCCTTTACGACAACGCGCGCCACCGCATCGACGCCTTCCTTGGCGGCGGCACGGCCTACGACCAGGTCGACCTTGCCAGCCGCACGCTGCTTGCCGGCGGATGGACCGGCGCGGGCTACGGCCTCGGCATTCGCAAGATGAGCCTGCCCGAAGCGCATACGGACTACATCTTCTCGGTTATCGGGGAGGAGTTCGGCCTCATCGCCTGCGCGATGATCGTGCTCCTCTACCTCGCCATCGTCGTGCGCGTGCTGATGCGCCTGATCGACGAGGACGACCTGTTCGCTCTCCTTGCGGGCGCGGGGCTGACCGCGCTGCTGGGCGGGCAGGCCTTCATCAACATCCTCGTCAACCTGCAGCTCTTCCCATCGAAGGGCATGACGCTGCCGCTGGTGAGCTATGGCGGGTCCTCGACCATCGCGATCTGTATCACGGTCGGCCTGTTGCTGGCGGTCACGCGGCGCAATCCGTTCCTGAAAAGCCGGACCAGGGGACTTGGCGACCGCCTCGGCATCGGGCAGACGGCCCCGATGAACGAGAACACGGGTTCCCCGCGCCGGGAGATTCAACCATGACCGGGGCCAGCAGCCGTCACTATGTCCTTGCAGCCGGAGGTACCGGCGGCCACCTGTTGCCCGCCTTTGCGCTGGCCACCGAGCTGGAGCGGCGCGGGCACCATGTTGCGCTGATTACCGACGCACGCGGGGCAGAAATCCCCGGCAAGCCCGATTTCCTGCCCGCCCATGTCATTCCTGCGGGCCGCTTCGGCAAGAACCCGCTGACCTGGATCAAGGGCGGCAAGGCCGTGCTGGAAGGGCGCCGCATGGCGCTGCGCCTGTTCGAAAGCTTCGAGCCGAGCGCGGTGGTCGGCTTTGGCGGCTACCCCTCGCTGCCCGCGATCCTCGCGGCAACCAGCGCGGGCGTGCCGACCATCGTGCACGAACAGAACGCCGTGCTCGGCCGGGTGAACCGCCTGTTCGCCGGCCGTGTGCAGGCCATCGCGACGGCTTATCCGGAAGTCGAGCGGCTCGACGCGAAGCACGCGGAAAAGACCCACCTTGTCGGCAATCCAGTGCGCGCGGGCGTGCTTTCCCTGCGCGACGAACCCTTCCCAGCTTTCACCGAAGAAGGCCTGCTGCGCGTTCTCGTCACCGGCGGCAGCCAGGGCGCGCGGGTGCTGTCCGAAGTCGTGCCCGATGGCCTCTCGATGCTTCCGCCCGCGCTGCGCGAGCGCTTGCAGGTGACCCAGCAGTGCCGTCCGGAAGATCTCGACGCGGTGCGCGAACGCTACCGCGTCCACGGCATCCCGGCCGAACTCGCGACCTATTTCGAGGACATGGCCGCGCGTCTCGCCGATGCGCACCTGTTCATCGGCCGCGCAGGCGCCTCGACCATTGCCGAGCTGACAGCAGTAGGCCGCCCGGCAATCCTCATTCCGCTGCCAATCGCGACCGACGACCACCAGGCCGCCAACGCGCGCGAGCTCGCCAAGGCGGGTGGGGCGCGCATGGTCCGGCAGGAAAAGTTCACCGGCAAGGAGCTGGCCAAGCAGATCAAGGCGCTCGCGGAAAACCCGCAAGGGCTCGCCAAGGCCGCCCATGCAGCGTGGAATTGCGGCCGGCCCAGGGCGGTCGAGGACCTTGCCGACCTCGTCGAAAGCTTCGGCGGGGCGGACATGATGGATGTCATCAAGGTGGGCGGAAACAACGCGCGCGCCGCATCGCAGGGGGCTCCTGCCGGACAGGGCGCGGCAAAGGAGCGGGCGGAATGAGGGGCGTTCCCACAGACATCGGCACGATCCATTTCGTCGGCATCGGCGGCATCGGCATGTCTGGCATTGCCGAGGTGATGAACAACCTCGGCTATTCGGTCCAAGGTTCGGACATGAAGGAAAGCCCGACGGTCGAGCGGCTGCGCAAGCGCGGCATCACCGTGGCGATCGGTCATGCGCCGGAGAACGTCGAAGGCGCAGCCGTGGTCGTCACCTCGACCGCTGTGAAGCGCACCAATCCCGAGGTCGCTTATGCGCTGGAAAACCGCATTCCCGTGGTGCGGCGCGCGGAAATGCTGGCCGAGCTTATGCGCCTCAAGTCGACCGTCGCGGTCGCGGGTACGCATGGCAAGACGACCACGACCAGCATGATCGCCGCGCTGCTCGATGCAGGCAAGATCGACCCCACGGTCATCAACGGCGGCATCATCGAGCAATACGGTTCGAACGCGCGCCTCGGCGACAGCGAGTGGATGGTGGTCGAAGCCGACGAAAGCGACGGCAGCTTCCTGCGCCTCGACGGGACCATCGCGGTGGTCACCAACATCGATCCCGAACACCTCGATCACTACGGCGATTTCGACGGGGTGAAGGACGCCTTCGTCGAGTTCATCCACAACGTGCCCTTCTACGGCGCGGCGGTGCTGTGCATCGACCACGAGGAAGTGCAGGCGGTGATCGGCAAGGTGCGCGACCGCAATGTCGTGACCTATGGTTTCAACCTGCAGGCCGATATCTGCGGGGTGAATGTGCGGCCCGATGCGGGCGGCAACTGCTTCGACGTGATAGTGCGCCGCCGCGGCCAGGAAGATCGACGTATCGAAGGCGTGCGCCTGCCGATGCCCGGCCGTCACAACGTCCAGAACGCGCTCGCCGCGATTGCGGTGGCGATCGAGATGGGCTGCCCGGACGAGGTCATCTGCAACGGCTTCTCCGCCTTTGGCGGGGTCCGCCGCCGCTTCACCAAGGTTGGCGAAGTGCCGAGCGGCGAGGGCGTGGCGACCATCATCGACGATTACGGCCACCACCCGGTCGAGATCAAAGCCGTGCTGGGCGCAGCGCGCGAAAGCGCAGGCGAAGGCCGCGTGATCGCGGTCGTCCAGCCACACCGCTACACCCGCCTGCGCGATTTGATGGACGACTTCCAGAGCTGCTTCAACGCGGCCGACGAGGTCTTCGTGACCCCGGTCTATGCCGCGGGCGAGGACCCGATCGAGGGCGTCGACGCCGATGCACTCGTGGCGGGCCTCAAGGCGCGCGGCCACCGCGCAGCGCGCACCGTCGCTGACGAAGGCGAACTCGCCAGCGTCCTTGCGCAGGAACTGCGCGCGGGCGACTTCGTCGTATGCCTCGGCGCGGGCGACATAACCCAATGGGCAGCTGGCCTTCAGAACGGCATTGCCAAGGCGACCACGTCATGAGCGATCTCGACCAGCCCGGAGACGCCTGGAACTGGGACAGCGGCATGGCGCCCGACTGCGAAGTCGAGGGCGGCATCGCTGCGCCCGTCGAAATACAGGGCCTGCGCGGCAAGCTGACGGCGGATGCGCCGCTCGCAAAGCTCGTCTGGTTCAAGGCCGGTGGCCGGGCCGACTGGCTGTTCGAGCCGGCCGATCTCGACGATCTGAAACTCTTCCTCGAACGGCTCGGCGGGGACTTGCCTGTCATGGCGCTGGGCCTTGGCTCCAATCTGATCGTGCGCGACGGCGGCGTGCCGGGCGTTGTGGTGAAGCTGGGCAAGCCATTCGCGCGGATCACCTATTCGGACGATTGCACGCTGACCTGCGGCGCAGGCGCGCACGGCATTCTGGTTGCCTCGACCGCGCGCGATGCGGGCATTGCCGGTGTCGAATTCATGCGCGGCATCCCCGGCACCGTCGGCGGCTTCGTGCGTATGAACGGCGGCGCCTATGGCCGCGAGGTCAGCGACGTGCTGATCGATTGCGACGTGGTCTTGCCGGGCGGCGAATATGTGACGCTTCCGGCTGCGGACCTTCAGTACACCTACCGCCACTCGGCCTTGCCCGAAGGCGCGGTCGTGGTGCGCGCGCGTTTCCAGGGCGAACCGGGCGATCCGGAAGTCATCGGCGCCAAGATGGACTCGATTGGCGAAGCACGGGAAAAATCGCAGCCGCTGCGCACGCGCACGGGCGGATCGACCTTCAAGAACCCGCCGGGCAAGAAGGCCTGGGAGCTTGTCGATGCGGCCGGCTGCCGCGGCCTCAAGCTGGGCGGGGCGCAAGTGAGCGAGAAGCACACCAACTTCCTTCTCAATATCGATGAGGCCACCAGCGCCGACATCGAACAGCTTGGTGAGGAGGTGAAACGCCGCGTCTATGAAAACTCGGGCGTCGAGCTCGAATGGGAAATCCAGCGGGTGGGACGGCCGTGACGCTCGAAACGAAACTTCACATGGCCGTGCTCATGGGTGGCTGGGCCAACGAACGACCCGTGAGCCTCATGTCTGGCGAGGGCGTCGCCAAGGCGCTCGAGGAACGCGGGCACAAGGTCACGCGCATCGACATGGACCGGCAAGTCGCCGCGCGCATTGCGGAAGTCGCACCCGATGTCGTCTTCAACGCGCTGCACGGCGTTCCGGGCGAGGATGGTACGGTGCAGGGCATGCTCGACCTGATGGGCGTCCCCTATACGCATTCCGGCCTCGCAACCTCGGTTATCGCGATCGACAAGCAGCTCACCAAACAGGCGCTGGTGCCGCATGGCATCCCCATGCCGGGCGGCCGGATCGTGAAAAGCGCCGATCTCTACGCGCGTGATCCCCTGCCGCGCCCCTATGTCCTTAAGCCGGTAAACGAAGGCAGTTCCGTCGGCGTCGCCATCGTTACCGACGAGGGCAATTACGGCAATCCGATTGCGCGCGATGCCAAGGGGCCGTGGCAGGAGTTTGCCGAGCTTCTGGCCGAGCCCTATATCAAGGGCCGCGAGATGACGACGGCGGTGGTCGATTTCGAAGACGGACCGCGTTCGCTCGCGGTTACCGAGCTGAAGCCCAAGAGCGGCTTTTACGATTTCGACGCCAAATACACCGACGGCATGACCGACCATATCTGCCCGGCCGACATCCCCGATCGGATCGCGGCGTTGTGCCACGAATACGCGCTCAAGGCGCACAAGGTTCTTGGCTGCCGCGGCACCAGCCGGACCGATTTTCGCTGGGACGAGGAGCAGGGCGAAGATGGCTTGTTCGTGCTCGAAACCAACACCCAGCCGGGCATGACCCCGCTCAGCCTGGTGCCCGAACAGGCGCGGCACGCGGGTATCGAATACGGCGAGCTGTGCGAACTGGTGGTGGCAGCGGCAATGCGTCACCATACCTCCAAATCGGACGGCACAGATGGCTAAGGTCTCGCGCAAGCCTACCGGCGTGCGGCGGTCCGCTGCAGCGCGCAACCGCAGCCAGAAGGCGCGCGCGGCCAAGCGGCACACCAGCGGCCTGCTCGACCGCGCCATGGCGGCGCTGCCCTTCACCGAGGAGCAGTGGCACAAGTTTTTCCTGTTCGTGATTGTCGCCGCTGGCCTGGCCGTTGCCTGGACCATTGCCAGCTTTGCAGGCGTGCCCGAATTGGCGCGAAGCGAGCTGGCCAAGTCCGCCTCGCGCTCGGGGTTCGAGGTCAGCCGGGTGCAGGTGTCCGGCGTTGAGCGGATGAACGAGCAGCTCGTCTACGAGCGCGTTCTGGCTGAACAGGACCGGCCGATGCCGCTGGTCGAGCTTGGCGATGTGCGCGAGCGGCTGCTGGAATTGTCCTGGGTCGCCGATGCGCGCGTGTCGCGCCAGCTCCCCGATACGCTCAAGATCGATATCGTCGAGCGCGTGCCGCATGCGGTGCTGCGCAAGCCCGACCGGTTGATGCTGATCGATCCCGAGGGCAACGAGCTCGAGCCGATCAGCGCCAAGGATGCCGAGGGCAAGCTGTTGATCGAGGGGCCGGGCGCAGCGCGCCAGGTGCAGGAACTGGGCAAGCTGCTCGACGCAGCGCCTGCGCTGAAGCCGCAGATCGCCTCTGCCGAATGGGTCGGCAACCGGCGCTGGAACCTCACCTTCAAGACCGGCCAGCTGCTGGCGCTTCCCGAAGGCGATCTCGGCGCGCCGGCGCTGGTCAAGTTCGCCCAGCTCGACGGGATGCACCGTCTGATCGGCGGCAAGCCCATCGCGATCGACATGCGCGTGCCCGACCGGGCTTACCTGCGCTGCGAAGACGGGCCGTGCCCCAAGCAGGTCGCGCTTAACGGACGGGCGCAGTAATGGCCGGGCCGCAGCCTCGCATCACCCGCGTGTTCGGTGCGGTGAACGTCGGGTCCTTCCGCGTATCCGCCATGATCATGGGCGAGGCCGAAGGCGGCGAGATGGTCGTGCTCGGCTCCAGCCACCGGGCGAGCGACGGGATCAAGCGCGGCTATGTCACCGACATGCGCGCTGCCAGCCACGCGATCCGCACCGCAGTCGAGAAGGCGGAGGCCAACGCCAACACTTCGGTCCAAAGCGTGTGGATCGGCTGTGCGGGCGCTGGACTTTCCAGCAAGATCTCGAGCGTCGAGATCGCCATCGGCGGACGGCGCATCGAAGAAGACGATATCGAGCACCTGCTTTATGCGGCGCGCGATCACCTGCACCCGGACGGGCGCATGGTGCTGCACGCGCAGCCGGCGCACTACACGCTCGACGGCGCGCATGGCGTGGCCAACCCCAAGGGCCTCCACGCCGAGGCGCTGGGCGTCGATGTCCATGTGACGCTTGCCGAGGGCGCGCCGGTCAGGAACCTGATCGAGGCGGTCCAGACCGCTCACCTCGACGTCGAAGGCGTTGTCGCGAGCCCGCTGGCGGCCGCTTACGCCTGCCTGACGGGCGAGGAACGCGATCTCGGCGTAGCGCTTGTGGAAATCGGCGCGCAGGTCACCAATGTCTCGGTTCATGCCGCGGGCATGTTGCTGGGCCTCAAATCCATTCCCGTCGGGTCCAACGATATCACCGATGCGATAGCCTCCTCGCTGGGCATTCGCCGCAGCCAGGCCGAGCGCCTCAAATGCGTTGCCGGTTCGGCCATCGCCACACCTACCGACCACCGCGAGATGATCCCCGTCAACGCCCCCGGCGAAGAGCCCGGCGGCAGGCTGGCGCGCGGGGCGGACGAACAGAACCGCATTGCCCGGGCCGAGCTGGTTGCCATCGTCACCGACCGCTTGGGCGTTGTTACGGCCGAAATTGGCAAGGCACTCAAATCGATGGGCTTTTCGGGCGCGCAGGGCGGCCAGGTCGTCCTCACCGGCGGGGGGGCGGAGCTCCACGGGATCGCCGAATTCATGCAAGGCGCGCTGGGCCGCCCGGTGCGCATTGGCAAGCCGCCGGCGCTTCAGGGCCTGCCCGAAGCGCACGCCACACCGGGCTTTGCAACGCTGGCGGGTCTGTGTCTCTACGCCGCCGACGATCCGGCCGATATCCGCTCGGTCGGGCCGCGCTACCAGCCCACCAAGCGCTATCGCGGCGTGGGTCTGGTGAACCGTGTGTTTCAAGCGGTGCGCGAATACTTCTGAGGCTTGATGCGCGGCGGAATCGCGCGTTTAGCCCTTGTGGATAAGGCGGATTATGCCGGCGCGAGCGATTCGCTTTGTGCCAGACTTGTGACATAAAGCCCGCAGGGCGACTTACGTTTACACGGGGACTCTTGATGAGCATCAATATCGGACCAGCATCGGACGACGATCTTCGTCCCAAGATCATGGTCGTGGGCGTCGGCGGCGCGGGCGGCAACGCCATCGCCAACATGATGGAGGCCGAGATCGAAGGCGTCGACTTCATCGTCGCCAACACCGACGCGCAGGCGCTGAGCAGTTCCCCGTCCGAAAAACGCATCCAGCTGGGACCCGACATCACCGGCGGCCTGGGTGCGGGCGCGCGCCCCGAAGTGGGCAAGGCTGCGGCCGAGGAAACGGTCGAGGAAATCGAAGACGCGCTCGATAATGTGAACATGGTCTTCATCGCCGCCGGCATGGGCGGTGGCACCGGTACCGGCGCGGCCCCCGTGATCGCCGAAGCCGCGCGCAAGAAGGGCGTGCTGACCGTTGGTGTCGTGACCAAGCCCTTCCTGTTCGAAGGCACGCGCCGCATGCGCGCCGCAGAAGCCGGCATCGAAGAGCTGCAGAAGCACGTCGATACGCTGATCGTCATTCCCAACCAGAACCTGTTCCTGGTCGCCAAGGCGGAAACCACCTTCAAGGAAGCCTTCCAGCTGGCCGACGAAGTGCTCCAGCAGGGCGTACGTTCGATCACGGACCTCATGGTCATGCCTGGCCTCATCAACCTCGACTTCGCCGACGTGCGCAGCGTGATGAGCGAGATGGGCAAGGCGATGATGGGCACCGGCGAAGGCGAGGGCGACAACCGCGCTCTCGAAGCCGCCGAACGCGCCATTGCCAATCCGCTGCTCGACGGCGTTTCCATGACCGGCGCCAAGGGCGTGATCATCTCGATCATCGGCGGCGAAGACATGAAGCTGCTCGAAGTCGACGAAGCGGCGAACCACATCCGCGAGCTGGTCGACGAAGACGCCAACATCATCTGGGGCAGCGCCTTCAACCCCGACCTGGAAGGCAAGATCCGTGTCTCGGTGGTTGCCACGGGCATCGAGGGCGACGGTGTTCCCGCAGCCGCGGCGCCGCGAGCATTCTCGATGCGCGAAAGCAGCGCGCCCAAGCGGCCGATCCTCGACCTCCCCAGCGAGACGGTAACCGAGGACGAGCCGTTCGAGCTCAACGAAGGCCTCGCCGCCGAGCCGGAGCCGGAACCGTTCCAGGCGCCCGAACCGGAACCTTATCAGGCTCCCGAGCCCGAGCCGGAAGTGGCCAGCGACGATGCGTTCGACCTCACCGACGAAGCCGTTGAAGACGAACCGGAAACGTCCTTCGGCCTCTCGCCCGCGACATCTGCTTCGGATGATGCGGAAGAGGACGACTACGACGACGTGGACGAGATCGTCGATCCGCTCGCGGGCCTGCGTAACGAACACACCGAACGTTTCGATGCCGGCGAGGACGATGGCGTCCCGCCGCCGGCCGAGGACACCGAATTCGGCGGCGCTGCTGGCGAAGGCGGCTTTGGCGACGAACGTCCGACGCTGGACCTTTCGGGCGACATGGCCGAGCCCGCCGACAGCTCGCAGGACGAGTTCTCGCTGGATGACGAGCCTGTCTCCGGCGAAAGCCCGCTGGCGACCAAGCCGGGCCGCAAGCGTCCGGTGCTGGGCGGCGATGACGACGGCGCGGATGCGGGCGGTGGTGCCGGCGGAAGCGCAGGGGGCGGCGCAGCAGGCGGTGGCGGCGCATCGTCGCTTCCCGGCAACACGCTGTTCGAGCGCATGGCCAACCTCTCGCGCGGTGCAAGCAGTTCCGACGAGGACGATGACGACGAGGATGGCGATGACAGCAGCTCCGGCGGCCTCAACATCCCCCGCTTCCTCGGACGCCAGAACAACCAGTAATCACGACCATGTCAGCGCGGGTTCACCCCCGCGCTGCTAGGAAAAGCCCATGATACCGACCAGGCGCCTTGCTGCCGCTGCTGTGCTGCTTGCCTCAGCTGCGCTGCCGGTTTCGGCGTGGGCGCAACGCGAAATCGTACAGCCGTTACCCTCCGAAGGGGAGCGCGAGCTGAACGCGGCGCTCACCCGTCTTGCAGCCAACGCAGCCGATGTCGGCGCGCTGCTCGATGCGGGCAACGCCGCGCTCAAGCTCGATGATATCGAGGCGGCGATCGGGTTTTTCGGGCGGGCGAACGAATTGCGGCCGGGCAATGCGTCCTCCAAGCTAGGACTGGCAAAGGCCTACACCCGGGCGCGCCGCCCGGTGGAGGCTCTCCTCCTGTTTGCCGAGGCGGAACGGGCGGGCGTCTCCAACGCACGCATGGCAGAAGACCGGGCGCTGGCCTTCGACCTCGTTGGCGATACCGCGAGCGCGCAGGAGCTTTACCGGCTGGCGCTGGCCGAAGGGGCAGGCGCACCGACCCAGCGCCGACTTGCGCTAAACCAGGCGATTTCGGGCGACCGCGAGGGTTTCGAGGCGACGTTGCTGCCGCTGCTTGAGCGCGGCGATGTTACCGCCTTTCGCACGCGTGCCTTCGGCCTTGCCATCCTTGGTGACACCGAAGAGGCGAAGTCGATCGCCAACACCATGCTCCCCTCTGGCCTCGGCGCGCGGCTGGCGGCCTATTTCGACTACATGCCTCGCCTGACAAAGGCGCAGCAGGCCGCAGCCGGCAACCTCGGTGTGTTCCCGCTGGTGGCGAACATCGGCACGGACGAGCAGGGCATTGCCGACTACGCGGGCAGCCCCGTGCGTATTGCGCGCACGGAGCCGCAGACAGCAGCGCCAGCGGCGCCTCCTCCTCCTCCGCCTCCACCGGCGCGACAAACCCGCGAACGACCCGCGACCGCACAGCCAGCACAAAGTGGCCCGCGTGCGGCGGGCCGGCAGGGTTTCTACGATCGCTGGGGGCGCGAGCGTCCGGCACCCGTTACGCGCGCGGCCTCCGAGCCGGTGGAGAGCGAGCCTGTCGCGCCACCTCCGCCTCCGCCTCCGCCGCCTCCCCCTCCGCCATCTCCGCCGCCTCCGGAGCCGTCGTCGCCTCCGACCGCTGTCGAACCGGTGGTCGTGGCCCGCGCGCAAACGCCGGCACCTGTCGTGCCACAGCCCGCCGCTGAGCCGGCCCCCGAGCCGGAGACGGTCTCGCTCGACGAGGCGTTCAGCAGCTTCAGCCTCGCGCCTTCCGAGCCCGATCCGGCGCGTGCAGGGGCGGTCGACATCACGCGGATCGATATCCCTCGCGAACGCGAGGAGCCTCCGCCGCCGGTCCACCCCGCACGGCATTGGGTGCAGGTGGCCACGGGCCGTGATCTTGGCGCGCTGCGATTCGATTGGCGGCGCATTGCGCGCCAGGCCGAAGGGGCGCTGGACGGGAAGGGACCCTTCACCGCCCCCTGGGGTGTAGCGAACCGCCTTTTGGCAGGACCGTATGACAGCGCTGCCGAAGCCCGTGAAATGGTCAATCAGCTCAGGGGCTTGGGGCTGGATTCCTTCCCCTTCACCAGCGCCAAGGGCGAGGCGATCAACGATTTCTAGCGGGTCGCAGGGTTAACCGGTGCGGTGCATTTGTTCACAAGCTTTGCACAAGCCTTAACGGTTCTCCCCAGCACCGATGGGCGCCTCCATTGCCAAACGCCTGCCGGGTTCTGCATCCATCGTCTCATGACGCGCACGGAACCGCTTCGATGAGACCTTCAGAGGACCGCTACGAGGCCGAGCAGGACGCTGCTCCGCTCGACATGCTCGTTGCGCTGTTCGAAGCGCGCGGGTGGCCTTGCGAATCCACGCCGACGGAGATGAGCGGGGAGGTCCAGGGCAGCTGGACCAAGTACCAGCTGCGCGGCATCTGGCGGCCCGAAGACGGTGTCCTGCAGATCCTGTGCCTCCCTGACATCCGCATTTCGGGCGACAAGCTGCCCCAGGCGCACGAGCTGGTCAGCCTGGTGAACGAGCAGATGTGGCTCGGCCATTTCGATATCTGGTCGAGCGGCGGCGTGCTGCTCTACCGCAACGGCACCATGCTGGGCGATGACGGGCTTCTGAGCCTCGGCCAGGCGCAGGCGCTGGTGGAGATTGCGGTCGATGAATGCGACCGGTTCTACCCGGCATTTCAGTTCGTTCTGTGGGGAGGCCGTACTCCGACCGAGGCGCTCGAGGCGGCCATGGTGGACGCCGCCGGCGAGGCCTGATCCGAGCTCCATCGGGCGTTAACCACGCGCCGGGCTGCTGCGTCCGGTTTCGCTTGAAATCGCCGTGCGAAATGCCAATATTCAAGGCCTAGGAGCAGGGCGTATTTCCGCGCTGCCAAGAGGAGTTGCACACACATGGCCAATTGGAACGACACCGACCAGAGGCAGGGCCTTGGCTCCGTGCCGCGCGCTGGCGACGCCGTTGCCAGGCAGGAAACCTTCGACGCAGGGCTGCGCAAGCACATGCTGTCGATCTACAACTACATGACTTCGGGCGTGCTGCTGACCGGCATCGTTGCCCTGCTGACGGCGCAGAGCGGCCTTGCTCTCGCGTTTGCAAGCGGGCCGCTGATGTGGATCGTCGCGCTTGCCCCGCTGGGCTTCATCCTCGCGATGAACTTCGGCCTCAACCGCATGAGTAAGACGACGCTGCAGGTGCTGTTCTGGTCCTTCGCGACCGTGATGGGCCTGTCGATGTCGACGATCTTCCTTACCTTCACGGGTGAATCGATCGCGGCGACCTTCTTCGCTACCGCCGGCGCCTTCGCCGGTCTCAGCCTTTATGGCTACACCACGAAGAAGAACCTGCAGGGCTTTGGCACCTTCCTTGTGATGGGTGTGATCGGCCTGCTGATCGCAATGGTGATCAACATCTTCCTGCAGTCGAGCACGATGGCCCTGGCCATCAGCTTCATCGGCGTGCTGATCTTCGCCGGTCTCACCGCCTACGACACGCAGCGCCTGAAGATGGAGTATCAGTACCTGCGCGGCACCGAGTTCGCCGGCAAGGCGATCATCATGGGCGCCGTCAGCCTGTACCTCGACTTCATCAACATGTTCATGTTCCTCCTGAACTTCATGGGCAATCGCGAGTAAACCACTCGTCGCACGCGAGAATCGCTTGAACGTGCCCGGGGCGCTCCATGCGCTCCGGGCATTTTCTTTGCCTGAAGGACGCGCTAGACCCTGCGTCCTTCATGCGCCGTCAAGGATCGGCGGCGCAGCATAAGAGAGTTTCGAGGAGGGTCGCGCGCCATGGGCCGCAAAGCCAATATCACCGTTCGTTTCGCCGCCGTGGCGACTGGTCTCGCCGTCCTTGGGGCCTGCGCCACGCCGCCGCCGCCTCCGCCGCCGCCGCCGCCGGCACCGGTCCAGGAGCGCGTTCCCGTCCGCCCGCTGCCTCCGGGACAGGCGTCCTACGTCATGGACATCCCGCGCCTCAATTCGATGGGCCTGCGCGAAACGGTGAACCTGGGCATCTCGGACGACGAGAAGGTCTGGCACTTCCGTTCGGCGTGGAACGTTGCGGCGCTCAACTGCCTCGATCCGCAGTACCAGCCGATCCTCGATGCCTACAGCAGCTACATCAAGGATTACGCTCGTCCGCTGAAGCGCGTGAACGACCGGATCGACGGTGAATACCGCAAGGAACACCGTGCGCGCCGCGCGGCCATCATGGCTCGCGAAAGCCAGATGACCATGGTCTACAACTACTTCGCCCTGCCGCCGGCGCGGTCCGATTTCTGCCGTACCGCGCTGGGCGTGTCGCAGCAGTACCTTGCCTCCGGCGGGGTCGACCCGGTCGCATTTGCGCTGGCCAATTTCCCGACAATGGAAGGCCCGTTCGAACGCTTCTTCCTCGCCTACGAGCAGTATGAGAGGGATTCGGCGGCCTGGGATGCCCGCTACGGCGAACGCTACGGCGCTTCGCAGCCGGGCTATGTCGCGGTGCGCAACGCGCGCGGTTTTGCGCCCTCTCCGGGCCAGGATCCAGTCCTGCTGACGGCCGAGCCGTTGCAGGAAACCACCGTCATCGATCCCACCACTGGTGCATCCATCCCGGTTGCCCCGGTGGACGAGACGCAGGCTTCGGTGCCCATCGTCCAGCCGATCCCGAACGATGCTGGCGAGGACGACACGCCGCAATCGTGAGGCACATGCTTCTTTTCAGGCGCGCCGCTTTTGGATAAACGGCGCGCCTCGCACTTCTGCATTTGGCAGGGTGTTCTCGACCTGGAACGGGGCCGTAGCTCAGTTGGGAGAGCGCGTCGTTCGCAATGACGAGGTCAGCGGTTCGATCCCGCTCGGCTCCACCAGGCTTCCTTCCAGTTCAGCCGTTTCACAGCGCTCCGAAGGTCCACCCCTCGGTGCGCGCGACCGTGTCGGTCAGACCGCCGGGCGACCAGCGATCGGGCTGGTCTCCCACCGCGCGCAGCCAGGCGGCGGTGAGCAGTGCGTCGGAGGAATGGTCGTCTAGCGCACCTTCACCGGGCACCGCCGGCGAGCCCAGCGCGCCGAGCGCCTTATTGAGCGCTTCGTAGCTGCGCATCTTCGCCTTGGCCGCGCTGCGTCCGGCCTCCATTGCGGCAAGGCTGGTGTAGATCTCGACGAGCGCGGAGCCGGATGCGGGCAGAGGGTCGATCGGCCAGACAGGCAGGTGGCCGCGCAGGCGGTGCAGCATCCGCATGCCGGTAAGGCTCGATTTGCCGACCTGCGCAGCGCCGACGAGGTTGAAGTTCGAATAGGGTTTGCAGCCCATCGCCGCCTGCGCCTGTTCGGTCACACGGAAGCGCCCGCGGCCATGGTCGGCACCGTCGCAGCCGAAATGCGCGCCGGTGTCGGCGCCGTCGCGGAAATAGGGGCGGAATTCGGGATGGTCGACAAAGCTCTGCGCGCCGAGGTTGGGATCGCCTGAGCAAATGTCGTCGATCAGCGCCCAGAGCGAGGGCGCGTCGGGAAGCAAGACCTCGCGGCGCGGGAAATAGGCGCCGCAATCGGCGAAGGGCAGGGCGATGCCGAGATCGACGCCGACAAGGGTGTCGTCGGGCAAGTCGTTCGCCAGCAGTGCCAGCACATCCTCGCGCGACCAGCCTTGCCCAGGATCGACCAGGACAGGCGGGCCGCCATCAAGATGGGCGAGACCGAGCGCGATACCCTTCTGCCGTGGCCCCTTCGCGCCCGACCAGTCGATCGCAAGGAAGTGGCGAAACCTATTCGCCACGTTCGCGCCGCAGCTTGTCCCAATAGTCGAGGCGCTTTTTCACCTCGCGCTCGAAGCCGCGTTCGACCGGCTCGTAATAGCTCTGCGGCTCCATCTCCTCGGGCCAGTAATTGTCGCCCGAAAAGCCATCCTCGGCGTCATGGTCGTAGCTGTAGCCCGAGCCATACCCGATATCCTTCATCAGCTTGGTCGGCGCGTTGAGGATGTTCTGCGGCGGCATGAGGCTGCCGGTTTCCTTGGCCGATTTGAACGAGGCCTTCTGCGCCTTGTAGACCGCGTTCGATTTGGGCGCGGTGGCGAGGTAGGTGCAGGCCTGCACCAGCGCGAGCTCGCCTTCCGGACTGCCGAGGAACTCGTAGGCGTCCTTGGCGGCCATGCACTGCACCAGCGCCTGCGGGTCGGCCATGCCGATGTCTTCCACCGCCATGCGCACGAGGCGGCGGGCGAGGAAACGCGGTTCTTCCCCGGCGGTCAGCATGCGGGCGAGGTAGTAGAGGCTTGCCTGCACATCGCTGCCGCGCACCGCCTTGTGGAGCGCGGAAATGAGGTTGTAGTGCCCCTCGCGGTCCTTGTCGTAGACCGCCACGCGGCGCTGGAGGAACTTGCCGAGGGCTGCCGGGTCGAGCTCCCCGTCGATCTTCGCATTGTAGAGCGTTTCGGCCTGGTTGAGCAGGAAGCGCCCATCTCCGTCCGCGCTGGCCACCAGCGCATCGCGTGCCTCGGGCGCAAGGGGCAGGGGCCCTTCGAGCACCTCAGCGCGGTCAAGGAGCTGGCCGAGCGCCTCGTGGTCGAGCCGCTGGAGGATCAGCACCTGCGCGCGGCTCAGCAGCGCCGCGTTAAGGGCGAAGCTGGGGTTCTCCGTCGTCGCGCCGACCAGCGTGACCGTCCCGCGCTCGACGAAGGGCAGGAAACCATCTTGCTGCGCGCG
This sequence comes from Qipengyuania flava, assembly GCF_019448255.1. NCBI lineage: Bacteria > Pseudomonadati > Pseudomonadota > Alphaproteobacteria > Sphingomonadales > Erythrobacteraceae > Qipengyuania > Qipengyuania flava. The sequence continues at coordinate 1,031,917 of NZ_CP080410.1, forward strand.
GTTGAAGCGGTGGATCTCGTCAACGAACAGCAGCGTTCGCTGGCCCGCCTCGGCGGCCTTGTCGGCAGCAGCGAAAGCTTTCTTGAGGTCGGCAACCCCGCTGAACACGGCGGATACGCTTTCAAACCGCATCCCGACGCTGTCGGCGAGCAAGCGGGCGATGGTGGTCTTGCCCGTGCCGGGCGGTCCCCACAGGATCATGCTCGACAGGCGCCCGGCGGCGACCATCCGGCCAATTGCGCCTTCCGGCCCGGTCAGGTGGTCCTGCCCGATGACCTCTCCCAGACTGGCGGGGCGCAGGCGGTCGGCCAGCGGCGCGTCTTCGCGCGGCGTGTCGGTGGCAGATGCCTGGGGCAGGTCGTCGGGGAAGAGGTCGGCCATTGGTCGGCTGACATAGGGTGTTCGGCGAGGAATTGCAGGGGGCACTTGCCATACCGCTATTACGATATATCTTAGAGCTATCGAAGATACAGTAAGGACATTGCCAATGCACAAGGCACACAAGTGGCGCAAGATGCGCAAGATGGGCGGCTGGCCCTTCGTCGCCGCGATGATGGCAGAGACGGAGTGCCGCGAAGGCATGGGCGCTTCGGCCAAGTTCGGCGGCCCCGGCTGGGCGTTTGATTTCGGTTCGCGCGGAAGTGGCGGACGGCGCCGGCGGCGCATGTTCGGACCTGGCGAGCTTCGCCTCGTCCTGCTCAAGCTGGTCGCCGATGAGGCGCGCCACGGCTATGAGCTGATCAAGGCGATCGAGGAAATGACTGAAGGCGCCTATTCGCCCAGCCCGGGCACGATCTATCCGACGCTTTCCCTGCTCGAGGACGAGGGCGCGATTGCGCAGGCCGCGGGCGATGAAACCCGCAAGGCTTTCGAGGCGACCGATGCCGGGCGCGCCGAACTGGAAGAGCGTGCGGACGAAGTGACCGCCCTGTTCGAACGGCTCTCTGGCCATGGCGAACAGCGCCGGGTCTATGCGACGCCGGAAATGTTCCGGGCGGCGGGCAATCTTGCCTCGGTGCTGAAGAACAAGGCCCGTTCGGGCAGCCTCGATGAAAAGACCGTCCAGGAAATCGTCGACCTGGTCGACGAGCTGGCGAAGAAGATCGAGCGCCTCTGATACGCGCCCCCGATTTGCCATCCGCAGGCGAGACGCTAATCTCGCCTGCGGAGAGGCATAAGAGGGGGAGTATCATGAACACTACGACCAAAGCGCCGTGGCACCTGTGGGTGGTCGGTGTCGTATCGCTGCTGTGGAACGCGGGCGGTGTTGCCAGCTATTTGGCGACCAAGACCGGCAATCTGGACGCGTTCGGCATGCCGCCGGAAAACCACTCCTATTTCTACGATTTTCCGGCCTGGGCCTCGGCTTTCTGGGCGCTGGGTGTCTGGGGGAGCTTCCTTGGCTCGGCCGCGCTCCTTTTGCGCCGTAGCTGGGCCGTAGCTCTTTACGCCATCTCGATTGTCGGTCTTGCAGGGACGACGTTCTACGAACGCGCAGTGGCCGATGTGCCAGAAAGCCTGCAGAACACGGGACAGCTCCTGTTCGCCCTGGCGATCTGGGTTATCACCATCGCCTTGCTGCTCTACGCGCGGCGCATGGCGGCAGCAGGCGTCCTCAAGTGACCAGCGCGCCGGCGGGCACCCCCTGGCACCTGTGGCTGGTGGGTGTGCTCGGCGCGGCGTGGAACGCGTTTGGTTGCTATATCTACACGATGGCGATGATCCGCGATCCGGAGACCTTCGCCAGCGCACCGCCGGAGATGGTCGCTGCCTTCGAAGCCGCACCGGCCTGGTCGAACGGGGCCTGGGCCTTCGGGGTCTGGGGCGGGCTTGCGGGCTCGCTCCTCCTGCTGATGCGGAGCCGCTGGGCTGTGCCCGCTTTCGCCGTGTCGCTACTGGGCCTGGTCGGGACCACCTACTACGAGATCACTTGGGACGTGCCGGTGGACGAGGCGCAGCGGATGGCCATCTGGGCCGTTGCCATCGCCCTCTTGGGCTATGCATTCTGGCAGCGCAGGGCCGGAAACCTGCGGTGATCGCCTAACGGGCGGCCGCGCGCTCTTCGTGCAGCCGAAGGTAGGTGTCGACCACCGCCTGGTTGATCGCGTCCCAGCTATAGGCGCGGGCAGCCTTTTCGCCATTCGCGCCATGTTGCAGGCGCAGGGCGTCGTCGGTGCAATAGGGCGCGAGCGCTTCGGCGCAGGCAGGCGCAAAGACATCGGGCTTGCCCGGAGGCACCAGCCGTCCCGTCTCGCCATCCTTCACGAGGCTCGCCGCGCCTGTCGCGCCAGCTGCCACTACCGGTAGCCCACAGGCCATCGCCTCCAGCGTCACATTGCCGAAGGTCTCGGTGATCGAGGGGTTGAAGAAGATATCCCCGCTCGCCAGCGCCTTGCCGAGATCGGCACCCGTCTTGAACCCTGCGAAAATTCCGCCGGGCAGCGCCTTTTCGAACCAGCCGCGCGCCGGGCCATCGCCGATGACGAGGACCTTGTGCGGGACCTGCCGCTTGCGTAGCTGGACGATGGTCTCGGCAAAGACGTCGAGGCCCTTTTCCATGACCAACCGGCCGAGGAACACGATGGCGACGTCGTTGTCTTCCAGCCCCAGCGAGCGGCGCCATTCGAGGTCGCGCTTCGAGGGGTCGAAGATCGTCCGGTCGACGCCGCGCGACCAGATGCTGATGTCGTCATGCATCCGCTGCGCCTTGAGCTCGTCGATCTGGCTCTGCGACGGGGCCACAAGCGCGTCGCATCGGCCGTAGAAGCGCCGCAGGATCGACACCACGGCAGGCTCGAGGAAGCCAGCGCCGTAATATTGCGGATAGGTCTCGAAACGGGTGTGCACCGATGCGAGCACGGGAATGTCCCGCTCGCGCGCCCATTTGAGTGCCTTGTGCGCCGCCGGGTCGGGCGAGGAGAGGTGGACGGTGTTCGGTGCAAACCGCTTGAGGTCTTCGCGCACCGCATCGTCGATGCGCAGCGGCAGGCGGTATTCGCCGCGCCCTTTCACCGGCATGCGGATATTGGGCACGTCGACCAGATCGCCGGTGGCCTCGAAATCCGGGTTCTCCACTACAGGCGCATAGACGCGCAGCGCCGCGCCCTGGCGCAGCAGGTAGTCGGCCAGCCGGTTGAGAGCCTGGTTCGCGCCGTCGCGGGTGTAGTTGTAGTTCCCGCTGAACAGCGCAATGCGAAGATCGGTCACGTCCATCGCGGCGGCTTTAGGGTCTCGGAACACTTTTGGCGAGGGTTCGCTTATCACAGGCATGGCACGACCTGTCGAAGCATACCTATTTCGCATTGACTCCCGACAGGGCAACATTATTGCGGCCGACGGGCCACGCGGTCCCAACGCCGCGCGTGCTCTCTGCAAGGAGAGAATACATGACTGATACACCCGCGCTCAAACCCGAGCGTCCCTTTTTCTCGTCCGGTCCCACGGTCAAGCACCCGGGCTGGTCCCTCGACAATCTAAAGACCGAATCGCTCGGGCGCTCGCACCGCTCGGCGCTGGGCAAGTCGCGCCTGAAATACGCCATCGACCTATCGAAAGAGATGCTCGGCGTACCCGAGGACTACCTCGTCGGCATCATGCCCGCTTCGGATACCGGCGCGCTGGAAGCCGCCATGTGGACCATGCTGCGCCCCGACCGTCCGGCGACGGTCGCTGCGTGGGAAAGCTTCGGCAATGTGTGGATTCAGGACGCGGTCAAACAGCTCAAGCTGCCGCAGTTGACCACGCTCGACGCGGACTATGGCGAAATCCCCGATCTCGCCTCGATCCCGCAGGAGAACGACGTCGTCTTCACCTGGAACGGCACGACCAGCGGCGCGAAGATCCCCAACACGGACTGGCTTGCGCCGGGCCGCGAAGGCGTGACCATCAACGATGCCACCAGCGCCGTTTTCGCCATGGAGATGGACTGGGCCAAGCTCGATGCCACGACCTACAGCTGGCAGAAGGTGATGGGCTCGGAAGCCCAGCACGGCATGCTGATCCTCAGCCCCAAAGCGGTCGAGCGGATCGAGGAATACGATCCCGAATGGCCGCTGCCCAAGCTCTTCCGCATGAAGAAGGGCGGCAAGATCAACCGCGCCATTTTCGAAGGCGCGACGATCAACACCCCGAGCCTGCTAGCGACCGAAGACTATATCGCGGCGCTCGAATGGGCGCAGTCGATCGGCGGCCGCAAGGCGATGTTCGAGCGCGCCGACGCCAACGCAAAGATCGTCACCGACTGGATCGAGGCGACCCCCTGGCTGCGCAACATGGTGTCCGATCCGGCCAAGCGCACCAACACCGGCGTCTGCTTCGTCTTCCAGGGCGACTGGTACGAAAGCCTCAGCGCCGAAGACCAGGCGGCCGTCCCGAAGAAGATCGTCAAGCTGCTCGAAGAGCGCGACGTCGGTTACGACTTCAACGGCTATCGCGATGCCCCGCCGTCGCTGCGCATCTGGTGCGGTGGCACGCTCGAGCAGGAAGACCTGAAGCGTCTCCTGCCGTGGATCGAGTGGGCTTACGAGACCGTCAAGAACGGCTGATCCGGCTGGCGGCCCGACAGCGGGCCGCCGCCTTTCCTTGAAATTCCCGTGCCCGGCGCGTTCCGGGACGACAGACAGGAGCAATCCGTCATGAGCAAACCCAAAGTCCTCATCTCTGACAAGATGGACCCGAACGCCGCGAAAATCTTCGAAGAGCGCGGCTGCGACGTCGATGTGATTACCGGTGAAAGCCCCGAGGAACTTGCCGCCCGCATCGGTGAGTACGACGGTCTCGCCATCCGTTCCTCAACTAAGGTCACGCCTGCGATCCTTGATGCGGCAACGAACCTGAAAGTCATCGGCCGCGCCGGCATCGGTGTCGACAATGTCGACATCCCCTACGCCAGCTCCAAGGGCGTGGTGGTAATGAACACGCCGTTCGGCAATTCGATCACCACCGCCGAACACGCGGTGGCGATGATGTTCGCGCTCGCGCGCCAGATCCCGCAGGCCAATGTCCGCACGCAGGCCGGGGAATGGCCGAAGAACGACTTCATGGGCGTCGAGCTGACCGGCAAGACGCTCGGCTTGATAGGCGCGGGCAACATTGGCTCGATCGTCGCGGCACGCGCACTTGGCCTCAAGATGAAAGTCGTCGCCTTCGATCCCTTCCTGACCGAAGAACGTGCCATCGAAATCGGTGTCGAAAAGGCCGATCTCGACACATTGCTGGCCAAGGCGGATTTCATCACGCTGCACACGCCGTTGACCGACGAGACGCGCAACATCCTCTCGGCGGAAAACCTCGCCAAGACCAAGAAGGGCGTGCGCATTATCAACTGCGCGCGCGGGGGGCTGATCGACGAGGCGGCGCTGGCCGAAGCGCTCGACAGCGGCCAGGTGGCAGGCGCGGCGCTCGATGTATTCCAGACCGAACCGGCCAAGGAGTCGCCGCTGTTCGGCAAACCCAACTTCATCTGCACCCCGCATCTCGGCGCCAGCACCACCGAAGCGCAGGTCAATGTCGCGCTGCAGGTGGCCGAGCAGATGGCCGACTACCTCGTCAACGGCGGCGTTACGAACGCGCTCAACATGCCCAGCCTCTCGGCCGAGGAAGCGCCGAAGCTGAAGCCTTACATGAAGCTTGCCGAAAACCTCGGCAGCCTTGTCGGCCAGCTTGCCCATGGCAACCTCACCAAGATCAGCATCGAACGCGAAGGCGCGGCGGCCGAGCTGTCGGGCAAGCCCATCGAAGGCGCTGTCCTTGCAGGCCTGATGCGCCAGTATTCGGACACGGTGAACATGGTCAACGCGCCCTTCCTCGCCAAGGAACGCGGGCTCGATATCCGCTCGATCCGGCACGAGAAGGAAGGCGCCTACAACACGCTGATCCGCGTCACCGTGGGCACCGATGCGGGTGACCGTTCGGTCGCCGGCACGCTGTTCGGTGCCGACGCGCCGCGCCTGGTTGAGATGTTCGGTGTCGGCATCGAAGCCGAACTGTCGGGCGACATGCTCTACATCGTCAACGAAGACGCGCCGGGCTTCATCGGCCGTATCGGTACGCTGCTGGGCGAAAGCGGCATCAACATCGGCACCTTCCACCTTGGCCGCCGCCAGGCGGGCGGGGAAGCGGTGCTGCTGCTGAGCGTCGATGCGCCGATCCCGCAGGATGTGGTGAAGCAGGCCTGCGCGCTGGAAGGCGTGAAGGTCGTTATGCCTCTGGCATTCTGATCGCCGATGGGGCAGGGGGCGCGGCGCTATGACGACACCTGACGACCTCCTGCCCGTCGGCCTCGAAGACGCGCTGCCCCAGCGCGCCCTTGCCATCACCCAGGCCATGCGCGCCGTTCTCGATGCGATGGACGGCCATGGCTACGACCGGGTACGTCCGCCGCTGGTGGAGTTCGAACGCTCGCTTGCCGGGCGCATGGACGGGGTCGCAACGCGCCGCATGGTGCGTTTCACCGACCCGCAATCGCTCCGCACGCTCGCGCTGCGCAGCGACATGACCGTGCAGGTCGGCCGCATTGCCGCTACCGTCATGAGCGAGGCGCCGCGCCCGCTGCGCCTGTGCTACGCCGGCGATGTCGCGCTGCTGAGCGCCGACCAGCTCGATCCCGCTCGCCAGCGCTTGCAACTGGGCGCCGAACTGGTCGGGGCAGACAGCGTCGCCGCAGCGAGCGAGGTGGTCTCGGTTGCCATCGATGCGCTCAAGGCGGCCGGCGCTGCCAATATCTCGGTCGATTTCACGCTGCCTGACTTGGTTGACACGCTGGCCGAAGAGGCGATGCCGCTCGACGCCGAAAAGCGCGAGGCTGTGCGGCGCGAACTCGACACCAAGGATGCCGGCGGCCTGCGCGATGCGGGCGGCGAGGCCTATCTCCCGCTGCTCTACGCAACCGGCGATTTCGCCAAGGCGATCGACACGCTGGCCGCAATCGACGCGGGCGGTGCGCTGGCAAGCCGGATCGAAGGGCTGCGCGCCATCGCCGCTGCCATCGGCGACCGCGCGCGCGTCACGCTCGACCCGACCGAACGGCACGGCTTCGAATACCAGAGCTGGTTCGGCTTCACGCTTTACGGCGAAGGCGCGCGCGGCGCGCTGGGCCGGGGCGGCACCTACACGATCCGTGGCAGCGAAGAGGCTGCCACCGGCTTCTCGCTCTACATGGATCCGCTGCTCGATGCGCTTGGCTGCGCGACTGGCGATGCAGCGCAGAAGCTGTTCCTGCCGCTTGGCCACGACCGCGATGCGGCCGCGCGCCTGCGCGCCATCGGCTGGCGCACGGTGGCGGCGATCGGCGAGGGTGATGACGGGGCAGCGCTCGGCTGTTCGCACGTGCTCGAGGGCAAGGAGCCTAAGGCGCTCTAAGCGGGCTTCCACTGGGGATGCTTGCGCATCACTCCGTTGAACAGCTCCGACGTAACGAGACTTTCCAGCCAGGCCTGCAGTTTCGGCAGGTCCTGCGCGTCGAACCACGCCCGGTCCGCGTTGGCGAACTGGCGGATGAAGGGGAAGATCGCAATGTCGGCAAAGCCGCGCTTCTCGCCGCAGAGGAAGGCGCTATTCTCCAGCCGTGCCTCCAGCGCCCGCAGGATCGCAAGCGCGGCAGCGCGATGTTCCTCGGGGTCCACGTCCTCGTAGCGCGTTGCGTATTTGTAGCGGTCGAGATGGTGTTTGAACGGACCATCGTTGGCGGCAAGCAACGCTTCGTCCGTGCGCGTGAGCCAGCCTTCCGGATCGCTCTCGCCCAGTGCCCAGCGCATGATGTCGAGGCTTTCTTCAAGGACAACGCCATCGGCCGCGACCAGCACCGGCACCGTGCCCTTGGGGGAGGCCTCCAGCATTTCCGCCGGCTTGTCGCGCAGCACCACCTCGCGGTGTTCGTAGGCCGCGCCGCTGACGCTGAGCGCCATTCGCGCGCGCATGGCGTAAGGGCAGCGGCGAAAGCTGTAGAGGACCGGTTCAGCCATCGCTGTCCGCGTCTTCCTCGCGCCGTCCGACATGCTCGGCCCCGCGCGCTTCTGCGAGCATTTCCTGCCGCTGGCGCTCGGCGTAGCGGGCGCGCTGCTCGTCGCTGCGTTCGTCCCAGCAGCGGTGGCAGCTCACGCCCTCCTCGTAGTGCTCATGCGCCATGTCCTCGGCGCTCAAGGGGCGGCGGCAGGCGCGGCACAGCGCGTGATCGCCAAGCGCCAGGCCGTGGCCCACGCTGACCCTCTCGTCGAACACGAAACACTCGCCGCGCCACAGGCTTTCGGCCTCGGGCACGTGTTCGAGATAGTTCAGAATGCCGCCCTTAAGGTGATAGACCTCCTCCACCCCTTCGGCGCGCGCGAAGGCGGTCGATTTTTCGCAGCGGATGCCGCCGGTGCAGAACATGGCGATCTTGGGTGAGCGACCTTCGGCTTCCAGCTCGTCGCGCTTGGCGCGGAACCAAGCTGGAAACTCACGAAAACTCTTGGTCCCCGGATCGATTGCGCCTTCGAAGGTGCCGATCTGCACCTCGTAATCGTTGCGCGTGTCGATCAGGATCGTGTCGGGATCGGAGATGAGCGCGTTCCAGTCCTCGGGCGCGACATAGGTGCCGACGCCCTCCAGCGGATCGAGATCGGGCTCGCCCATGGTCACGATCTCCTTCTTCAGCCGCACCTTGGTGCGGTGAAAGGGGAGCGTGGCGGCGCGCGATTCCTTGACCTCGATATCCGCGCAGCCCGGCAGGGTGCGGACATGATCGAGGACGGCTTCGATTGCCACGTCGCTCCCCGCGATCGTCCCGTTGATCCCCTCGCGCGCGAGCAGCAACGTACCGCGCACGCCGGCGCCCTCCATTGCGGCGAGCAAGTCGGGCTTGATGGCGGCCGGATCGTCGAAGCGCGCGAACTGGTAGAGCGCGGCGACGCGGATAGGGAGATTGGCGCGGGTCTGGGTCACGCGGCGGCCCCTAGCAAAGCTGCCGCCGCGCTGCATCCCTTTCGCGTTATCCGTTGAATTTTGCCGGATCGGGTCCGAGGCGACCGTCCGCCTCGTCGAGCGCATCGATGCGGGTCATCTGATCGTCCGACAGCTCGAAGGACAGGGCAGCGAAGTTCTGCTCGACATGGTCGCGGCTGGTCGACTTGGGGATGGGGACGAGGCCGTGCTGGATATGCCAGCGCAAAACCACCGCGCTCGCCGGCTGGCCCGTTTCGCCCGCAATCTGCTGGATGGCATCGGCATCCATGCCGCCGCCCTGGCCAAGGGGCGACCAGCTCTGGGTGATGATCCCCATCTCCTTATGGACCGCCCGCAGATCGCGCTGCTGGAAACTGGGATGCAGTTCCACCTGGTTCAGCGCGGGGACGACGCCCGTTTCATCGGCGATGCGCTTCAAATCTTCCTCGCGGAAGTTCGACACGCCGATCGACTTCGCCTTGCCCTGATCGCGCAGCTCGATCAGCGCCTTCCACGTGTCGACATAGAGATCCTTATCCGGGCAGGGCCAGTGGATCAGCAGCATGTCGACATGGTCGCGGCCCAGCCGGCCAAGGCATTTTTCGGCCGCTTTCAGGGTCCGGTCATAGCCCTGGCTGTCGTTCCAGATCTTGGTCTGGAGGAAGATGTCGGACCAGTCACCGATCCCTTCGCCCACGCCGCGCTCGTTGCCGTAAATCGCGGCGGTATCGATCAGCCAATAGCCGACATCGATCGCGGTCTTCACCGCCTTGGGCGCGTTTTCTTCCTCGATTTGCCAGGTGCCGAAACCGAGCTGGGGGATCTGGCGGCCATCGTTGAGGGGCAGGGTGGGATAGTCGGTCATAATGTCTCCTTTCCCCTACCAATGACGTGCGCCGCGCATTGTTTCTGCGGCTTGACGGGACTCGTCGCGGCCCGTAACCCGCGCACCGCATTTGAAGCGGACCGCGCTTCTCCAATTCCATCCCGTGGTCGAGTCCTGTCGAAGGACCTCGTGGATCCCCTGGCAGGGGAAAAGGCGTATTCATGGCAAATGTTACCGTAATCGGTGCCCAGTGGGGCGATGAGGGCAAAGGCAAGATCGTGGACTGGCTCGCCAGCCGCGCGGATGCCGTCGTCCGCTTCCAGGGCGGGCACAACGCCGGCCACACGCTGGTGATCGACGGCACGACCTACAAGCTTTCGCTCCTGCCTTCGGGTATCGTGTCGGGCACGCTTTCGGTGATCGGCAACGGCGTGGTCCTCGACCCTTGGGCGCTCAAGGCGGAGATCGAGAAGATCGAGGCGCAGGGCGTTTCGGTCACCGCCGACAACCTCGCCGTGGCCGACAATTGCCCGCTGATCCTGCCGATCCACCGCGATCTCGACGGCCTGCGCGAAGCGGCTGCGGGTTCGGGCAAGATCGGCACCACCGGCCGCGGCATTGGTCCGGCCTATGAAGACAAGGTTGGCCGCCGCGCGATCCGCGTGTGCGACCTTGCGCATCTCGACCATCTCGAACCGCAGCTCGACCGGTTGTGCGCGCACCATGATGCGCTGCGCGCCGGTTTCGACCAGCCGCCGGTGGACCGCGAAGCGCTGCTCGCCGAACTGCGCGAGATTGCGCCCTTCGTGCTCAAATACGCGCAGCCCGTGTGGAAGCGCCTCAAGAAGGTCCGAAAGGCCGGCGCCAAGATACTGTTCGAAGGTGCGCAGGGCGTGCTGCTCGATATCGACCACGGCACCTATCCTTTCGTGACCAGCTCCAACACCGTCAGCGGCACGGCTGCGGCGGGCAGCGGGCTTGGTCCCAACAGCACGGGCTTCGTGCTTGGCATCGTGAAGGCCTACACCACGCGCGTCGGCAGCGGGCCGTTCCCGACCGAGCTCGACGACGAGGTCGGCAAGGGCATCGGCGAGCGTGGCCATGAATTCGGCACCGTCACCGGCCGCCAGCGCCGCGTGGGCTGGTTCGACGCCGTGCTAGTACGCCAGACCTGTGCGATCAGCGGCGTGACCGGCATCGCGCTGACCAAGATCGACGTGCTCGACGGGCTGGACGAGGTGAAGATCTGCACCGGCTATCGCCTGCGCAACAACGTCTACGACTACTTCCCCAGCCACGCCGCCGACCAGGCCGCGGTGGAGCCGATTTACGAAACCATGGAAGGCTGGAGCGAATCCACCGCCGGTGCTCGCAGTTTCGCGGACCTTCCCGCCAATGCGGTGAAGTATATCCAGCGCGTTCAGGAACTGATCGAGACGCCCGTGGCGTTGGTCTCCACCAGCCCCGAGCGCGACGATACTATCCTTATGCGCGATCCGTTCATGGATTGATGATGATCGCGCGCTATGGTGATGCTCACCATGCGCGCTTTCGCCCTACCCCTTGCCCTTGCCCTTGTGCTTGCTGCCGGCCTTGCCCCGGCTGAAGCCGTGCACGCCCAGCAGGCGCGGGCGGGCGAGCGGGCCGATTTCGTCCTCATCGACAAGTCCGATCGCAAGCTGTGGGTGTACCAGGACGGCAAGGTCATCCGGTCCTATTCGGGCCTCCAGTATGGCGACCAGCCGGTGGGCCACAAGCGCTTCCAGGGTGACGAACGCACGCCGGAAGGGCGCTACACCATTACCTACGGCAACGAGCAGTCGAGCTATTACCTCAGCCTGTTCATCAATTACCCCAATGCGGCGGACAGGGCCTATGCGCGGGCCCGCGGGCGCTCGCCGGGCGGGCTGATCTTCATCCACGGCCAGCCCAACGGCCTGCCCTTCGATGCGCGCGTTCCCGGCGACTGGACCGACGGCTGCATTGCCCTGTCCAACGCCGAGATTGCCGAGCTGTGGAGCCTGGTGCCCGATGGCACGCCCATCGAAATCCGTCCCTAGCCGCGCTTTTCGGCCAGCATGGCGACCTGCACCTGCAGGCGCTTCACTTCGCGCAGGACGTTGAGCATGTTCATGCGCGCGAACATCCATTCCTTGAGGAAGCCCTGCATGATCAGCGTGGCGAGGCTGAGCACGCCCCACACGATCCGATCATCCAGCGCATCGGCGGTCAGCATGCGGTAGAAGGTGTAGAGCACCGCAAAGCCGATCACGAAGGCCATGACCATCATCAGCTTGGCCCAGCCACCCAGCGCGCCGCCCATGGCGTCGCCGATCTGGCGGAACATGCCGCGATCTTCTTCCAGCGTCTTGAGGAATTCCTGGTCGTCGGCGTCGAGCGCGCCGCGGATCCGGTCGTCGATATCGGTCATCTGTCGTCTCCGGTTAGGGCCGCTTTCAACTTGCGGCGGGCGTGAAAGAGGCGGGTCTTGGCTGTCCCGAGGGGGACATCCTGCGCCTCGGCGATCTCGGCGAGGGTCAGCCCCTCGACGAAGAAGAGTTGCGCGGCGAGCCGCTGGTCGGGCGGCAGGGCTGAGAAGGCCTGCGCAATGGCCACCTTCTCGTCGCTGGTGGCGGGCAGGGCGGGTTCGCTTTCGCTCTCTCCCGTCCGCGCCCGGACGGCCTGCGCCGAACGGATATGGTCCGCGCAGCGCCGCCGCAGGATGCCGAAGGCCCAGGGCGCGAAACGAGAGGGGTCACGCAAAGACCGCACCCCGCGCAGGATCGAGAGCCACGCCTCCTGCACTGCGCTGAGCGCCGCTTCGTCATCGCCCAGAAGGCGGCGAGCGGTGCGCGCCAGGCGCGGCTGCCAGCGCACCGCGAGCCGCTGCGCTGCACGGCGGTCGCCGGTTTGCACCAGCGTGACGAGAAGCTCGTCGTAAAGCCGTCCCGAGTCCGGCGGTAAGGCGCGTTTGCCCGTCATGACCCGATAGTCGCAGTACAGGACGCAAAGGTTCAATCGACCCTGTCAATTTTGCCCGATTTCTTGACACGATCTGCATTTGTTCTCACTGTGTTCCCATCTTTCGAGCAAGGAGTGCGAGTCGATGCAGGAGGATTTCCTCTACGAGCCGGTGTGCGATGCGGCCGGGTGCCAGTTGGCGGTGACGGTCCTGGCGGACCGCGACCACGTGCGCGCCGAAATGCGCGACGATGCGGAAGCTGCGGGCTTTCGCGTGCTCGAATGCTGCAGCCTCGAAGAATACGCGCAAGGCCCGCTCGCGGCGCTTGGCGATCTTGTGCTGGTCGATTGTTCGCAGGCCACGGCCGACGCCATGGCGCTGCTCTCGCGGCTCGACATGCGCGGGGGGAAAGCGGGCGCGCAGCTGGTCGTCTCCACCACCATGGGCGCGCTCGACAGCGTGTTCGGCTGCTTCTCCATGTCCTCGGCGCAGATCCTGGTCGATCCGGGCCGGGCGGAGCGGGTGATCGCGATTGGCCGTGTGCTGGCGCGCGTGCCAAATCTGCGCCTGCGCGAAATGGGAGAGGAGGATCGGCTGATGCTGCTGCGGCTCACCGAACAGGTTGGCCAGATTGCCGAGCGACTGGAGAAGCTTTCGCCCGGCCAGCGCGCGGGTGGTGGGGCCTTCCGCTTCGAATCGCCCGCGCCCCATTGGCATGGGCAGGGCGAGGACTACACCGTTCAGAAGGAGGAGGCGGAACGTCCTCGTCTTCCGGACGCGGCGGTCATTCGCACGCTGATCAAGGCGCGCCAGATGCGCAGCCGCTATTTCGATGGGGAGCTGTTCGCCGATCCGGCCTGGGATATCCTGCTCGACCTTTCCGCCGCGCGGGCCGAACGGCTGCAGGTCAGCGTCACCTCGCTGTGCATTGCGGCAGGCGTCCCGGCAACCACCGCGCTGCGCTGGATCGGGCAGATGGTCGATGCCGACCTGCTTGTGCGTGTGGCCGACCCGCACGACCGCCGCCGCGCTTACATCGCGCTGGCGGACAGCACGGCGGACTGCATGGCCCGCTATTTCGCGGACATCGGCGTGAGCGAGCTGGCCGTCGCCTAATGATCAGAGCGGGGCAATAGCCCGCTCAAACACCCGCGCGGTGCAAAATGACAGTCAGCCCGTCTCCGGGCGGATCGGCGGGCAGCCCCATGCGAACCGCATCGGCGCGGGCGCGGATAAGAATGGGTTCGGGGATCGCGGGATCATGGATCACCGTGTCGGCCACGCCCAGCGCACGGGCCTGGCGCAGGGTAAGGTCTTCCGGATCGTCGCTGGTGAGCGTGAACTCGATCACGCCGGTCGCATCGCCCTCCGCATCGCCCTCCAGCCAGCCTTCCACCTTCGCGCTGCTACCAGGCGCCAGAACATCGAGCGTTCCGCCTTCCTGCAGTGCGGCGTCGATCGCGCGGCGGCGCGTATCGCCATCGGGATAGCGCGTGCGGATCGCCTCCCGCGCGGTGCCGAGCGCGGCTGCAAGTGCGCCCAGCGACTGGGGCAGGAGCCGTTCCAGCCGCAGCCGCAAATGCTTGGCAAGCCCCGCCGATGCGCCGCCGGTGCTGACTGCGACCAGCACTGGATCGCGGTCGAGAACGCTGGGCAGGGTGAAATCGCAGAGGTCCGGCCGGTCGGCCACATTCACCAGCAGGCCGCCGCGTTTGAGCCGGAGCCAGGCCGCTTCGGCGGCTTTCTCGTCCTCTAGCGCCACAAAGGCGAGCTTCGCGTGGTGGGCCTCGGTTTCCGGGCAGGGGATGCCGCCTGCGCGTTCCACCAGCCGCGCCTTGGCTGCTGCCATGTCGCCTTCGCCGACCACGACCACCCGCGCGCCGCCGATGCGGTGGAACAGCGGGAGGCTATGCATCGGCAAAGGGCTTACTCCAGCCAGTCGGGAACGCGCTCGGCGTCCATGATCGCGCTCGCCGCAATACGGTCGGCCACGACGGCGTAGCGGTCGCCATCGACCAGCGTTTCCGCAACGAAACCGCGCGAGTTGTAGCTGCTGGCCATGGTCGCGCCATAGGCGCCTGCGGTGCGGAAGACGGCGAGGTCACCTGCGGTCAGGGCGTCGCATTCGCGGTCCATGGCGAAGGTGTCGCCAGTCTCGCAGATCGGCCCGACGATATGGGCGGTCATCCGCTCGCCGGTCGGCTTAACCGCCTCGAAATCGTGCCAGGCGCCGTACATGGCGGGGCGTGCAAGGTCGTTCATCGCGGCGTCCACGACCACGAAGGGCGGGCCGTTGCCGCTGCGCTTGGACCGGATCACCCGGGTGACCAGCACGCCGGCGTTGCCTGCAATGACACGGCCCGGTTCGAACATCAGCCGTACGCCCCAGTCCTTGGTGACGCGCGCGACCATTGCGCCGTATTCCGCCGGGGCGGGAAGCTCTTCGCCGGCCTTGTAGGGGACGCCGAGCCCGCCGCCGAGGTCGGCATGGGTCACCGTGCAACCCGCGGCGCGCAGCTCCGCGATCAGAGCGCCGACCTTTTCAAATGCCGTTTCCAGCGGTTCGAGCGTCGAAAGCTGGCTGCCGATATGGACCGCCACGCCGCGCATATCGAGGCCCTCTTCCTCGGCCAGTCGGGCGTAGATTTCGGCCGCGCGGTCGAGCGGGACGCCGAACTTGTTCTCGCGCTTGCCGGTCGAGATTTTCTCGTGTGTGCGCGCATCCACATCGGGGTTCACCCGCAGGGCGCAGGCGGCGCGCTTGCCGTGACGGGCAGCGATCGCGGCGAGCTCGTAGCCCTCTTCTTCGCTCTCGATGTTGAACTGGCCGATCCCGGCCTCAAGGCCCTGCAGCAGCTCGGCATGGGTCTTGCCGACACCGGAGAAGACGACGTCCTCGGGTTTCATCCCTGCGGCGAGGGCGCGCGTCAGCTCGCCGCCCGACACCACGTCGGCGCCATAGCCTTCGTTCGCCAGCACCTTGAGCACGGCGAGATTGGGGTTCGCTTTGACCGCAAAGGCGATGTGCGGGTTGTCGAGCGCAGAAAGCGCATCGCGGAACACCCGTGCATGGCGCGCAAGCGTGGCGCGCGAATAGACATAGACTGGCGTGCCGACTTCTTCGGCAATTCGCGGCAGGGAGACATCTTCGGCGTGGAGGACGCCGTCACGAAGCTGGAAATGGTCCATGCGCGCGCCTCTGCCCAAAGCCGCGCGCCATGTCGAGCAAGGCTTGCTTCTCGCGCTGAAATTACTCGGGCGGCAGATCGAAGGGGTCGTCTTCGCGCTCTTCGGAGCGGGTACGCAGTTCCACAGTGCGATCGGGCGCCGCCGTGGGATCGAGTGCGAGCAGGTCGTCCGCATCGGGCTGCACTTCGGCGCCATAGGGCGCGGGCGGCAGCGACGCGCCTTCGACCGGCTGCAGCATGGCCCGCTGTCCGCATGCGCTCAGCGCGATGGCTGCTCCAAGGGCGACCCAGTACCGCATCAATCCTCCATGCCGAGGCGCTTGCGCGCGGCATCTGCCTGCTCCCTTACTCGAACCGGCGCCGTACCGCCATAGGAGGCGCGTGCGGCGACCGAAGCGTCGACCGACAGCGCATCGAACACGCGTTCGTCGATCCGCTCGTCGATAGCCTTGAGGTCCTCGATCGAAAGCCCGTCGAGCGCGGTGCCTTTCTGGTCGGCCAGCTTCACCGCTGCGCCGGTGATATGATGCGCCTCGCGGAAAGGGATGTCGGCCTGCCGCACCAGCCAGTCGGCTAGGTCGGTCGCGGTCGCGTGCCCAGCCTCGGCGGCCTTGCGCATCCTGGCCGTCTCGAACCCGCTGTCCGAGACCATGCCCGCCATGGCCGCAAGGCTGAGGTCGAGCAGGCCGGCGGCTTCGAACACCGGCGGCTTGTCGTCCTGCATGTCCTTCGAATAGGCGAGCGGCAGGCCCTTCATCGTGACCATCAGGCTGGTTGCGCAGCCGATCACGCGGCCCGCATGTCCGCGCACCAGTTCGGCGGCATCGGGATTGCGCTTTTGCGGCATGATCGAGCTGCCGGTCGAAAGCGTGTCGGGCAGCTTTACGAAGCCGAAGGGCTGGCTCGCCCAGATGATGAATTCCTCGGCCAGGCGGCTGAGGTGGAGCGAACACTGGCTTGCCGCCATCAGGTAATCGAGCGCGAAGTCACGGTCGGATACGGCATCGAGGCTGTTGCGGGTCGGGCGGGCAAAGCCCAGCGCCCTGGCCGTCATCTCGCGATCGAGATCGAAGCCCGTGCCGGCGAGCGCAGCCGAACCGAGCGGGCATTCGTCCATCCGCTCCAGCGCATCGGCGAAGCGGCTGCGGTCGCGCATCAGCATCTCGAAATAGGCGAGCAGGTGATGGCCGAGCGTGACCGGCTGCGCTGTTTGGAGGTGGGTAAAGCCGGGCATGATGCTTTCGGCGTGTTCTTCCGCGCGGGTGACGAGCGCGGCAAGCACCGCCTCGATCCCGGCAATGGCGCGCTGGTTGGCGGCGCGCACCCATAGGCGAAAGTCGGTCGCCACCTGGTCGTTGCGGCTGCGAGCGGTGTGCAGGCGACCGGCGACAGGACCCACGATCTCGGTCAGCCGCGCCTCGACCGTCATGTGGATGTCTTCCAGGCCCCAGTCTTCGGGCACGCCGTCGCGCTCGTATTCCTCGACAATCTGCTGGAGACCGCTGTCGATCGTCGCCGCATCGGCTTCGCTCACGATGCCTTGCTTGGCCAGCATGGCGACATGTGCGCGGCTGCCGGCGATATCCTCGCGCCACAGCGCCTTGTCGAAGGGGATCGAGGCGTTGATTTCGCGCATGATCGCGCTAGGTCCCTCGGCGAACCTGCCGCCCCACATGCTGTTGGAGCTCTTCGTGTCCCGCTTCTCGTTCACGTCTGCACTTGTCCTTGGTCTGGCTGTCGCGGCCTGCGATAGGGGCGCGCCCGAAGCGGCGCAAGAAAGCAGCGCTTCGCCCGCCTCAATCGGCGAGATCGACAGGGGTGCCGCCGGATCGCCCATCCCGGCGGTCACGGTGGAGGACCCTGCGGGCGAGACCCTGGACCTTCCGGGCGATCTGGGCGGTCCTGTCCTCCTCAATCTGTGGGCCACTTGGTGCGCGCCCTGCGTGAAGGAAATGCCGCTCCTGGACGAGCTCCAGGGCGATTATCAGGGCCGCCTGCGGGTCATCACTGTCAGCCAGGACCTTCAGGGTGCGGAGAAAGTCGAGCCGTTCTTCGCGGCCAATTCCTTCGCGTGGCTCGAGCCGTGGATGGACCCGGCGAACGAACTCGGCTTCGGGATTGGTGGGGGGATGATGCCGACCACGGTCCTCTTCGGCAGTGATGGGCGCGAAATCTGGCGCGTGCAGGGCGACTACGACTGGTCTTCGGCAGAGGCGCGCGCGGCCATCGACGCGGCAATCGCGGAATAGTCTGGCATCTCCAGCCCCAGCATGGGCAGCGGAAAGCCGAAGAGCCCGCTCATCAGCTGCGCCTGGAGGTGGGCGATGGGCGCGAAGCGGGACAGGGGCGCGACGATCCGGTCGCGCAGCGCAGGCCAGATGGTCGCATCGGACTGAAACAGCGGCGTGAAGGCGGCGGTCACTGCCTGGTAGAGATCGACATGGTCGCGCCGCCAGCTGGCCGAAAGGCGCAGGCCTTCGCGCAGAACACGCCCTTCGCGTAGGCCCGCGGCAAGCCCCCAGGCGTCGAGCAGGGCCATGTTTGCCCCCTGACCCAGCTGCGGGCTTGCCGAGTGCCAGGCATCGCCGATCCGCACCAGGCGCTCGCGATAGGGCCGGTGGGCGCTGCGGTGGGCGTAGCGGGCAAAGGTCAGGTCCTCATGGGCGGTGATCCGATCGAGCAGGAAGTCGACCTCGGGCCACAGCGCGCGCACTTCGTCCTTCCACTGACCGAGCGGCGTGGATTGCCAGCGCTCGAAAGCATCGCGGCGTAGCGACCAGAAGAAGGCGACTTCCTGAGGCTCTGAGGGCCCTCGCGATCCGATCGGCAGCACCCCGACCATCTGCGAGGCGCGGCGGTAGCGCTGCTCGAGCAAGTTCGGAGCATGCGGGTCGTCTGCCGTGACGGTAAGGGTCGCCCACAGCGCGCCAAAGGGCAGCAGACCCTGGCGTTCGCCGAATTCGATGCGCGAGGCCCAGCCGCTTGCATCGACGACGAGGTCGAAGCCGTCCGAACACTGCCCGTCTGCGAACACCAGGCGGCGTTTGGTGCCATCCAGGCGTGTGTCCTCGACCGTGTGTCCGGTGCGCGCGTCAAGTCCGGCGCCAAGCACCTCTTCGTAGAGCACGCTGAACAGGCTCGCCCGGTGGATACCGATGCCAAAGGCCTCGCCGGACCCCAGTTTGGAATAGGGCGCATCGAGCGCGGTGCGTCCGGTTTCGGTAAGTCCGCGCAGCGCGTCGATCCGCGCGCCGCGCTTGGCGATAGGACCAGCGAGCCCCATGGCATCGAGCACCGCCATTCCGGACGGCTGCAGCATGAGGCCCGAGCCCAGCGGCTTGGGCGTCTCGAAGCGCTCGAACAGCGTGACCGCGTGCCCGTCCTTGTGCAGCAAGAGGGCTGCGGCAAGGCCAGCCGGCCCGCAGCCGATAATCGCAATGTCGTAGGCCTGGCGGATACCCCGTCCCCTGCGTTCCCCGAGACGGCCCCGCCATAGCAAGTTCCTTCTGCCGCGGAAGAGGGTGCGCGCGGGGAAATTGCTATCCGGCCTTGTTGTCTTGCATTTGTCTGTGGTCGCAAAGGCGGGCGAAGTATAAAGCACTTGCAATGCTTCCGGGATTTGCCGGATTCGGAATAAAAGTGGTCGTCTTTCCCGCCATGGTTCTCAAGAAGTCGTCTCTCGTCCTGATCCTAGCGGCTCTCGCGGCCTGTTCCGGGCAGGGCGATCCCGATAGCCCGGATGTTGCGGTCGCAGCAGCGGGCGCGCCCTCGTGCCTTGCCGAGCCGCCGGCTCCCGTGCGTCTGCCGGGCGGGACCTTCACCATGGGCTCCGACAACGCCTATGCCGAGGAAGGGCCGGAACGCAGCGCAACCGTCGGTGCCTTCTGGATCGATCCGGTCGAGGTCACCAACCGCAGCTTTGCCCAATTCGTCGAGGCGACCGGCTATGTCACCGTAGCCGAACGCCCGGTCGATCCGGCGATCTTCGGCGCGCCGGTCGAGACCATTCCTGCCGATATGCTCAAGCCAGGATCGGCGGTTTTCACTCCGCCCGATGGCCCCCCGAGGGGCGAGGCCGACTGGTGGAGTTACGTGCCCGGTGCCTCGTGGAAGGCGCCGTTCGGGCCGGGCGGCGGCGAAGCGGAACCCGCGCAGCCTATCGTCCACCTCGCCCTTGCGGATATGCTCGCCTATGCCGAATGGAAGGGCGGGCGTCTGCCGACCGAGGCGGAATGGGAATACGCAGCCCGCGCCGGCAGCCCGAGCGGGCTCGAACAGCCCGGGCCGACCAAGGCGAACAGCTGGCAGGGCGTGTTTCCCATGGCGAACCTTGAAGAAGACGGCTTTGCCGGGCTTGCGCCAGTTGGCTGCTTCGAGGCCAACGCTTTCGGCCTCTACGACATGGTCGGCAACGCGTGGGAAATGACCGCGGACCCCTACGCCCCGGGCGGTGAACGGCTGCCGAGCGTGAGTTCGGTATCGGCGGGCGGCAATGCGCTTCCCGCAGCGGCGGTGATCAAGGGCGGATCCTATCTGTGCGCGCCCAACTATTGCATGCGCTACCGCGCCGCTGCGAGGCAGGGGCAGGATGCAGGGATGGGGGCCAGCAATGTGGGGTTCCGCCTCGTCTACGACAGCGATCCGGCGGCTTCGGCAGCGAAATAATGGTGGGCGCTGACGGGCTCGAACCGCCGACCCTCTCGGTGTAAACGAGATGCTCTACCAACTGAGCTAAGCGCCCGCTTCCGTTGCGGGAGTGCTGCACATAGCGTCCAAATCTTCAAAATCAATTGCCGAGATCGCGTGCGGGGGTCTAGGCGGCGGCGCATGACCACCAGGCTCACCGTTCTCGCCACCGGAGGCACGATTGCCGGCATCGCCGGATCGGCCATCGCGCATGATTACCGCTCGGGCGAGATCGGGATCGAGGACTATCTGGAACGAGTCGGGGGGCTTGGCCTCGAGGCTGAGCTTTCGGGAACGCAGATCGCCAATATCGATTCGGCCGATATCGGCCCCTCCGTCTGGCAGCCGCTGCACGATGCGGCGATGGCCACGCTCGGCGATCAGGGCTGCCACGGCGTGATTGTCACCCACGGGACCGATACGCTGGAAGAGACCGCCTTCCTGCTCGATCAGACGCTTCCGGCGACCAAGCCCGTTGTCGTTGTCGGCGCCATGCGACCGGCCGATGCGGTCGGCTATGACGGGCTGCGAAACTTTGCGAACGCGGTGCGTGTCGCCAGCGATCCGGACGCCGCCGGGCGCGGCGTGCTGGTGGTGATGGGCGACCGGGTGTTCGCCGCGCGCGATGTCTACAAGGTGCGGACACGCGGGACGGAAGCTTTCCGCGGTTTTCCGCGCGAATCGGTCGGCCTCGTAACTCCTGCATCGCTCGAGTGGTTCGGCGCGCCCTGGCGCAGCGCACCCGAGGCGGCGTTCGGCTTGCCCGAGGCGCTGCCCGAGGTGGTGATCGTCTACGCCTTTGCCGGTCTCGACGCAGCCGGGGTCGAACGCCAGATCGGCGAGGCGACCCGCGGGGTCGTGATTGCCGGGGTGGGCGAGGGGAACATGCCCGAAAGCGCGCGGCAGGCACTGGTCGTCCTGGCGCAGCGCGGCATCCCGGTGGTGCGCGCAAGCCGCGCCGACGAAGGGCTGGTCAACCGCGAGCCGGAGGACGAGGAAAACCGCTTCGTCGCGGCGCGTGCGCTCAACCCGCAGAAGGCGCGCATCCTGCTGCAATTGCTGCTGGCCGGCGGCGAGAATGATCCCGCCGCCATCCAGCGCGCCTTCGACGGCCGTTAGGGCTTAGCCGTTGGGCAGGACGAGGTACTTCTCGCCCGTCTTCATCTGGCGATAGTCGAGGATCGCTTCCTTGGTCAGCATGCCTTCAAGGTCGACCTTGGTCTTGTAGTGGCTGGCGAAGGTGGTGGTGAGGTTGTCGAGCACGCGCTTGCGCATCCGCATCACCGTTTCCATGCCGGCCGTCTGCAGGAACGGCGTCAGCAGCCAGCCCGAAAGCGTCCAGCCAAAGCCGTAGGACGGGGTCAGCGTGGTCGGGGTGAAGTCGAGGCGGCCGTAGATGAACATGCGCTTCGCCTGGTTCGAACCGTAGCGCGAATATTCGGTCATCTTGGCAACCGCGACCTGTTCCATGGCCTTGAAGCAGGTATCAACCATCTGGCCGCCACCAATCGGATCGAAGCCGTAGAAGGCGTCGGTTTCGTCGATCGTCGCCTTCAGGTTGGCGAAGAAATCGGCATCCGAGGAGTTGACTACATGCTGGGCACCGAGGCCCTTCAGGAGTTCGACCTGATCGTCCTTGCGCACGATGTTCACGAGCGCGAGATCGTCTTCCTGACAGATCTTCACCAGCATCTGGCCCAGGTTCGATGCGCCGACCGTGTGCAGGATGGCCTTCTGGCCGTCCATCTTGGCGTTCTCGGCAAAACCCAGTGCGGTCATCGGGTTCACGAAGCTCGACGCGCCGGCTTCGGCGCTGTGATCGCCCAGCGGCAGGCACATGGCAGCATCGGCGATGGCGTATTCGGAGTAGGCGTTGCCGGGCACGCAGGCGACGCGCTGGCCCATCAGCGCCTTGGCCATGTCGCTGTCACCGGTGGCGACGACGGTGCCGGCGCCTTCGTTGCCGGCGGGCAGGCGCTGGCCGTGGCGGGCTTTTTGGCCCGAATTGAACGGTTCAGGCATCTTGGCGACGACCTTGCCCGGCGAATATTCCGCGTTCTCGAAGTCGGCAGCGCCGGTCAGGATCGCAAGGTCCGAGGGATTGATCGGTGCGGCTTCCATCTTGACCAGGACCTGGTTGCCCGTGGGATCGGGAAACTCGCTGTTCGCAATTTCAACGGTGAGGGTGCCGTCGCTTTCGAGGGTGGTGAAAAGCTGCTTGCCGGTGGTCGCCATGATCTCTCTCCAGAAGTGATATCTGCAAGCGAGGTGCTAAGGATGCGGCACGCCATTCACAAGAGGGTGGCGACGCTTTTTTTGAATATGCAGTATTGTAAAGCTTTAAGCTGACCGCGGCACGGCGCTAGTCGGTGGGGTATTCGGCGCGCACGAAATAGAGCCCGTGGGGCGGGGCGTTGAGGCCGAGCGCCTGCCGGTCCTTCGCCTCCAGCGCCTCGGCCACCTGCTCCACCCGCCAGCGGCCCATGCCGACGAGCGCGAGGCAGCCGACCATGCTGCGGACCTGGTGGTGCAGGAAGCTGCGGGCCTCTGCGTGGATACGTACCTCGTCGCCCTCGCGTTCGACATCGAGACGGTCGAGGGTCTTCACCGGACTGTCCGACTGGCAATGGACCGAGCGGAAGGTGGTGAAATCATGCAGGCCGACCAGCGCCTGTGCGGCGGCGTGCATGGCTTCGTGGTCGAGCTCCTGCGGGACCAGCCACAGCCGGTTCTTGTCCAGCGTCAGCGGCGCGCGGCGGTTGGCGATGCGATAGACATAGGCGCGGCCCGTGCAGGAAAAGCGCGCATGCCAGTCATCCGGCACCACCTCGCAATGCGTCACCGCAATCGGGTCGGGGCGGAGGTGGGCGTTCAACGCCTCCATCAGGCGGAAGGGCTTGATATCCTTATCGATATCGAAATGGCTGCGCATGGCGAGCGCGTGGACGCCGGTGTCGGTCCGCCCCGAGCTGTGCAGGCGCACTTCCTCGCCCAGCACGCGGAAGGCTGCCTCTTCCACCGCCTGCTGTACGCTCGGCCCGTCCTTCTGACGCTGGAGGCCGAAGAAGGGGGTGCCGTCGAATTCGAGGGTGAGCGCGAAGCGGGTCACGATTGCCGGTGCTTTAGGAGCAAGAGCGTCACAATCTGCGGCACGAGTAGGAGTAATCCTAGCAGGTTCAACGGAGCAGGGTTTGACGTACTATCGCTGCACGGAAGGAACGCGCACCAGACTGCAGGCGCCATCGTCACGATGAAGATGGGCACAGCGAGCCATAACGCCATCAGAGTGGCCCACCCAGTGATGCGCTTGGAAAAGAAGACGGAAATAGCGGCAACCCCTGACGCAAGGATCGCCGCAGAAGCGGACCAGATTACTAGTTTCCCGAACCAATACATCTCTTCGCCCTGATGTAGCATTCCGAGTGCATTTCCGAGCAATATGGCGCCCGCGGACAGCACTGCTACGGTTAGGATTGTCGAGAGGCGAGCACTTCGGATCTTCATGCTAGCACGGTCCCCTTCGCAACCACGTTGCCGCGCAGGAAGGTGTCGAGGTCCATCTTCGGCTTGCCCGCGCGCTGGAGTTCGACTGGGCGGATCGCGCTTTCCTCGCAGGCAATGGTCAGCCTGTCGTCGAGCACTTCGCCGGGCATCCCCGAACCGTCCGCCGCTTCGGCGCGCAGGATTTTCACGCGCACGCCGTCCAGCTCGAACCAGGCACCGGGGAAGGGCGAGAGGCCGTGGATGTGGCGCACCACCCCAGAAGCCGGACGGTCCCAGTCGATCCGCGCTTCGGCCTTGTCGATCTTGGACGCGTAGGTCGCCTCGCTGTCGTCCTGCGCGAGCGGGTGCAGCATTTCGAGGTCGATCAGAGTGCCCACCATCAGCTGCGCGCCGATCTCCGCCAGTTCTTCGGTCAGCTCGCCGGTCGTCTTGTCCTCGATCGGGGTGCGCGCGGTGGCGAGCATGGGGCCGGTGTCGAGGCCGGCCTCCATTTGCATGATCGTGATACCTGTCACCGTGTCGCCGGCCATGATCGAGCGGTGGATCGGCGCGGCCCCGCGCCAGTGCGGCAGGATCGAGGCGTGGACATTGAGACAGCCGTGCCTGGGCGCGTCGAGGATCGGCTGCGGCAGGATCAGGCCGTAAGCCGCCACCACCGCCACATCGGCCTCGAGTGCAGCAAAGGCCTCTTGCTCCTCGGCCGATTTGAGCGACTTCGGGTGGCGCACTTCGATGCCGAGGTCGCTGGCGCGCTGGTGAACCGCTGTCTTCGTCAGTTCCTTGCCGCGGCGCCCGCCGGGGCGGGGCGGCTGGGTGTAGACGCACACCACCTCATGCGCCGCATCGACCAGCGCCTGCAGCGTCGGCACGGCGAAATCCGGCGATCCCATGAAGATTATGCGCATGAAGGGCCCTTGTGGTCTTTCTCTGTTCCGCCCGCGCCCCTATCTGTGAGCGCATGGCATCGCAAGAGATCGAGACGCTGGCGGCTGCGCTGGCCCGCCTTCCCGGCCTCGGACCGCGCAGCGCGCGGCGGGCCGTGCTATGGCTGGTGAAGCGCCGCGAAAGCGCGCTTCCCGCCTTGCTTGAGGCCTTGGCGACGGTGGGCGAGGCGCTGGTCGAATGCGAGACCTGCGGCAATGTCGACACCACCAACCCTTGCGGCATTTGCTCGGACCCGCGCCGCGATACGAAATCGCTCTGCGTGGTGGAGGATGTGGCCGACCTCTGGGCGCTCGACCGAGCGAAGCTGTTCACGGGCCGCTACCACGTGCTCGGCGGCAAGCTCTCGGCGCTTGACGGCGTGCGTCCCGAGGATCTCAACATCGCAAGCCTGATGGCGCGCGTCGAGGAAGGCGGGGTGGACGAGATCGTGCTCGCGATGAACGCGACGCTCGAAGGGCAGACCACCGCCCATTACCTCGCCGAACGGCTGGAGGCGTTTCCCGTCCGTATCACCCAGCTTGCCCACGGCCTGCCGGTGGGAGGCGAGCTGGATTACCTCGATGAGGGAACGCTCGCACAGGCTTTGAGGGCGCGGCGGCCGGTTTCCTGATGCGTGCGTGAAGCGCATCCGCGCTTCCCTTGGCTGGGCCATCCCGCTCCCCCTCCCGGCCACCCATTCAGGATAATTCCGTGGGTGGCCGGGAGGGGGAGAGGGACGGAACAGCGAGGTCGGGACGGATGTCCCGGCCGTACGCAACAAAGACTCCCACCGTCAGTTGATATGAATGATCCGAGAGGTCGCGCTGGCCTCGCGCCGGGCCTTCCACGGTTGGTATTCGGGTGAATTCCAGAACGCATCGCGCGCTTCGGCCGAAGGGAATTCGATCATGGCGAGATTGCCTTCGAGCGGCCGCCCTTCAATCAGCACTTTTGGCTCGAATGGATTGACCACGACGCGCCCGCCATGCCGTTCGATGATCGGCAGCACATTGCGCAGGTATTCGATATAGACCTCGCGGTCGCGCGGGGCGATTTCGGACAGGACATAGGCCTTGGGTGCTGCTTGCGCTTTGCCGTCCTCCGCAAAAGCGGGCTGGCCGCTCACTGTGGACACCAAAACCAATGCAAGCGCCGCTTGAACAATCGTGCCTGGCCGCATATTTCCCCCTCATGGCTATTCGTGAAATCCTTGAAGTACCCGACCCGCGGCTCAAGACCGTGTCTACGAAAGTTGAACCCGACGAGTTCAACGACGAGCTGAAAGAGCTCGTCTCCGACATGTTCGAGACCATGTACGCCGCACCGGGCATCGGCCTTGCCGCCATCCAGGTGGGCGTCCCCAAGCGCGTGTTGGTCATCGACCTCCAGCCGGAGGACGAGGAAGCCGAGGGCGAGGTCTGCAACCACGGCGGCCACGAACACGTCCACTATCCGACCAAGAAGGAACCGCGGGTCTTCATCAACCCCGAAATCCTCGACCCGGCGGAAGAGCTGGCGAGCTACCAGGAAGGCTGCCTTTCGGTCCCCGACATCTTCGCCGATGTCGACCGTCCGGCGACCTGCCGCGTGCGCTACCAGGATCTCGAAGGTGAAGTGCATGAGGAAGACATGGAAGGCCTCATGGCCACCTGTATCCAGCACGAGATGGACCACCTCGAAGGCATCCTCTTCATCGACCACCTCTCGCGCCTGAAGCGCAACATGGCGCTGAAGAAGCTGAAAAAGCTGCGCGAGGCGGCGTAAGCGCCGTGGCGTGGTCGCGCGCGGCGATTGCCGGGCTGCTCTTCGCGCTGGGCATGTGCACCTATATCTGGATCGACCGCGCGCCGGGTTTCGACCAGCTCGCGATCCGCTTCGCGGTCTATTTCCTGGCCTTCACGACCGGCTTCAAGCTGATCGTCGACTACACCATGCGCCAAAAGCCGTAGATAGGGTCAAACGCGGGCTGGCGTTCCCCATGCGTTCCGCCTAGTCTGGCGGCATGGATTCCACAGTTCTTGCCATCGTTACGCTCGTCCTCGGCCTCGCGCTGGGGGTTTTTATCGGCCACCGGATGGGGGCTGCCCCCCTTGGCGCTCTGAGGACCCGCCAGGAAGAGGCGGAAGCAGCGACCAAGGAAGCGAATGAGAAGCTGGCGCGCATGGCGCCCGAGCTTGCGACAATGTCCGAACGCGCGGCGCGGGCCGATGGGCTTGCCACAAAGCTCGACACGGCGCGCGAGGAACTGGCCGCGCTCAAGGCCGAACGCGCTGGGTTCGAGGAACAGAAGCGCCTGCTTGAGGAAAGCCGCGCCAACCTGCTCAAGGAATTCGAGAACACCGGCGCCAAGGTGCTCGAAGCCGCGCGCGAGCGGTTCAGCAACGAAGCGACGAGCCGGCTCGGCGAAGCGGAGGCCAAGCACAAGGAAGCCGTTGCGTCCCTGCTGAAGCCGGTGAACGATCGCCTGCAGAAATACGAAGAACAGGTCGGCTCGCTCGAACGCCAGCGCGCCGATGCGTTCTCGCGCCTGCACCAGCAGATCGAAGGGATGCGAACTTCGCAGGAAGAAGTGCGCAAGGAAGCCCAGCGGCTCGGCAACTCGCTCACCAACGCGCCGAAGGCGCGCGGGCGCTGGGGCGAACGGGCGCTGCAGAACGTGCTCGAACAAGCAGGGCTTGCCGAACACACCGACTTCATCCTCGAACACTCGCTGGAGACGGACGAGGGCCGCCTGCGCCCCGACGCCATCGTCAACGTGCCGGGTCAGAAGAAGCTGGTGATCGATGCCAAGGTGTCGCTCAACGCCTACCAGGCGGCGTTCGAGGCGGATGACGACGAGGTGAAGCGCCAGCAGCTGTCGCTCCACGCGAAATCGATGCGCACCCACGTCCAGACGCTCGGCGCGAAAAGCTACCAGAGCCAGTTCGACGAAGCGCCCGACTACGTCGTGATGTTCGTGCCGGGCGAGCATTTCGTCGCCGCCGCGCTGGAGGCGGACCCGGACCTGTGGGACTTTGCCTTCCACAACAAGGTGCTGCTGGCGACGCCGACCAACCTTGTCGCCATTGCGCGTACGGTCGCGCAGGTGTGGCGGCAGGACAAAATGGCCGAAGAGGCTAAGGAAATCGGCAGACTTGGTGGCGAACTCTACGATCGCCTCGCGAAGGTGACCGAGGACCTCGGTAAGATGGGCACGCACCTTGGTCGGGCCGTCTCCAGCTACAACGATTTCACGCGCAGTTTCGAGAGTCGTGTGCTCGTCTCAGCACGCAAGATGCAGGACAAAGGTATTGAGATCGGTAAGCGTGAGATGGGGACTGTCGAAATGATCGAGGCAAATCCGCGTCCGCCGGAAACCTCTCAGATCGAGGATCGGCGCGACGCGGCGGAATAGGGGGAAGGCATGCGATACGGAATCTGGACAGCGGCTGCGGCGGGCGCGCTCGCGTCATCCCCGCCGGTGCAGGCGCAGGACCTGGCGCCGCGCAACGAATGCGGCTCGCTCCCCGGTGCCGATGCCTTTCGCATGACACTCGCCACCGCCGTGGCCAATCGCGACGCCGCGATGCTCCGCCCGCTGATCAGCGAGCAGGTCCTTCTCGACTTCGGTGGCGGCAGCGGGTGGGAAGAACTGGCCGAGCGCCTGACCGAGCGCGACCTGTGGAGCGAACTCGACAAGGTGCTCTCGCTAGGCTGTGGCAGCGACGGCGCAGGTGAACTCTACATGCCGAGCGCATGGGGCGAGGATTTCGGTATCGACGATCCGTTCGCCGCCTGGCTGGTGGTGGGCGAGGGCGTGCCGCTGCTCGCCGAGGACAGCGCCGATGCGCGCGTAATCCGGCGGATGGACTGGGAAGCGATCGAACAGCTCGGCACATGGCAGGGTGACGAGGAGTTCATCCGTGTGCGCACCAAGGACGGCGCGGAGGGCTGGGCTCCCGTCGCAAACCTGCGCCACCAGCTCGACTACCGATTGATCGCCGGCAAGGATGATAGCGGTCGCTGGCAAATCACAGCCTTCATCGCCGGCGACTAGCGCGGTCTAGTCTTCTTCCTCAGCGGTAATCGCCTTGCGCGCCAACGACAGGGCCGTTTCGAGCGCGTCTTCGGCCGGGACCATCACGTCGGGTTGCACGCCCGTGCCCTGCCAATTGCCTCCCGTGATCGGATTGATCGAGCGCCCCTCGGGCAGGTCGAGCGCGAAGTGCGGGTGGACGCGCCGGTACTCGAAGGGATGCGCCCCGCCGCCCGTGACCTCGCCCACCAGAATGGCCCGTTCGAGCGCCTGCAAATTGTAGGCCAGCGCTTCGGCGGCCGAAAACGTGCGTTTCGATGTGAGGATGTAAAGCGGCTTCGTCCCCCCGAACCTGCGCCCGGGGACCCATGCGGGCGATACGCTTGCCCGGTGTTCGTCGCGCGGGCGGTTGTAAGTCCCGGTCAGGGGTAGTTCTCCCTCGTCGAGGAGGTAGCCCGTGATGAGGTTGGCGGTCTCCGCACCGCCGCCATTGCGGCGCAAATCGATAATCAGGGCATCGCCCTGCGCAACCAGGGTCATGGCCGCGGCGATTACGTCACCCGCCATGGCAGGAGGCGGGAAGACACGCAGGTCGAGCAGCATGATATTGCCCTCGAGCCGCTCGATCTTGGCAATGCCGTGGTTGATATGCGCGCCGTACCACTTCTCCATTTCGGCGGCGGAGAATTCGGCCTCGCCTGTGCCGACAGGTATCGGCTCCTCGCTGTAGCTGAGGCCGAGGTGCCCGTCTCCCGACTTCGCCCGCAGCCACTCGGTTACAGCGCGGGCAAAGGCTTCTGCATCGTCCACGGCGCTCCAGCGTCCGGCTTCCTCGCGCATGCGTTGCGCAAGGCGCGCGCCTTCGGCCGCATCCACATAGCGATCGGTCAGGAGCGCTGCCGCGTTCTCGACAACCTGCGCCCGATCTCGGGCATCAATCGCTCGCGCCTCGAGCGGGTTGGCCGCCATGAGCGCTAGCCCGGTGAGGCAAGCGGCAGAGATCGCTTTCACCGCTCGACCGGCTTTCGCGAGATGCCGGGAAATCCGGTCCGCGAAACTCTCGCGAGCGAGCGCGGCGTTGGCCTCGTCGAGACTCTTGCCCAGGGGCTGCGAAAGTTCGCCATCGAGTTCACCCGCAGACGCGCTCACGGCCTCCCACAGGGGCGCGAGTTTTTCCGCCGTTTCGTGGGCATGGGGCGTCAAGCGAACCAAGCGCTCGCGCGCGTCGCGGCCCTTTTCGAAGCTAACGAAACCAAGCCGCTTCATCTCGCCAAGCGTTTGCGTCGCAGCAGGCTGGCTGACCTGAAGGGCGCGCGCAATATCCGAAACGAGCGCCTCTTCTTCGCGCAGGAGAAGCTGGAACACCGGGAAGAAGCGCGGCCGGAAATCCGTGTCCTGCTGCGCGTAAAGCGCGGCGAGATCTCCGTCCATGCGGGTAAGGAGGAGGCGAAGCTTCGTGCCGATCCCGGCCTGAACAGGGCTATTCATATAAGCTCTTATATACTAGAATGGGTCGATGCCAAGTGCGGGTTTCGGTATCAGTCGAAGGAGGCGAGCACCTCGTAGCCGAGTACCGCCGCCGCGACGGCCGCGTTCAAGCTGTCGGCGCGGCCTTTCATCGGCATGGTGACGCGCAGGTCGCAGGCCATTTCATAGGCTTCGGGCAGCCCGCGGCTTTCGTTGCCGACCATCACGAAGCAGGGCGCGGCATAGGGAGCGCCGCGATAGGGCTGGGCCTCGCGCAGGCTGGCAGCGACCAGCTGGCCGGCGTCCGCGCGCAGCCAAGGTTCGAACTCGTCCCACGTGGCGCGGGCGATTCTCTGGGTGAACAAGGCACCCATGCTGGCGCGTACGGCCTCGACGCTGAAAGGGTCGGCGCAATCGTCGATCAGGATCAATCCGCCAGCCCCGATGGCGTCGCCGGTCCGCAGCATGGTCCCCAGATTGCCAGGATCGCGCAGCGCCTGCGCCACCAGCCAGATATCGGCGCTGGTGCGATCAAGCGCGGCGAGCGAGGTGTCGAATTCGGCAAAGACCCCGGCAACAGCCTGCGGATTGTCCTTGCCGGTGATCTTGGACAGGATGTCGGGCGAGGTTTCAATGATCTCGCCGCCGCCTGCTTCGACCGCCTCTTCCAGCGCCGTCAGTAGGGGGTGCGGATCGCGCCGGTCGGCAAGCACGAGCGTTTCGGGCACATGGCCGCTTTCGCGCGCATCGGTCAGCAAGCGCAGTCCTTCGGCAAGGAACTTACCCGCCGCCTTGCGGTGCTTCTTCTCGCGCAGGGCGCGCAGCGCCTTGACCGTGGGATTGGAAAAGCCGGTAATGACCCGGCGCTCACCGGGCATCTCAGGGCTCCCCGAAGCCATCCTCGATCATGGCCGAAAGCTCGGCCATCACATCGTGTGAATTGTCGCCGGCAACGATCAGCTCGATCGTATCGCCCTTGGCGGCGCCCAGCATCATGAGGCCGAGGATCGAGCCGCCGGCCGCCTCGTTGTCGCCCTTGGCCACGCGTACGCTACAGCCTTCGGGCAGCTCTGCCACGGCGCTGACGAACTTGGCACTCGCCCGCGCGTGCAGGCCGCGCTGGTTGACCACTTCGAGGCTCTTGCGCAGCTCGCTCAAGAGGCTTTCCGGGTGCTTTCGAGCTCCTGTCCGAGGAACTCGCTGGCGACCGTGATGTAGTTGCGCCCGGCGGTCTGCGCGGCGTTGACCGCTTCGACCACGCCCATGCTCTTGCGCGCGCCGGCAAGGCGGATCAGCATCGGCAGATTGATGCCGGCGATCACTTCCACATGGCCCGTATCGAGGAGCGAGATTGCAAGGTTCGACGGGGTGCCGCCGAACAGGTCGGTCAGGATGATCGCGCCCTTGCCGGTGTCCACTTCCTTGATCGCATCGGCAATGTCCTGCCGGCGCTGCTCCATATCGTCGTTCGGGCCGATACAGATGGTGGCAACGCCTTCCTGCTTGCCAACGACATGCTCCATCGCGTCGATGAAGTGTTCGGCCAGCTTGCCGTGTGTGACGAGGATCATGCCGATCATGCGCGGATACCAGTTGCGATCATGGGGAGGATATCGGGTGCTCTAGCCTTGGTTTCGCGAGGGGGTCAGCGGCGCTCGAGAGGGTCGGCGGGGCGTGATCCCAGGTTGCGGTGGAGGACCGTGGGCGAAAATCCTTCGGCGCGCAAGACCTCGGCGGCGCGTTCGGCGCTGAAGACCGACCGGTGTCTCCCGCCGGTACAGCCAAAGGCGATGTTGAGATAGCTGCGTCCCTGCGCGGCGTAGCGGGGCATGACTTCGCGCAGCAGATCTGTGATGCGATCGAACGCCGGCGCAAAGGCCGGATCGGCCTCGATGTGCTCGCCCACCGGATCGTCGAGCCCGGTGAGTTCGCGCAGGCCTTCCACCCAATGCGGATTGTCGAGGAAGCGCATGTCGAACAACAGGTCGGCCAGCGGCGGCATGCCGCGCGCGAAACCGAAGCTCGAAATTGTCACCGTCATGCTGCGCTCGGCCTGTTCGGCGAAGCGTTCGCGGACCACCTGCTGCAACTGGTTGGTTGCATAATCGGTTGTATCGATGACGATATCGGCCCAGCGGCGCAGCGGTTCGAGGAGCTCGCGTTCCGCCTTGATGCCGTCGATCGCGGGCCGGCCGCGGGCCATGGGATGCGGCCGGCGGGTTTCGTTGTACCGGCGCTCCAGCTCGGCGCTGGTGCAGTCGATGAACAGCGTGGTCAGCTCGACATCGTCGCGTGTTTCGAACTGCTTGCACAGCTCGATGATCTCGCCCGGCACGAAGCCACGGGTACGGGAATCGAAGCCGATTGCCATGGGGGTAGAGCCGCTGCCGCTGCCGACCAGCCCGCCAAGGAGGCGGATCGGAAAATTGTCGATCGCTTCCCAGCCGAGGTCTTCCAGAACCTGGAGCGCGGTCGACTTTCCCGCACCGGACAGGCCGGTGACGAGGAGGATGCGCTGGGGCGCGGAAGGCGATTCGTCGGTCATCGGCCGGAATGCCTATGCGTTTTCTGGCGGCTTGGGGAGGGGGAGGCCGTGTTGCGCCAGCGCGTGCTCGGCTCGCAAGGCCTGGATGGCGTCACCCGGCGCGAAGGGCAGGAGGGGGACGGATACGCCCTCTATTGTCCGGGACGACGGGTCCATCGGGAAGCGCGGGGCCGCCGGGTCAAGCGTAAGCATGAGAGCGACGGTCCCCGTAGTCACCGGCATCTCCACAATGCCGACATTGCGCACTTCGATCAGGCCCTTCGTGTTGGGAGGCGACGCAGCAAGCAGCGCGCCGTCCCGGACCTCAAGGCTGACGGCATCGTCGCCGATCAGCGTGGCGCCGCGGTCGATAAGAGCGAGGGCGAGCGAGGACTTGCCGGCTCCCGGCACCCCTTCGATCAGCAGGGCGCGTCCGCCGATAGCGACCGCCGTGGTGTTGGCGAGGATGCGCGCGCTCATCGCTTGGCGGGCAGGCCGAGTTCGAGGCAGGCGCCCGGTTCTCCATCGGACCGCGAGGTGGCGATGAGCGTGCCGTCATGCGCTTCGGCAATGGTCCGTGCGATCGCGAGGCCGAGGCCGGAGTGGTTGCCGAAATCCTCTTCGGCCGGCCGGTCGGAGTGGAAACGCTGGAACACCGCCTCGCGCTTTTCTTCGGGGATGCCCGGTCCCTCGTCGCAGATCCGCAAGGTGACCCAGCCGTCGTGGCGGGCGATCTCGGCCCAGACCCGGCCGTTGGGGGGCGAGAAGGATACGGCGTTGTCGAGCAGGTTCTGGATCACGCGTTCCAGCCGTACAGGTACGCCCATGACAGGGACCGGGTTTTCCGCCCCGGAGACTTCGAGCGTCCGCCCTTCGTCTTCGGCGCGCGCGGCGCGGCTTTCGATGATGGTGCACAGCAGGTGCGCAAGGTCGACAGGCTCGAACTCGGTGCGCGACATTTCCGCATCGATCCGGCTGGCGTCGGAGATCTCGGTCACCAGGCGGTCAATCCGGCGCACGTCGTGGGTTGCGATGTCGAGCAGCTGGGCGCGCAGCTGCGGGTCTTCGACCTTGCTCAGCGATTCGGTGGCGCTGCGCAGGCTGGCAAGCGGGTTCTTGATCTCATGCGCCACATCGGCGGCGAAGTGCTCGACCGCGTCGATCCGCTGGCGCAGGGCCGCTGTCATGTCCGATATCGAGCGCGCGAGCATGCCGATCTCGTCACGCCGTTGCGGCAGGCGGGGGACCTCGACCTGCCGGTCGCGCCCCTGCCGCACGCGAATGGCGGCCTGCACCAATTCGCGCAAGGGGCGCACAATGGTTTGCGCGAGGAACAGCGAGAGCAGGATCGAAATGGCAAGGGCGAGCAGGACAACCAGAGCAACCGAGGAGCGCGCCTGGCGCACTCTTTCGGTGATATCGACCGGATTGCGTGTGAGCAGGAGTGTGTCGCCATCCAGCCCGACCGGGGCCGCAGCGTTGATCACATGGGTGCCGTCGGGGGCATCGCGAAGCACGATCTGGGTGAGACTTTCCTCGCGCGCGCGCCGCAGTTCGGGCCAATCCTCGGCATCGTCGCTTTCCGGCTCGAGGTAGTCGGGCAAGGCCGGCGCGCCGACCACGCGATCGAACCAGCGGTCGAGCTGCAGGGCAAACGCGTCCTGGTCCACCTGGTCCGCGCTGGGCAGGGTGAAGCTGGGTGGAGCCAGCTTGAAGCTATCTGATTCCAGTATGCCGTCGGGCCCATACACGCGAAGGCGCAGGCGCTGTTCCTTGCCGATCTGGATCAGCAGGGCTTCCTGACGCTGCGGCGTGGCGCCGGCTAGCGCTTCAGCGGTGATCTGGGCCTCGACCAGCGCCAGCTTGAAGCGCTCGTCCAGCAACTGCTTGCGATAGGCATCGACATAGATGACCCCGCCGCCCAGCAGGACGAGCGGCAGCACGTTGACGAACAGGATGCGGCTGGTGAGCGAGAGGCGGCGAGACCAGCGCAGCTTCTCGCGCGGATCGCCTTTGAGGACACTGCCGGTTTCGGACATGGCGTGCGGCTACCCGTCTTCAGCTCTCGTTGAAGCTGTAGCCAGCCCCGTAGAGCGTCTCGATCGCGGAGAAGCTGCGGTCCACGCTGCGGAATTTGCGGCGCATGCGCTTGATGTGACTGTCGACCGTGCGGTCATCGACGAAGACATCGTCGGGATAGGCGGCGTCCATCAGCTGGTTGCGGCTCTTGATAACGCCCGGGCGGCTGGCCAGCGCCTCCAGCAGCAGGAATTCGGTCACGGTGAGGGACACCGCTTCCCCGTCCCAGGTCACATGATGGCGCGCCGGGTCCATGTAGAGGCGCCCGCGCTCCAGCACTTCGCCGGGGGTGTCGTCGAACTGCTCGGACAAGAGCAGCGGGTGTTCCCCGTCGCTGCGGCGCAGGATCGCGCGAATGCGGGCGAGCAGCAGGCGCAGGCTGAAGGGCTTGGCGATGTAGTCGTCGGCGCCCATCTCGAAACCGGCTTCCTCGTCGCTTTCATCGTCCTTGCTGGTGAGGAAGATCACCGGCAGCGGTGAATGCTCGCGCAGGCGGCGCAGCAATTCCATCCCGTCCATCTTGGGCATCTTGATGTCGAAGATCGCAAGGTCCGGCGGATTGGACAGCAGCGCGCCGAGCGCCGCCTCCCCATCGGAATAGACGCGTGTGTCGAAGCCTTCGGCCTGGAGCGCAATCGACACCGTCGTAAGGATGTTCCGGTCGTCATCGACCAGCGCAATTACGGTGCGGTTTTCCTCGCTCGGCGAGGGCGTATCGGCGCTGGTGCTCTCCATCGTCATGTAATTAGCCGCAATATTCGGGCAAAACAACGCAAGCTGTGTCCCGGACCAGTACATATTGGCCGCATCCGGTTTGACGCCGCGACGCGGGCAAAGTAATGGCGGTCTCGAGGGGCGCGCATTCGTATGCGCAACCGATTCCCTGACGAACCCGCATCACGCGCCGGAGAATTCAGTGACCTTTTCGCTTTCCCATTCGCTTGCCTCGCAGGGCATTGATACTTCTGCGACTATTCATCCCAACCTGACGTCGGACGAACTGACTGCAGCCGCTCTCGCCAATGGCGAAGGTCGCCGTGCCAAGGACGGTCCGCTGGTCGTCGAAACCGGCAAGCACACGGGCCGCAGCGCGAACGACAAGTTCATCGTGCGCAACGCCGAAACCGAGAACACCGTGTGGTGGGACAACAACGCCTCGATGACGAGCGAGCATTTCGCCGCCCTGAAAGAGGATTTCCTCAAGGCCGTGGCCGATAAGTCGGACCTCTATGTCGCCGACCTCTTCGGTGGCTCGCAGCCCGAGTACCGCGTCAACGTGCGCGTCATCAACGAGCTCGCCTGGCACAACCAGTTTATCCGCACGCTCCTCGTGCGCCCGACCGAGGCCGAACTCGACGGCTTCGTTCCCGAATACACGATCATCGACCTGCCGAGCTTCCAGGCCGATCCGGCGCGTCACGGCACGCGCAGCGAAACCGTGATTGCGGTGAACCTCGAAGAAAAGCTTATCCTCATCGGCGGCACCAAATACGCCGGCGAAATGAAGAAGAGCGTCTTCGGCATCCTCAACTATCTGCTGCCGACCAAGGGCGTGATGCCGATGCACTGCTCGGCCAATGTCGGCCCCGACGGCAAGAGCGCCGTGTTCTTCGGCCTCTCGGGCACCGGCAAGACCACGCTCTCGGCCGATGCGAGCCGCACGCTGATCGGCGATGACGAGCACGGCTGGTCGGATACGGCTGTCTTCAATTTCGAAGGCGGCTGCTACGCCAAGATGATCCGCCTCGACCCCGAAGCCGAGCCGGAAATCTACGCTACCACGAAGATGGAAGGGACCATCCTTGAGAACGTCGTGATGAACGAGGCCGGCGAGATCGACCTCGACGACAATTCCAAGGCCGAGAACACCCGCGGCGCCTACCCGCTGTCCTCGATCCCGAACACCTCGGAAGAGAACATGGGGCCGCCGCCCTCGAACGTGATCATGCTGACCGCCGATGCATTCGGCGTGCTGCCTCCGATCGCACGCCTCACGCCCGATCAGGCGATGTACCACTTCCTGTCGGGCTACACCGCCAAGGTCGCCGGCACTGAAATCGGCGTGACCGAGCCGCAGGCGACCTTCAGCACCTGCTTCGGCGCACCCTTCATGCCCCGCCACCCGAGCGTTTACGGCAACCTTCTGAAAGAACGCATCGCCAAGGGCGAAGTCGCCTGCTGGCTGGTCAACACCGGCTGGACCGGCGGCAAGTACGGTGTCGGCAACCGCATGCCGATCAAGGCCACTCGCGCGCTTCTGAACGCCGCGCTCGAGGGCAGCCTGAACGATGCGGAATTCCGCAAGGACCCGAACTTTGGCTTCGAAGTGCCGGTCAGCGTGGAAGGCGTGGACGACGGCATCCTCGACCCGCGTTCGACCTGGGCCGACAAGGACGAATACGACCGCACCGCACAGAAGCTGGTGCAGCTCTTCGTCGACAACTTCGAACCCTTCGCAGCGCATGTCGACCAGGGCGTGCGCGACGCTGCGCCCGCGACGCCGGTCGCTGCCTGACCTATTTGGTTCCGCCCCGGCGGGACCCACCGGTTGGAGAGGAGGCCCCCGATCCGCGCTTGACGTGGATCGGGGGCTTTATCGTTTGGCCGCCGCTTGGCACCATGACGCCGCGCAACCTTGGGAGATTCGCAGCATGAGCCTTTTCGACAGCATCCTGGGTCAGGTTGGTGACCACCCCACCGTGACCAATATGGCCGAAAAGTTCGGCATCGATCCCGAACTGGCCGCCAAGGCCGTCGCGGCGCTCGGCGAAGCGCACCAGGATCCGGGCGACACGATCGAAGT
This sequence comes from Qipengyuania flava, assembly GCF_019448255.1. Lineage (NCBI taxonomy): Bacteria > Pseudomonadati > Pseudomonadota > Alphaproteobacteria > Sphingomonadales > Erythrobacteraceae > Qipengyuania > Qipengyuania flava. The sequence goes on from NZ_CP080410.1 coordinate 1,069,814, forward strand.
TGCGTCTTCCAAGACGGGAATGGACGCCGCCATGCTCGAACAGATCCGCGACGCCATCGGCGGCGAAGGATCGCTGGCGAAGTTTGCCAGCATGCTTGACCTCGACAAGGACGGCAGCCCGCTCGACGACATCGCCGGCATGGCGAGCAGCTTCTTCGGCAAGAAGTAGCGCCTGTGGCGCAGGGGCGGGGCTAGGCCTCGCCCTGCGCTTCCTCCAGCCGGTCGACATAGTCCCAGATCCGGCTGACCACGACCGAGCCTTCGCCCACCGCGCTTGCGACGCGTTTGACCGATCCGGCGCGCACATCGCCGACAGCGAAGATGCCGTCGGTCCCGGTCTCGAATGGCGTGTCGCGGCCGACTTCGGCGCCGGTGCGTACAAAGCCCTTTTCGTCGGTTTCCACGAGGCCTGAGAGCCAATCGGTATTTGGCGCCGCGCCGATCATGATGAACAGCGCGCGCGTGTCGATGCGCCGGTCACCATCGGGCGTGGTGAAGGTCACACCCTCCAGATGGTCGCCGCCATGCAGCTCGGTCACGGTTGTGTTGTAGTGGATGGTGACCGCCGGGTCGGCTTCGAGCCGCTCGGTGAGATAGCTCGACATGGAGGAGGCAAGGCTGTCCCCGCGCACCACGATGTGCACGTGCTTGGCGGCGCGGCTGAGGTACATGGCCGCCTGGCCCGCAGAATTGCCTCCGCCGATCACCACCGCCTCGGTGCCCTGGCAAAAGCGCGATTCCATGTCGGTCGCCGCGTAGAAAACGCCGGCTCCCTCGAATTCCTCCAGCCGGTCGATCGGCAGGCGGCGATACTGCACGCCGGTCGCGACGAGGATCGATTTCGCGCAGACCTCGTCGCCATCGTCGAGCATAGCGCAGAACGTCCCGTCGTCTCGCTTCGCGAGGCCCTGCACCGCGCGCGGCATGGCAAACCGGGTGCCGAATTTCATTGCCTGGATCTGCCCGCGATAGACGAGGTCTGCGCCCGAAATGCCGGTCGGGAAGCCCATGTAGTTCTCGATCCGGCTGCTGGTGCCGGCCTGTCCCCCGATAGCGGTGTCCTCAATGGTGAGGGCGCACAGCCCTTCGCTGCCCGCATAGACCGATGCTGCGACACCGGCCGGTCCGCCGCCAACGATCAGCACGTCGTAGAGCGTCTCCCGGCAGACATCGAGATCGAGGTTCAGGTACTGCGCAACCTTGCGCGGGCTCGGATCGTCGAGGACGCGGTCCTTGCCGAGGATCACGCCCGGCTTGTGATCGGACAGGTTGCAGGCTTCGAGCGTCTCGTCGTCTCGCCCGTCCATGTCGATGCTTTCGAACGGGATGCGGTTGCGGCTGAGGAATTGCTCGACCTTCTGGACCTTCGCGTCGCGGTCAGCGCCGATCAGTTTGACCGAGCTGTTCTTCAGCTCGAACTGGCGTCGCCGCCGGGCGGAGAACACGCGGATGACGTGATCCGACAGCTCGGGCACGCGCGCCATCAGGTCGAGCATATCGGTTCGCGGGACTTCCAGCGTGCGGGTCGGCTTGGCCGCGCGCATGGGCAGGAAATAGGATCCCGCGTTGAGGAAGGCGATCTCGCCCATGAACTGCGTGGGACCGAGCGAGCTCTCCATCAGGCGCGCGCCCGACCAGGGATCGACGACTTCGATCTCGCCATCGAGGACATAGACAAAGCGATCCATCGCGTCGCCGGCCTCGACCACCATCTCGCCCGCGGCGTAGCTGCATTCGCTGCCGATTGCGTGCAGCGCCGCCACGTGGCTGTCCGCAAGCGGCACCCGCGGCATGGTTTCAAGATTTTCGCCCAGCGCTTCCATTGCGTTCGCTCCTCTCCCGCCCACCGCGGTGCTGCGCCCCATGTCGGCTGCATTGCCCGCCTAATCAAGTCGGGCTGTGGTGCGAGAGGGCAGACCTAGGACAGCAAACCTAGTCGCGCCGCCCTATTCAAGAGGTTTCGGTCTTCACCGAGGAAGGGGGCGCTCATGGGAGCATGATCCAAACCTGGAAAGGACCAGACATGAAAATTCTCGACACCAAAGAAATCGCCTCGGTCGGCGGCGCGACCATCGGCGAATACCTCGGCGACACCTTCAGCGCGGTGTGCGGCGCGATCACGGGCTCGGTTTCCGGCGCGGCGACCTGCGAAGCAGCGGGCACGTTCCTTGGCGGCTGGGCGGATTCGGTTTCCGGCGACGGCGTAGCCACGGTTTCGGACCCGATGGATACCAAGCTCGGTATCGGCAACTGATGCCTTGCGGGGGCGGTCCGGGTCGGGCCGCCCCTCACTCCGCGCTTTCGTCGGCGTCGTCCTCTCTTTCCTTGGCGAGGGACTTGAGCACGGCACCAAGATCGACCGTGCGGCGGGGACGCCATTCGGTGCCTTCCTCGACCTCAGCCAGCTCGTCGAGATACCGCTGCGCGTCGTCGGCCATGCGCCCGCCGTGCGGGTTTGCGGCCACCGGCTGAAGGGTCCTGCGGGCAAGCGCTATCTTTCCTTCGCGCGCCTGCATCAGCCCTGCGTTCATCGCCAGGCTGCGATCAAAGGGCGAGAGCCGCGATGCGCGCTCGAGCGCGTGCCGTGCCGTTTCATTCGGCGCCGCCCCGCGCCTCACGAAGCTCTGGTAATAGTAGATCAGCGGGAGCGGATGATCCTGCTCCAGCCGGTTGAGCGCGGAGAAGGGTTTCATCGCCTGTGCGTACGCCGCGTCGGCATCCTCGGCGTCGCGGGCCTGCGCGAACAGCGCGTAGCCTTTCTGGACCAGCGCATTCTTGGACGCCGGGTCGATGGCGAGCGCCGCATCGGCGGCAGCAATGGCCTCGGTCAGATTGCCCGCGTCGTATTCGGCCTCGGCAAGTGCCGCCAGCACATCGGCATCCTGCGGATAGGCGGCGGCCACTTCGCGTGCGTCGATCAGGACTTCGTTGGCCTGTTCGCGCTTAACGCCGCGCTTCGAGCGCATGATAACCGGCATCATCTCGGCCATACCAGCGCTGACGGGCCGCACGATGACGGGATTGATGGTCAGGCGATCGGGCGCGATCACGAAGGCGTTCATCTTTCGCTGCTTGAGATATTCGTCGACCTCGTGACCGAGCGCGTCGATATCGCCGAAGACGCTGCGTGCGGCATCGAGCGACGATTGCCCCGCCGCAATCCGGCGGGCGTAGTCGAGCAGCTGCCCCTTCCGCTCTTCGCTGAAGGTCAGGTAGTGGTAGAGCGCCCAGCTGCGGCCGTAGAAACTGTCGCGCTCCACCGTTCCACCGCGCTGCACGTTGCCGCGCTCGAACAGCTCTTCCATCGAGACTTTGGTCGCAAAGGCAAGTTCGCCGGCGCGATGGTTGGCCGCGCGGCCGAGATGAACCTCCCCATCGCGCATGAAGCGGGCCGAGGCGAAGAATTCCGCCCCGCCTTCGTCCATCCAGCGCGGCATGCCGAAACGCGCGCTACCGATCAGGAAATGGTGCGCGTATTCGTGCAGGAGGACGCGGAAGGAATGCCGCGGTTCGCCGTAGCTCGGCCTCACATCCGGCACGAACGCCACCGAACCTCCGGCGCGGGGCATGTAGAAGCCGCCAACGTTCTTCGTCTCGGCCAGCTTGCGCATCGATCGCGACCCGCCCACGGCGTAGATGGTGACACGGTTGGAGGGGCTCGGCTTTTCAACCTCGCGCCCGGTCACGAGCGACATGGCCGCGTGATACTTCTCCAGCGCCTCAGCAAAGCGCGCGAGGTCTTTCTCGCTGTCGTCGGCGTAGATGACGAAATGGTCGGATTCGGCGCGATGCCACGCGGCCTGCACGGGCAGGGCGAAGGCAAAAGCGACGAGCGCTACGAGAATACGGTACAAGGTTGCGACCCCCAATGAAATGATGCCGTCCCACGATAGAAGAACGGCGGACAAATACTATTGTAAATGTATCATCCGCTTGCGTTTTCTATGTACCGTGCGACATTTCTTTCCAGCACATCCATCGGGACATTGCCGCCCAGGATGACCGCGTCGTTGAACGCCTTCATGTCATAGGCCGCGCCCAATTCCGCCTCGGCGCGGGCGCGCTGGTCGACGATGCGGCTGTGGCCAAGCTTGTAGCCCGTCGCCTGGCCGGGCCAGCTGCAATAGCGGTCCACTTCGCTTTCCACCTCGGCCGGCTTGCTGCCGTTGCGGGTGACGAAGAAATCGACAGCGCGCGCCCGGCTCCATCCCTTGGCGTGAAGACCGGTATCGACGACCATGCGGCAGGCGCGGAAAGCTAGGCTTTGCAGGTAGCCGAGCCGCCCGACGGTGAAATCGTCATAAGCGCCCAGCTCGTCCGCCAGCTGCTCGCCATACAGCGCCCAGCCTTCGCTGAAGGGATTGAAGGCCAGGATCGAGCGGATCAGCGGCAGGCGGTTCGAATATTCGCCCTCCCACACATGGCCGGGAATGGTCTCGTGATAGGTGAGATCGGCGAGGTCGTATTTGCGGTGGAGGTCGGTGGTGCGCAGGTTGATCCAGAAGCGCCCCGGGATGGTGCCGTCCTTGCTGCCCGCCCCGCCATAGGCGCCCGGCGCGCCGACTTCTTCGGCCACCGGGATGCGCACGACTTCCATGTTGGGATCGACCAGCGTGTTGAAGGCGCGCGGCATCTGCGCCTTGATCCACTCCACCCGGTCCCAGATGAATGCCATGATCTCCTCGCGCCCGGGATCGCCCTCGGCGAATTTGTAGCGGGGGTCGGCGGCGAGCGCCTGCATGCGCTCGCCCACCGAGCCGCTGGTATAGCCGATGGAGCGCAGGATCGGATCCATGCGGGCGTGAAGCGCCTCGAGTTCTTCGAGCCCCTGCTGGTGAACCTCGTCGGGCGACAGGCGCGTGGTCGTGCTGGAGCGCAGCGCCCAGGCGTAGAATTCGTCGCCGCGCGGGCGGGCGGACATGCCGGGATCGTCCGTCGCCACGGAGCGCTCGGCGCGCAATTCTTCGAGCTGGCGGGTCAGCGCCTCTGCGATCGGCCCGCTTTCGAGGGTCTTGGCGCGGTTGGCGTGGCTTTCGGGCATGCCTTTGGCAGCGAGCTTGCCCCGCAGGTCATCGGCAAACAGCTCGCCCTTGCCGGCGCTGGCGACGGTCTGTTCCATCTGGCGCATGGCCTTGTCGAGCAGGAAGGAAGGCGGAACCACGCCCATCTCGCGCGCGGCACGGATACGGGCGAGCTCGCCATCGAACACGGCGGGCATCTGCTCCATGCGCTCGATATAGGCGTCGGCATCGTCGCCGTTCTCGACCTTGTGGTTCGACTGCATGAAGCGCGGCAGCGCGAGGTATTCGCCCACGTTTTGGATGACGACATAGGGCGCTGTGCGCCAGTTACCGACAGGCGTGTCGCCATAGGGCAGGGCGAACCCGTCGAGCGCGAGGTCGTAGGCGCTTTCGACCACATCGAGATTGGTCAGCGTTTCGCTTTCGAGGCCCTCGCGCGGATAGGCGCGCACGCGTTCGAGGTCGCGGCGCAGCGTGGCGGCGTAGGCTTGCTGGCCTTCGGGTGACTGGTCTTCGAGCAGACCGCGCAGCGAGGCGTAGCGGCCGGTGTCGACCCCCAGCGCCGTGGCCCGCTCCGGCTCGTGGCCGAGGAGATTGTAGCCGACCACTTCAAGCAGGCGTTCCGCTCCAATGGCCCGCGCCTGCGTGACCGCTTCGGGGCGGGGGGCGTTGGCGCAACCGGTCAGGGCAAGGGCGGAGGTTGCGCCGAGCCCGGCGAGGGCTTGGCGGCGGGTGATGGCGGTCTGCTCTATGCTCATGCCAGCCCGTGTGCGGTGCGCGCGCAGGGCTGTCAAATGCCGCACGAGGACAGTATGGGAGGACGCATGCTCGATGCCGTCCTTTCCATCACCGTCCTTGCCGCGATCCTGCTGGTGCTGGGTGCCTTCTTCCTGTGGCGCCGTACCGGCAATGTGAAGAACGCGCTGCTCATGGTGCTGCTCGCCGTGGTGGCCCTGATGAACGTCGCCATCTGGACCTTGCCCGATGCGAGCGGCGAGGTCCCGCTCGACAAGATCGAGCAGGACGCGCGCTAATCCCCGCCTATTCGGGCACCTGCCACAGCACCGATCCGGTGTAGCTGCCCGCTACCGCTTCGCCATTGCCGCCGCGTGCCGGTTCGAACCGCGCGCGCTTGGTAACGAGGCGGCAGGTGGCTGCGTCGAGCTCGCCGTGCCCGGTAGAGCCGGTGACGGTGCAGCCGGTCACGCGGCCGTTGGCGGCAATCTCCAGCCGGAAGGTGGCAAGGCCGGTGAGGTCCTTGCGTATCCACGAGGGGCGGTAGTCGTCATTCGACAGCCACGCACCGGGATTGTTGCGCGGTTTGGCCGCAACCGGGTTGAAACTCGGCGCGGGGGTCGGCTTGGGAAGCTCAACGCCGAGGCCGGGCGAGGGCTTGGGCAGCGGGATGATCAAATCCGTTGAGGGAATGATCGGCGCTGTCGTGTCGAGGTCGAACTTGGGCTGCGGGATGTGAACCAGCGGCTCGGTCGGCTGCGTTGGCCTCGCTTCGACCGGATCGGCTGGCGGCTCAGGCGGGGGCGGCGGTGTCAGCGGGATATCGCGGACCTCCCAGGGCTTATCCACCTCGGCAATGACGCCCGTCACGGTAAGCCCGGTCACCAAGAGCGCCCCGACAGCGGCGTGCACACCGATCACGGCGGCCATGCTGGCGGGCGACGGCCTGCGGGTCTGATCGACAAAGGACATGGGGTTTCTCCTCTTCCATTTGCGGAGGCGTTTGCGACCTCTCGTTTGTGCAATGTTACAACATAACAGGAAAAGGAAAAGCGTTTTCGCGTTGCATTCCGCAACCTTAGCCGGTTTCGAAGGCCGGGTGCGGGGCGGAAAGCCCCGTGTTCGTCAGGTGATCGGGCAGCTCGGGTCGAGGCGGAAGTCGAGATAATTGTCGACCGACTTCATCAGCTCTGCCTGCTCATTTTCGAAGAAGTGGTTTGCGCGAGGAATTTCCTCGTGATGCACCGTAATGTGCTTCTGCGTGCGCAATTTCTCGACGAGCTTGGTCACCGCCTGCGGCTGGACGACCGTGTCCTGCGCGCCGTGGATGAAGATGCCGCTGGCAGGGCAGGGCGCGAGGAAGGAGAAGTCGTACATGCTCGCCGGCGCGCCGATCGAAATCCAGCCGCGGATTTCCGGGCGACGCATGAGAAGCTGCATGCCGATGAGCGCGCCGAAGCTGACGCCGGCGACCCAGGTGGTCTGCGCTTCGGGATGGACCTGCTGCACCCAGTCGAGCGCGCTGGCCGCGTCCGACAGCTCGCCAATGCCGTTGTCGAAGCTGCCCTGGCTGCGACCCACGCCGCGGAAGTTGAAGCGCAGCGTGGCAAAGCCGCGGTTGACGAAGGTCTTGTAGAGACGCTGCGTCATCTGCTCGTTCATCGTGCCGCCGCCCTGCGGGTGCGGGTGCAGGATCATCGCCACTGGTGCGCGCGGGCGCGGGGCGGGGGAGAAACGGCCTTCGAGGCGGCCTTCGGGGCCGGGAAAGATCACGGTCGGCATGGGAGGTGTACCCTGGTCGAAATGTCGGAGCGCTTGCGCCCGATAAGGCTTTGCGCGAAGTGGCGCGCTATATAGGGTTTGCCTGCCAAATCGCAATCATTTCGAGACCGTACCATTCCGGACCGCATCTACCTCGACCACGCCGCCACCACCCCGCTACGCCCCGAAGCGCGCGCCGCGATGGAGGAAGGCTTCGCGCTGTGGGCCAATCCGAGCAGCCCGCATGCCGAAGGTCGCAAGGCGCGCAGCCTGCTGGAAGACGCGCGCGAAAGGGTGAAGGGGGCGCTCGGCTGGGAGGGCGAGGTGATCTTCACCTCCGGCGCGAGCGAGGCGGCGGCGCTTGCGCTCGACAGGGCCAAGGCCGGCGCGCGGCTGGTGTCGGCGGTGGAGCATGACTGCATCCTGCAAGCCGTGCCTGACGCCGAGCGCGTGGCCGTGCGACCCGATGGCGCGCTCGACCTCGAAGTGCTCACCGAAGCGGTGCAGCGCGAACGGCCGTTGGTGGCGGTGCAGCATGTAAACTCGGAGACGGGCAACCGGCAGGATCTCGCGGCCATTGCCGGTATCGTCGGTCAGGCGGGCGGCCTGCTTCTGGCCGATTGCGCGCAGAGCGCGGGCAAGTTCGCGCTCCCGCCTTGCGACATGGCCATTGTCTCGGCGCACAAGTTCGGCGGGCCCATCGGTATCGGCGCGCTGCTGGTGCGCGACTACGCCCTGCTTGTGGCGAGTGGAGGGCACGAGCGCGGCTATCGGCGCGGAACAGAGAACCTGCCCGGCGCGCTGGGCATGGCCGCAGCGCTGGAGGCGGCCGGGGACCCCTATCTCGACCCGGATATCGCGGCGCCGCTCGAAAGCCTATCCGGCAGCCTCACTCTCGATACGCCCACGCCCTACATCCGCGCCATCGCCATGCCCAACATGAGCGCCAGCGCGCAGGTCATGCGCCTCGACATGGCGGGGATCTCGGTCTCGCAAGGTTCGGCCTGTTCCTCCGGCACCATGAAGACCAGCCGCGTGCTTGAGGCGATGCAGGTCCCGCCCGAAATCGCGGCCAACACGATCCGCGTCTCGCTCGGCTGGAACACGACGCGCGAAGAGGTGGAACGCTTCTGCGAGCTATGGCTTGAGATGGCGAAGGCATGACCCAAACCTTTTGGACCTGCTATCTGCGTATCTGCCAGTTTGCAGTCGTCGTACCGCTGGTCGAGTACTTAGCGTTCCGGACGATTTGGGCCTTGCCATTCGTGCTAGCCATGCTCGTCTTTCCGGTCCTCGCCTTGAAATGCCGGTCGTGTGGTCTGCATGCCTATGATCATCGCATCGCCACACATTTTCGCGGAGCCGAGACGCTGAGAAACTGTCCTCATTGCCAAGATCCCATGGTGGAACAGGCATGATCTACCTCGACTACCAGGCCACGACCCCGCTTGCCCCCGAAGCGCGCGATGCGATGATGCGCTGGCTCGACGGGCCGGGCGGCACCGGCTTCGGCAACCCGCATTCCGCGCACCGCATGGGCCGGCAGGCCAAGGCCGCGATCGAACTGGCGCGCGACCAGGTCGCCGCGCTGTTTCCCGCAGGCGGCCGGGTGATTTTCACCAGCGGCGCGACCGAGGCGCTCAACCTCGCCATTCGCGGTTCGGGGCAGGGCGGCACCGTGTCCTATTCCGCGATCGAGCATTCGGCGGTGGGCGACACGGCGCAGGCTGCGGGCAAGAGCCATGTGCTCAACGTCGCCAACACCGGCCAGTGCAACACCAAGCAGGACCTGCCCGCCGACACGCGGCTGGTCTGCGTCATGCAGGTCAACAACGAAATCGGCACCATCCAGCCGACGCTTGAATGGCACCGCAAGGCCAAGGGCGCGGGCGCGCTGTTCCTGTGCGATGCGGTGCAGGCCTATGGCCGGATCGAGGTGACCAGCGCCGACATGCTCGCGATTTCCGCGCACAAGTTTCACGGCCCCAAGGGCGTGGGCGCGCTGTGGGTGCGCGACGGGGTGGACCTGGCCGAGGTGCAGACCGGCGGTGGCCAGGAATTCGGGCTTCGTTCGGGCACGCTCAGCCCGGCGCTGATCGCCGGAATGGGCGCGGCGGCGGCCGAAGCGAAAGAGCGCATGGAGCAGGACCGCGATCATGTGGAAGCGCTCTGGAACCGGGCGCGCGAGCTGTTTGCCGACTGGACGCTCAACGGCAGTGAGGACGCGCGCTGGCACGGCAATCTCAACATCCGCCGCGACGGGCTCGATGTGGGCCGCCTGATGAGCGAGGTGCGCGACGTGATGTTCAGCGCGGGCAGCGCCTGCGCCAGCGGATCGGGCCGGCCCAGCCACGTGCTGAAAGCCATCGGCCTTTCCGACAAGCAGGCGAAAAGCTCTATCCGGATCGGTTTCGGGCGCTACACCACCCTGGAAGACATCGAACAGGCGGCCGCGACAATCAACGCCGCAGCAAAGGTGCAGGACTTGTGAAAATCGCGTTTGAAACCTCCGGCGGCGAAACCGTGACGGCCGAGGCCGAGCCGGGCGACAACCTCTTGCGCGTGGCGCAGGGCGCGGGCCTGCCGCTGGAAGGGACCTGCGAGGGCCAGATGGCCTGTTCCACCTGCCACGTGATCGTCGCCGACGAATGGTTCGGCCGACTGGAAGAGGCGAGCGAGGAAGAAGAGGACATGCTCGACCTTGCCGCCGGCGTTGCCCGCACCAGCCGCCTCTCCTGCCAGATCGAGCTGACGGCGGAGATGGACGGTCTCACCGTGCGCATTCCCGCCGAGAGCCACGATATGCGGCGGTTCTAAGCCGCTTCCTCGCGGAAGTCGGCGGGTATCGGACAGGTATGGCAAACGCTGTCGTCGCACAGGCGGCACAGGCGGCAACGTTCGGCATCGGGCGGATCCATCGCCGTCAGCATCTTGTGAAGCAGCCCGGCAAGAGCCTCATCGTCTTCGGGCGACAACCCATCCAGCATGGGACGGATCGCGGCCAGGCGGCCCTTCAGCAAGGCTTCGCGCTTGGCGTGCCCTGCCTCGGTAAGGTGAAGGGCAACCGAGCGCTTGTCCTCGCCCTTGCGTCGCTCGACAAGGCCGTCGGCTGCGAGCCGATCGACTAGGCGTACTGCGCCTGGATGTGAGAGGTTTAGTGTACGCCTGAGCTGTTCGTTGGTGGGGCCGAAGCCGTAACCGATCACGACGATGGCGGCCGGCGATTCCCCGACATGGTTGAGAATCTCGCGCGCGGCGTCCTCAATCCGGTTGGCGATGGCGAGGGAGACGACGCCCAGTAAGTTGGCGGTGTAATCGGACATAACTCGGTGCTTATGTGCGGAATGCACATATTTCAACTTGACGATATGTGCGCTGCGCACATAAATTCCTTTCTACACGCTGTTCGCGGCGCAAGGGAAAGGAAATGGACGTGACGGATTTCGATGGCAGCGGTCTGAGCGCAGAGCATCTCGATTATTTTGAGCGATTCAAATCCTTCTGGGATGCCCCTTCCGGTGAGCGCGTTGCCGAGATCATCGCTCCGGACGCACGCATTACCTTTTCCGGCCAGGGCACCTTCACCGGCGCCGAATACATCGAGGTGATGGGCGGGATGCTGGACGCGATGGAGGGCCTGGAAGTGACGCCACTCGACTGCGCCGGCAACGACGAACTGCTGTATATCTACTGGCGCACGAGCGCGCTGATCAACGGTGAGCGGCGCGAATACAACGGCGTCGACCGCTTCCGTATTCGCAACGGCATGGCGGTGGAAGAGCACGTCGTTTTCGACACGGCCGTGCTCGCCTGAGGTACTTCTGCGGGCCGGCGCTCCTAGCCGCGCCGCTTTTCCAGCAGGTCCACCAGCTCCTCGAACTTTTGGCGCTGCTCGGCTTCATCACCACTGGCGATGGCCTCGTTCACGCAGCAGGCCGCGTGGTCTTTCAGGACCTGCGATTCCACCTTTGCGAGGGCGGATTTGATCGCCTGGATCTGGTGCAGGATATCCATGCAATAGCGATCGTCCTCGACCATCTTGGCAACGCCGCGCACCTGCCCGGCGATCCGGTTCAATCGGTTGGTTTTGGCAAGCTTCGCGTCACTCATGAAAGACACCCGTTGTCATACCCCATGGGGGTATATATATCGCCTACAACCTGAGGTTGCCAGCAGATTTCTCGATGACCGTTCTTACCCGCCGTTCCCTGATCAAGAGCACCGCCGCGCTTGCCGCGGCGAGCGCCCTGCCGATGCCCGCATGGGCGCGCGGAGCCTCCATGAGCCATGCATCCAAGGGCTTCGGCGAACTGTCGGGCAGCGATATCGAGCTGTCGATCGGCGAGCACTCCTTCATGACCGGCGGCCGCATGGGCCACGCCTTTGCCGTCAACGGCACGGTGCCTGGCCCGCTGATCCGCCTGCGCGAAGGGCAGGACGTGCGCCTCCACGTCACCAACAACCTCAGCGAAGACAGCTCGATCCATTGGCACGGCCTGTTGCTGCCTTTCCAGTTCGACGGCGTGCCGGGTGTGAGCTTCCCCGGCATCCGCCCCGGCGAGCGTTTCACCTACGAATTCCCGCTGCGCCAGAACGGCACCTATTGGTGGCACTCGCATTCCGGCCTGCAGGAACAGGCAGGGCACTATGGCCCGATCATCGTCGAGAGTGCCGATCCTGACCCGCGTTACGACCGGGATTATGTGGTGCTGCTGAGCGAATTCACGCCGATCCACCCGCATGAGATCATGCGCAAGCTCAAGGTCGGCGAGCACTATTTCAACCGCCAGATGATGACCGCGACCGAAGGCGAGATGCCGGGCGAGATGCGGCGCATGTGGGGCGAGATGCGGATGAACCCGCGCGATATCTCCGATGTGACGGCGGCGACCTACACCTACCTCGTCAATGGCCACGGCCCGTCCGACGATCTCCAATTCGCATTCGCGCCCGGCGAGCGGGTGCGCCTGCGTATCATCAACGGCAGCGCGATGACCTTCTTCAACGTGCGCATTCCGGGCGTCTTGATGACGGTCATCCAGGCCGACGGGCAGTATGTCGACGAGGTCGAGGTCGACGAATTCCAGATCGGTGTCGCCGAAACCTACGACGTGATCGTTGCGCCGCCCGCCGGCAGCCATGCGATCGTGGCCGAGGCGATGGACCGTTCGGGTATGGGTGTGGCCAGCCTGACGAGCCACAAGGGCCATATTGCGACCCCGCCGCCGCTGCGCGAGCCGGTGACACTGACCATGACCGACATGGGCATGATGGACCACGCCGCCATGGGCCACGATATGGGCGCGATGGACCATTCGATGCGCGACACCTCCAAGCTGCCGGAGGACGTGAAGGTCGGCCCGGGCCTCGACATGGTCGCGCCGAGCCCCGTCAACCGGATGGATTTTCCCGGCCTCGGCCTCGACAAGGTCCCGCACCGCGTCCTGCGCTACACCGACCTCAAGGCCAAGCGGATGAACCCGCACCGCGAAGTCGACCGGGAGATGGAAATCCATCTTACCGGCAATATGGAACGCTACATGTGGAGCTTCGACGGCAAGAAGTTCACCGCCGCAACCGACGATCCGATCCGCTTTGGCTATGACGAACGCGTGCGGGTGACGCTGGTCAACCAGACCATGATGGCGCACCCGATCCACCTGCACGGGCACTTCTTCGAGCTGGTCAATGGTGCCGACCACATGCACCAGCCGCTGAAGCACACGGTGGTCGTTCAGCCGGGCGGGAAGGCAACCTTCGACCTCACCGCCAACGAGCCGGGCGACTGGGCCTTCCACTGCCACCTGCTCTATCACATGCACGCTGGGATGATGCAGGTCGTCACTGTGCGCCCCTTCCCGGACGAGGGTGAAGCCTGATGCGCGCGTTGCTTCTTGCCGCCGCTGCGCTGACACCCGGCGCGCTCGCCGCGCAGGATCACTCCGGCCACGGCGGTCACGCGGGCCACGCACAGCATGCGCCTGCGGCCGAAGCGCCGGAGGTCCACCACTGCGCGATGGGGCACCTGTCACCCGAAAAGTGCCCGCCGAAGGGTGAGGACAAGGCGGCACCGTCGATGGACCATTCGACCCATGGTGCTCATGGGCAGGATGCAGCGGCGCCGCCGCGCATGGATCATAGCGGAATGGACCACTCGGCCCACGGGGCCGGCGCCGACAAGTCTGCTCCCGATGCTGCGCCGGAAAGCGCCGTGCCCGCGCGCGCCTTCGAAGGGCCGCGCCATGCCGCCGACGCGGTCTGGGGTGCCGAGGCCATGGAACCCAGCCGGCGGCAGCTCGCCAAGGAAAACGGCGGCATGCGGACCGGCATGGTGCTGGTCGAGCGACTGGAAGCCCGCATCGATGCCGGCGACGGCGAAGACGGCTATCTGTGGGACGCGCAGGCCTGGTATGGCGGGGACGTGAACCGCCTCGTCCTCAAGACCGAGGGTGAGGGCGAGTTCGGCGGGGCGGTCGAAGACGCCGAGATACAGGCGCTCTACAGCCGCGCGATCGGGCCCTTTTTCGACCTCCAGGCCGGTATCCGGCTCGACCCCATCGACGGCACACGCGGCTATGCCGTGGTCGGCGTGCAGGGCCTTGCGCCGTACATGTTCCACGTCGACGGCGCGCTGTTCCTCTCCGACCAGGGCGACCTCACCGCGCGGGTGGAGGCCGAATACGACCAGAAGATCACCCAGCAGCTGATCCTCCAGCCGCGGATCGAGATCGAGGCGAGCGCGCAGGACATTCCCGCACGCGGTATCGGCGCGGGGTTCACCAAGATCGAGCCGGGCCTGCGCCTGCGGTATGAATTCGTGCCCGAGTTCGCACCCTACATCGGTGTCGAATACGAAGCGAAGCTGGGCGAAACCGCCGATATCGCGCGCCTTGCGGGCGAGGATCCGGACGGTTTCAAACTGCTGATCGGCCTGCGCGCCTGGTTCTGACCAGCGCTCGCTGAGCGGGGATCAGGACGAACCGGACGCGTTGCCCTCGCGCCGCCAGCCTTCGCCGATACCGGTCGAAAACCCTGCTCGGCGCCACAGGCGAAACGCGATCCAGCCCAGCAGGCCCATCGGAACGATAACCGCCAGCAGCACCATCAGGACGCTGATCATGGTGCCGAAGATCCCGCCAAGCGAATTCCACGCGCTGCGGATGGGCTCGGCAAAGCCGCCCGTTGCAGGCCTTCCGCTTTCGTAGGACACGGTCATGTTCGAATAGGCGACCCGGCCCCGCATCTCGGCAAGCCAGCTTTGCGCCTGGTCGATCTCTTCGTTCACCTGCGCCACGCCGCGTTCGGCCGCGACCAGCTCGGAAACCGTGCCGCGGCGGTTGCGCAGAACATCCATCAGCCGGTCGCGCAGGACGGTACGGGCGCGCAGCCGCGCCTCGGTGTCGACAATGCGCTTGGACAGGTCCTCGCCCTCGATAGAGGAAGACACCAGTTCGCCGTCTACCTTGCCGCTGGCCGTTGCGAGTTCCTTGCCGAAACCGCGCGCGTCGCGAGCGCGAACCGCCAGAGTCAGGCTGCCGTAGGCGTAATCGCCTTCGTTTTCGGCCTGGTCCATCGAGATGATGCGGCACACGTCCGGCCCCCTGGCCTCGCACATGTCGGCGTGGCGTTCCTGCAGCGGCTTGATCGCGTTGGAGGGGAGGCGGAAACCATAGGCATAGCGGTAAGCCACCTGCGGCATACCGACGGGGATCGCGCCGGAGGCGCTGATCGCTTCGGACGCGTCCGCCTCGAGCATCTCAGCCGTGGCCGGTGCCGGAGGCGGGGCCTGCATGTCGTAGCTCGCCATCTCCGCCGCCTCGACATCCATCGAGGCAACCCGCTCGGTGACCGCGTCTTCGGCTCCGCTGCACCCGGCCAAGGCCAGCGGCGCAGCCGCGCATGTCAGAAGGATTCTCCTCATATCGCACTCCTCTCTCATCACCCGCCCCATTTGTGCCTTATTTTTGCCACAATATGAACACAATCAAAACACAATTTAATTGATGTTACAACATATCTTGTTGCATGCAAACTTCGCCCTTGAGTAAGGTGCTGAGTGCAAAGCAAAAAGCCCCACCGCATTGCTGCGGCGGGGCCCTCGCTGTGAGCTGTTATCTAGCGGATCAGGCCGCCTCGAGCTGGCGCTCTTCGATGGTCGCGCCAAGCGTATCGATCAGCGCCTTGCTGAAGGCCGGGATGTCGTCCGGATTGCGGCTGGTAATGATCTGGCCGTCCTGAGCGACTTCCTGGTCGACGACGGTCGCGCCGGCGTTCGAAAGGTCGGTGCGGATGGAGGGCCAGCCGGTCACGGTCTTGCCGTCGATGAGGCCGGCTTCGGAGAGCAGCCAGGGCGCGTGGCAGATGGCGGCGATCGGCTTGCCGGCCATGCCGAATTCACGGACGATGGCGACGGCGCGATCGTTCATGCGCAGGATGTCGGGGTTCATCTGGCCGCCGGGCAGCAGCAGGGCGTCATAGCTTTCGCAGCTGGATACCTCGTCGACCGTCTTGTCGACGCTGACGCTCTCGCCCCAGTTGCCGTCCTGCCAGCCCTTGATCTCGCCGCTTTCGAGACTCACCACTTCGGTCTCGATACCGGCCTTCTCCAGATTGGCCTTGGGGCCCATCAGTTCCGACTGTTCAAAGCCATCGGTGGCGAGGATCATAACGCGCTTCGTCATAGGTAACTCCTTGATTTCGTGTTACCCGTTCAATGCGTGGGGAAAGCGGGCCGTTCCGTTCTTCTAGGTGAGCCGTGGCAGTGGTAGGGCGGATTGCATGGCCGCCAACGACACGACTCTCGACAGCGATAAAGACCCCTTCGACGCCATCGTCGATGCGCCCTTCGACAGCGCACTTTCGGAGCGATATCTCGTCTATGCGCTGTCCACGATCACCGCGCGCTCGCTTCCCGACTTGCGCGATGGCCTGAAGCCGGTCCACCGCCGGCTCTTGTGGACCATGCGCCAGCTGAAGCTCGATCCCTCGAGCGGCTTCAAGAAATCGGCCCGCGTGGTGGGCGAGGTGATCGGCAAGTACCACCCGCATGGCGATACCGCTGCCTATGACGCGATGGTCCGCCTCGCGCAGGATTTCGCGCTTCGATATCCGCTGGTGGAGGGCCAAGGGAACTTCGGCAATATCGATGGCGATAACGCGGCCGCCTACCGCTACACCGAAGCGCGCCTGACGAAGACGGCGATGCGCCTGATGGAAGGCCTCGACGCCGGCACGGTCGATTTCATCCCGACCTACAACAACGAGGAAGAAGAGCCGGAGATCATGCCGGGCCTCTTCCCCAACCTGCTCGCCAATGGCGCGAGCGGGATTGCGGTCGGCATGGCGACCAACATCCCCAGCCACAACGTCGCCGAAATCGTCGATGCGACGCTGGAAGTGATCGACAACCCGCATGTCGAACATGCGCGGCTGATGGAGATCTTCAAGGGACCGGACTTCGCCACCGGCGGCATCGTCGCCGAAAGCGCAGAGACCGTTGCGGCTGCCTATGAGACCGGGCGCGGGTCCTTCCGTGTGCGCGGCCGCTTCCACGCGGCCGAGGCCGAGAAGGCCGAGGACCGCGATGCGGGTATCGAGCGGCTGGGTGGCGGCCAGTGGCAGCTGGTCATTTCCGAAATCCCCTACCAGGTCGCCAAGGGCAAGCTGATCGAACAGATCGCGCAGGCCATTGCCGACAAGAAGCTGCCGATCCTTGAGGACGTGCGCGATGAAAGCGACGAGCAGATCCGCATCGTGCTTGTCCCGCGCAGCCGCAACGTCGATCCGGAGCTGCTAAAGGAAAGCCTCTACAAGCTGACCGACCTCGAAACGCGCTTCGGCCTCAACCTCAACGTGCTCGACGCCACGCGCACGCCAATGGTCATGGGGCTCAAGGAGCTGCTCAACAACTGGATCGCCAGCCAGATCGACATCCTCCAGCGCCGCAGCCAGCACCGGCTCGACCAGATCGCGCGGCGGCTGGAACTGGTCGAAGGCTACATCATCGCCTTCCTCAACCTCGACCGCGTGATCGAAATTATCCGCACCGAGGACGAGCCCAAGCCGGTGATGATGGAGGAATTCAAGCTCACCGACCGTCAGGCCGAGGCGATCCTCAACATGCGCCTGCGGTCCTTGCGCAAGCTGGAGGAAATGCAGCTGCGCACCGAAAAGGACGAGCTGCTCAAGGAACAGGACGAGCTTGAAAAGCTGCTCGGCTCGCCCGCCCGCCAGCGCACGCGCCTGAAGCGCGATCTCAATGGCCTGCGCAAGGAATATGGCGAGGATACCGAGCTTGGCGCGCGCCGCACGCGCATCCAGGAAGCCGCCCCGGCAGTCGAATTCAGCATGGACGCGATGATCGAGAAGGAGCCGGTGACGGTCATCCTCTCGCAGAAGGGATGGGTACGCGGGGCCAAAGGCCACCTGCCGCTGGACCAGGAATTCAAGTACAAGGAAGGCGACGGCCCGGCCTTCGTCCTCCACGCGCAGACCACCGACAAGCTGCTGCTGATCGGTGACGATGGCCGCGTGTTCACGCTGGGCGCGGACAAGCTGCCCGGCGCGCGCGGTTTCGGCGAGCCGGTGCGCAACACGCTCGACATCGACGGGGCGACGCGGATCATGGCGGTCCTTGTCCACCGCGAGGGGCTTGAGGTCCTGCTTGCTGCAAGCACGGGCAAGGGCTTTGCCGCCTCGACCGAAGCCATGCTGGCCGAAACCCGCAAGGGCCGCCAGGTGGTCAACCTGCCGGGCGATGCGCGCCTGATGGTGGCCCGCCCGATCGAGGAGGGGCACGATCATGTCGCCGTGGTGGGCGAGAACCGCAAGCTGGTGGTCTTCAACCTCGAAGAGCTGCCGCGTCTTGCCAAGGGGCAGGGCAACAAGCTGCAGAACTACCGCGACGGCGGCCTGTCCGATGCGACGACCTTCACAATGGAAGAAGGCCTGTCATGGCAGATGGGCGGCAAGGGCGACCGCACCCGTACCGAAAGCGAAATGTGGCAATGGAAGGTCGCGCGCGGCGGCGCCGGCCGCCTCCCGCCGCAGGGCTTCCCGCGGGACAACAAGTTTTAGGTTTGTGATCGGGTGCGCCTTCGACATCCGTCGAAGGCTTGCTGTTCCATCCCGCTCCCCCTCCCGGCCACCCACGGCACGGTATTCTATGGGTGGCCGGGAGGGGGAGCGGGATGGAACAGCCCTAGGGAAGTGCGGATGCGCTTCACGCACGCAACAAACAAACTCGCACCCAACAAAAAGAGCCGGGAGCGCGTGAACGCTCCCGGCTCTTTTTCTAGCCCCGAAAGGCTCTCGGCTTATTCGCCGGTCGCGTCGGCTGCCGGAGCGGCCTGCGCCATCGCAGCGTCGATCTGCGCGTTGGTGAGGCGAGCCATCAGGCCGGTGTCGGTTGCGCTGAAGTATTCGCGCAGCAGCGTGACCTTGTTCGCTTCGTCGCCGCCGCGGGCCACAACGATGTTGTCGCCGTCGATTTCGAGGACGGTGCCGAGCGGAGCGTTGGCTGCGTCGACCACGGCCGCATCGACCACCAGGGCGGCGTCGCGCTTGGCAGCGGCTTCGGCGAGCTGTGCGTCGATCATGCCGTCGAGCTGCGCCTTCGTCACGGTAATCGTCGGGCCGGCTTCACCGACGCCGTACATGCTGACAGCGAGGGGAACCTGGTGCTTGCCGGTGTCGAGCACGGCGGTGCCGTTTTCGACCGAGACGATGGTGCCCACGGCGTTGCCTTCGGGGCCGGTCACGGTCACGCCGGTGACGACCTGGTCGTTGGCAAGGGCGGGGGTGGCGGCGAGGGCAACAGCAGCAACGGCCAGCTTCGCGAACTTCATAATGCAACTCCAAGACTTGGTATTCGAAACACGCGGCTCTCCCACACGCGGGACGCGCGATAGAGCCGGCTAAACTGGAAAGAGCGGGATAGGGTATTGGCCTGGGCCACCCGCCGGTTCCGCTAGGGAACGGCCACTCTATTTCACGGAATGCGTCTTTTTGCAACCGCGTGACGGTTTTGCTGCATTGCACCTTAAGCGAGCCTTAAGAGACGCAAACCATGCGGTTTAGGATGCGGCAAGTTCCTCTTCGAGCAACTCTTCCACACGCGAGCGGGGCGGAAATTCCTCCTCAATCCAGCGTTTTTCGATGCGCTGCAACATACGCGCGACTTCGGGACCCTTGGCCACGCCGCGCGCCACGATCTCCCCACCTTTGAGCGGGAAGGCCGGGGCCTCCCAGCCAACAACCGGTGCGGGATCGGCGCCGATCAGCAGCAGGCGATCGACCGCGCAGTCGGTGCCGACCGTATAGGCGAGCCCGCGCGCGTGGTCCGCGTCATCGGGGCTTCGCTGGGCCACGCACATCAGCCGTTCGCGCTGCTGGCGCGACAGGCGCAGGCGGGCCGCCACTGTCTCGGCGACCGGCGCGATGGCCGGGAGGAGCGCCGCCATACGGCGCATGGCATCGGGGGCAAGGCGGGCCCTGCCCTCGGCCTCGACCAGTCGGGCGAGCTGCGCCACTTCGCGCGCGCCGCCTTCGGGCAGGACTTCCTGCAGCACGCCAAGCTCGCGCATGAGGGCAATGGTGGCAGAAGGGTCGGGCAGGGCGAGCAAGCTCTGCAACTCACCGCCGACCCTCTCGCGGCTGAGGCCTTTGAGCGTGGGGGCCAGCGCCTTGCAGGCCGCGCTCGCCTCTTCGTCCCATCCGCCGCCGAAACGGGTTGCGAAGCGAAAATAGCGCAGGATCCGCAAGTGATCCTCGCGGATGCGGGTTTCGGCATCGCCGATAAAGCGCACGCGCTTGGCCTCGAGGTCGGCAAGCCCGCCGAAGTAGTCGTCAACCGCCAGCGTGTCGGGATGGGCGTAGAGCGCGTTGATGGTGAAATCGCGCCGCGAGGCGTCGTCTTCCCAGCGCTCGCTGAACGCAATCGTGGCGCGGCGGCCGTCGGTGGCGACGTCGCGGCGCAGGGTGGTGACCTCGACATTGCCGTCGTCGAAGACCGCAGTGACGGTGCCGTGGTCGATGCCGGTCGGCACGGTGCGGATGCCGGCCGCCTTGCACAGGTCGATGACGCGCGCGGGTGCATGGCGCGTCGCCGCGTCGATATCGTTGCTTTCAAGACCGAGCAGCGTGTCGCGCACGCAGCCGCCGACCCAGCGGATGTCATCTGCGCCCAGCGCTGCGACCAGTTTCGCAAGGCTCGCGCGCTGCGTCCAATCGGCCCGGGGAAGATGCACGGTCATGCCCGTGTCTCCAGCCAGTCGATCCGGCGCGACAGGTTCCAGCAAATGGCGGCTGTGACGCCCCAGATGCGGTACCCCTCGTGGTCCATTTCCAGATACTCGCGCATCGCCCCTTTCCAGAACACTGAATTGCGGCTCCATTGCGATGCATCCATCAGCTTGTCGAGCGGGCATTCGAACCAGCTTTCCACTTCGCGCGGGTCGGGCCGGATGGGCAGGTCGTGCGGAACCGTGGCGAGCACGGGAGTAATGTCGAAGCCGGTGCCGGTCTGGTAGCGGTCGGTCGTCCCGATGATGGAGACATGTACGGGGTCGATGGAAAGCTCCTCCCACGCTTCGCGCAGGGCGGCCTCGGTCGCGGTTTCGCCCGTATCGAGCTTGCCGCCGGGAAAGGCCACCTGGCCGGGGTGGTCGCGCATGGTACGCGGACGCTGGGTGAGCAGAACCGTGGGGTCGGGCCGCTCGGTCACGGCGATCAGCACGGCGGCGTCGGCCGTCCGGTCGAGATCGGCAAAGCGACTGTCCGACATCAGCTCACCCACATCGCGGGCGTGGCCATGCTCGAACAGCTGCGTGAGACGGTTGAAGATCGCCGTCATGCGGGCAGGAGCGAGAAGGTCTCGCCGCCGCTGGCAACGGTCCAGTCCTCGCCGCGTTCGAGCGCGATCTGCGCCAGCTGTTCGTAGGTGGAGCGGTTGAGGCGCGCTTCGCAGCCGCGGCGTACGTGGAGGTAGAGCGAGGGGCTGTCCGCATCGCCCCCCGCGCGGATCGGATTGTCGGGCCCCGCAACTACCAGCTCGTCGGTGTTGAGGCGGAAGGCGAGGTCGCCTTCGGTCTCGCTCACATCGGTGGCGATGAAACAGGCGTCCTCCACCTCGATGGAGAGCTTCTGGTAGGGCACGACCAGCCAGTAACTGCCGTCCTCCTCGCGGTTGAGGAGGCCCGCAAAAGCGCGCACCATGGCCGGGCGCGTGATCGGCGAACCGTCGTGATACCAGGTGCCATCGGCAGCAATCCGCATGTGGCTTTCGCCCACGTTTTCGGGCGACCACTGCTCCACCGGCGGCAATTTGCGCTCGGCCACCGCCTCCGCGATCTGGCCGAGCGACATTCCGGCGAGTTCGGGGGGCGGTGTGTAAGGCACGCGTGAGCGATGGCAGATGGGGCGGGGTTTCTCAATGGCGTCTGTTCGCTCCCTTGCGGTCGCTGCGCCCTGTTTCAGCCCGCTCCCCCTCCCGGCCACCCACGGCACGGTATTCTATGGGTGGCCGGGAGGAGGAGCGGGATGGAAAAGCAAGGTCAGGACGGATGTCCTGACCGCACCCAACAGAAAACTATCCCACCCACGGGCCGAGCATACCCTCGGCCGGGAGAATTGCGGGATTGCCGCTGCGCACCAGCAGGCGCTCCTTTTCGTACGGTCCGGGACAATGCCAGCCGCCCGTGAACTGCGCCGTGAAGTCCCAGCGCCCGTAATACTCCGGGTCGCCGATCATGACCTGCGGCAAAGGAGCCGCGCCGTCTTCGAAGCCTGCGTCGATGGCGCCGAGGCTGGCCGCCATCAGCGCCTTGCCGAAGCCTTCGCCCTGGCGGCCGGGGACAACCGCAACCGGGCCGACCATGATCATCGGATGCGCGCGCCCCTGCGGATCGGTAAGGGCGACGGGCCAGAGCTGGATCGATCCGGCGAGATAGTCATCCTCGTCGAGAACGGCGAAGCTCAACGCCTCCAGGCACGGCGCGCCCTCGCGAATGCGATAGGCGGTGCGCGCGTGGCGGCCTTCTCCAAACGCGGCGTCGAGCAGCTCTTCGACCAGCGCGGGGTCGATCGCGGGAAGGGGCACGAGAGTAGCCATGGGCCGCGCCGATTACGCGCGGCGCATCGGCAAGTCGATCAATTTCGGCTTAGCCCGGGCGAAGTTCGAGCAGGCGGCCCTGCTCACCGTCTTCGAGTACCCACAGCGCACCGTCTGGGCCTTCGATGACCGAACGGATGCGCGCGTCCATCGGATAGCGCGCCACCTCGGTTGCGGTATCGCCGTCGATGGCAACCCGCACGATCGCTTCGGTCCTGAGGCCGGAGATCAGCAGGTCGCCCGCCATGCCGCCGAACAGGTCGCCGGAATAAAAGGTCATGTTGCCGGGTGCGATGACCGGGGTCCAGCCCAGTACCGGCTTCACGAAGCCATCATCGGCCGTGTGGTCGGGAATGTCGTCGCCGTTGTAGTGATCGCCGTCCGAGCGTGTCGGCCAGCCATAGTTAGCGCCGCGCTGGACAAGGTTGAGCTCGTCACCGCCGGCCGGCCCGTGCTCGATTTCCCACAGGCGCCCAGCGGCATCGAAATCCATGCCAAGGATATTGCGATGGCCGTAGGACCAGATTTCTGCGCCCACCGGATTGCCGGCAGCGGGCGAACCGTCGAGGTTGAGGCGCACGATGGTGCCGAGCGTGTTCGACGTATCCTGCGCCGGATCGAGCTTCTGCCGGTCGCCGCTGGCGATGAACATGTGGCTTTCATCCGGGCTGAAGGCGATGCGGTGCGAATAGTGGCCGCGGCCCGTCACCTTGGGCGCCTGGCGCCAGATCACCGAGAGGCCTTCGATGGTGCAGGCATCCGCTTCCTGGCAGGCCAGCGTGCCCCGGCCGACCACCGCACCGCGCGTGTCGCCATCGCCCGCTTCGGCCCAGCTGAGGTAGATTGTGCGTTCGCTCATCGTGGCGCTTGCCTGCGAAGGCAGGAAGGCGACGTCGCCAAGTCCGCCCTGGCCGCCATAGTCCACTTCGGGAAGGCCGCTGACCGTGATCAGGCGGCCGGTTGCGGTGTCCACGATCTTTGCGGTGCCCGCCTGTTCGGTGACGAACAGCATCTTCGTGCCCGGGATGAAGGCCGAGGCCCAGGGTTCGGCGAACTCGCCATGATCGGTGATCGCAAAGGTCCCGTCGAAATCGCCATCGGGCGAGGGCGTCGACACCGCCTCGGCCGTGCCATCGGTGGAATAGCCGTTGCCGCAGCTTGCGAGCAGCACCAGCGGGGATAGGGTGGCGAGCAGGACGGACGTACGCATGTTCAAGCATTCTCCCATTGGCGGCCTTGGCGGTGCGCCCCTGGTCGTCGGCGTCGACGAGGCGGGACGCGGCCCCTTGGCCGGACCGGTGGTGGCGGCCGCAGTCGTGCTCTGCAAGAGCCCGCCCGCAGGCCTGGATGATTCCAAAAAGCTTTCGGCCAAGCGGCGTTCCATCCTCGAGCCGCAAATTCGCGAAAAATGCGCCTGGGGCCTGGCCGTGGTCGATCCGGAGGAGATCGACCGGATCAACATTTTCCAGGCAACCATGCTGGCGATGACGCTGGCGGTCACTCGTGCGGTCGAGGTTCTGGGGGACGAGCCGGAGGCTGTGCTGATCGATGGCAATATGAGTCCGCACGGCCGCCAGCCCGGCTGGCGCTGGCCCGAGGCGAAGCCCATCGTCGGCGGCGACGGGAAGGAGGCGAGCATCTCCGCCGCCTCGATCCTCGCCAAGGAATACCGCGACCGGCTGATGCTGGAGGCGGCAGAGCGGCACCCGCAATATGGCTGGGCCAGCAACAAGGGTTATGGCTCTAAACAGCATATGGAAGCGCTGCGGGTCCACGGCCCGACCCCGCTCCACCGCAAGAGTTTCGCGCCGGTGGCGCAACTCGCGCTGCTGTAGAGTCTTCCCGGCCACACCCCACCATCTTGAGTCCGCAGATTCTGCGCAGACTCAATATCTTGTGGCGGACACCTTCTGTTCTCCCTCAGCAACCCGGTGTTAACCATCGTGTGCGAGGATTTTCGTGCTTGACCGGGAATCCGTTTGGACTCACCCTGTGGATAACTACGGACAGGGGTATGCATCATGGGGGTCATTACGACCACGAAGAGTCGCGCCAAAGCGACTGTAAAACCGGCGGAAACGCCCAGGGAACAGCTGCCTCTCGGCCAGATCCTCGACGGCGATTGCGTCGAAGCCATGCGCAAGCTGCCCGATGCGAGCGTCGACCTCATCTTCGCCGATCCGCCCTACAATCTCCAGCTCGGCGGCGATCTCAACCGGCCCGATGGCAGCCATGTCGATGCGGTAACCGACGACTGGGACAAGTTCGACACCTTCAAGGCATACGACGATTTTACCCGTGCCTGGCTGACCGAAGCCAAGCGCGTGCTCAAACCCGACGGTGGGCTGTGGGTGATCGGCAGCTATCACAACATCTACCGTGTCGGCGCGATCCTGCAGGACCTGGGCTTCTGGATCCTCAACGACATTGTCTGGCGCAAGTCCAACCCCATGCCCAATTTCCGCGGCACCCGCTTCACCAACGCGCACGAGACGCTGCTGTGGTGCTCGCAGGGCGAGAAGGCGAAGTACCACTTCAACTACCGCGCGATGAAGACGCTCAATGACGAGCTCCAGATGCGCAGCGACTGGGTCCTGCCGATCTGCAACGGGGCGGAGCGGCTGAAGGAGGGCGGTCACAAGGTCCACCCGACGCAAAAGCCCGAAAGCCTGCTCTACCGCGTGCTGCTTTCCACCACCGAGCGCGGCGACGTGGTGCTCGACCCCTTCTTCGGCACCGGCACCACCGGCGCGGTCGCCAAGCGCTTGGGCCGCGAATGGATCGGCTGCGAGCGCGAGGGCGTCTACCGGGATGCGGCGCTGAAGCGGATCGAGAAAGAGCTGCCGCTCGACGAAAGCGCGCTCACCACGATGCAGTCCAAGCGCAGCGCGCCCAAGGTCGCCTTCGGCGCGCTGGTCGAAAACGGCTACATCAAGCCGGGCACCCAAGTGTTCGACAAGAAACGCCGCTGGACCGCCACCGTGCGCGCCGACGGCTCGCTCGCCCATGAGAAACAGACCGGCAGCATCCACGGCCTCGGCAAGGACCTGCAAGGCGCGCCCAGCTGCAACGGCTGGACCTTCTGGCACTACGAGGTGGATGGGGATGTGAAACCCATCGACGCCGCGCGGCAGACCTACCTGCTGGCGGTGGAGGATTAATTTAAAAACGAAACTGCGGTGTGAAGCGTGTTTGTCCTGCGACCGTCTCGGATCTCCGTAGGTGAATTGAAAAGCTGTTGTTGGGGCTTTGCTGCGATTGCATGCATTGCGATTGCGATAGAGGCGCGATAGCAACTCCACCATCATGCTACGCTCGCCCATCTCGAATTTGCTTGCCGCATTAGGCGCGATCGCCGGCTTGATGGGCATTGGTGCCTGCGCGTCACTGCCTGAACGGGCAGCGGATCGATTGGAGGTGAATGACGATCGCCTTACTTTAGGGGATAGCTTTCTCTCCGATTTCTATTTCTACGAAGGCGAGATCGACAAACCGGGAGTTCTCCTGAAAACGGAACAGTTGGGAGTTACCCAATCCAATCCAGGTGCGGGCGCAAACATCCGGCTTCTCTATTCTTCCACCGATGGGCTTGGAGGTGAGGATATCCTGCCTGTATCGGGTGTGTTGTTCTTGCCTGAAGGTGCTGCGCCCGCGGGCGGCTGGCCTCTCATGGCGTGGACCCACGGTACGGTTGGGATCGCGGATGTTTGCGCGCCATCGTGGGATGGTCGGCAGATGCAGGACAGGGAATATCTTGAGTTTTGGCTCAAGCAAGGTTTCGCGGTCGTGGCGTCGGACTATCAAGGCCTCGGCACACGCGGGACGCACCCCTATCTGGCTACCAGGCCCGAAGCCTACAGCAATCTGGACATAATCCGTGCGGTTCAGTCGGGCAGCTTTCCAGTATCGAATGAGGTATTGCTATTCGGCCAGTCGCAGGGTGCCGGGGCAGCGGTGGCTTCTGCTGCCTACGCACCGGAGTATGCATCCGAACTGGCGATTGTGGGCGTGGTGGCGACGGGAGTGCCATTCTTCTCACCCGAAACGCTTGTGGCGCTGCAAGAAGCCCGGCCGCGCGATGTGGCTGATCCCTTGCTGGCCTATAATCTCCTGGCGCTCTCGCTGGTGCAGCGAACAGATGCGAATTTCCGGCTGGAGGAGTATGTTTCTGATCGCGCGATGCCAATTGCGCTCTCCATCCGTGAAACATG
The DNA here is from genome assembly GCF_019448255.1 of Qipengyuania flava. Taxonomy (NCBI): domain Bacteria; kingdom Pseudomonadati; phylum Pseudomonadota; class Alphaproteobacteria; order Sphingomonadales; family Erythrobacteraceae; genus Qipengyuania; species Qipengyuania flava. The sequence continues at coordinate 1,096,651 of NZ_CP080410.1, forward strand.
CCATAAACAGGTTCGGGCCAAAGTCGTTCAAGAAGGGCTATCCTACAATGAGACCTTCAAGCGCCCGCCGAGCGAGCATCTGGTTAAGGCCTTTGCGAGAATGGGTTATCCCACGCTTGGACTTAGGGTGCCGCTGTTTGTCGGAACGGGCGGAAAGGATCGTGACACTCCGCTGCGGATGCAAGCCGCTCTCGTAAGGCGCGCATGTGCTGCAGGGACGCAGGTTACAGCAGTCTATTATCCGGAGCTTGACCATCGCGGGGTCGTGCCAGCGTCGACGGCGGATTCGATATCCTTTGCAAGAGCGGCCTTTTCAGGCGAGCTTGTCGAGGGGAACTGCGGGGCTCTTCCCTACTAGGTACAAAGCGAACTGCGCAGCCCCTGCGTTTTTGCAAGGTTCATCCGTCCGCAATCGGGTCGTTAGCCGACGGACCCATCTTGAACAGGTTGCCCCTAATTATTGTCCTACCGTGTGTATTGGGACTAGCGCAGTTGCATGATTTGCGCACCCCGACCACGCCTCTCGTCCAAGCGGGTCTCCATTCGGTCAACTGCCACGTTTCTCCCCCAGGACCGTGTTCCATGTGTTCCATCCTGCGGGCAATAGGCTAGGGTTGTCCCAACATGACTGACAGCATCTACATCCGCCCCATCGGCCTCGTGCCGGGTCCGCAGTCCGAGCATGGCAATGCCATCCGGCTTGCCGGCACCATGGTCTATGCGAGCCGCTTTGCAGTGATCTTGCGGCGCGATGGCGCTGTGGTCGAACGCTGGCTCGCCGCGCCGGATACGATGGCCGAGGTGCTGGGCCAGCTGCCCGACGAGGTTGCGGGCGATGCGGAACAGCAGTGGGCGAACCTCACGCTTGCGCATCCGCCGCTCACGCTGGGCGCGCGCAATGTGCCGCTCGACCAGCCGCAGGTGATGGGCATCCTCAACGTCACGCCCGACAGCTTCAGCGACGGCGGGCGCTTCCTCGACGATCCGCAAGCGGGGCGCGAACACGCGGCCGCCATGGTCGAAGCGGGCGCGGCGATCATCGATGTGGGCGGCGAGAGCACGCGGCCCGGCGCCAAGGCCCTGTGGGAAGGCGACGAGATCGAGCGCGTCGTCCCGGCGATCGAGGCCGCCGCGGGCATGGGCGCAGCGGTCAGCATCGACACGCGCAAGGCGGCGGTGATGGAGGCCGCGCTGGAGGCAGGCGCGCATCTGGTAAACGACGTCTCGGGCCTCGCGCATGATCCGCGCAGCGCGGAGGTGGTCGCCTCTGCCGGATGTCCCGTGGTGCTGATGCACGCGCCGGGCGCGGCTGGCGACGATCTCCATGAGGGCGCGGATTACGCCAATGTGGTGTTCGAGGTGTTCGATGCCCTGCGAGCGCGGCGCGATGCGGCGCTGGAGGCGGGGATCGAGGCGAGGAATATCCTGCTCGATCCGGGCATCGGTTTCGGCAAGAGCCTTGCGCACAACCTCGCGCTGATCAACGCGCTGCCGCTGTTTCACGCGCTCGGCCACCCGCTGCTGCTGGGTGCCAGCCGCAAGCGCATGATCGGCGCGCTGAGCAAGGAAGCGCCGGTCGAGGAGCGCCTCGGCGGCAGCGTGGCGCTGGCGCTCGAAGGCATGCGCGCAGGCGTCCAGCTGCTTCGCGTCCACGATGTCCCCGAAACCGTCCAGGCACGCAACGTCTGGCGGGGCCTGAGGGACGCAGCCCTGACCGACTTCGCCGACCTGCCGGGCTAGCCCGGAGAGGCGGCGCTTCCCGCGAGCAGCCCGCCGTCGAGGGTGAGTTCGGAGCCGGTCATGTAGGCGCTGTCCTCGCTCGCGAGGAAGACGCAGAGCGCGGCGACCTCCTCGACCGTGCCGAAGCGCTTCAGCGGCGTATCGGCGACCAGCGCTGCCATCTTGGCCTCGCGGTCCGGCCCGTCGCCCAGCATTGGCTCCCAGATCGGGGTGAGGATGGCGGCGGGGTGGATCGAGTTGCAGCGGATCTGCCAGCCCTGCTGCGCGGCGTAGAGCGCGACCGACTTGGTGTGGTTGCGCATCGCCGCCTTGCTCGCCGCATAGGCCGCCGCGCCGGGAATGCCGACGAGGCCGGAGCGCGAGGACATGTTGATGATCGAGCCGGTGCCCTTGGCCTTCATCGCCTTGAGGGCATAGCGGCAACCGAGGAAGCAGCCGTCGGTGTTGACCGCGTGGACCTTGTGCCACTCGGCAAGGCTGGCGTTCTCGGGATCGTGCGCGGCGGGTCCGTCCTCGAAGCCGGTGATGCCTGCGTTGTTCACCAGCACGTCGATGGCGGGAAAGGCTGCGGCCAGCGCATCCCACTCGGTTTCGCTGGCAACGTCGAGCGGATGGAAGGTGCAGCCGAGTTCATCGGCGGCTTTCCTACCTTCCTCTTCGTCGATATCGGTGAGCACGACCTTTGCGCCCTCCGCCAGGAAAGCTTCGCAAACGGCCTTGCCGATCCCGCGCGCACCGCCGGTGACGACGCACAGCATGTCGTTCAGTTTTTGCATGACCCCGATGGGGTAACGCAGGTCAGGCTGCGTTGTCGATGCCGAGTTCGCTCAGCTTGCTGAACAGCATAGCCATCAACTGCGGTCTGCCCAAGCCTTGGCGCTTTCACCGCCGCGCTCTTCGGGCCAACCGCGCTGCCGTGCATAGTCCGCATAGTGGCGCGCGGTCAGTTCCTGATAGTTGGGGGCACTCAGGCATGGAACGCCTTCCACATGACCGGCATCGCGCAGCGCACCCACAAAGGCAGCAACACGGCGCTGAACGGGTGAAGGCGGCCCATCCCATGTCCCGATCACGCAGCGCGCGCCGCGGATAGAAGTTAGCGCCTTGTAAGTCTGCTCGGGATCTTTGAATGTCAGGAAAGCTCCTCCGCCATCGTGATCTAGCGAAATCGCCAGTACCTCGTCACCGAGCCTTGCAGACCAGCGTTCCGTGACATGGCCATAATTGCTTGTACTATCATACTCGGTTTGCGCCGGTACGGCGGGCTCGTCGATCACGAGATACAAGTCTTGATGGAGGCGGGCTTGGGCGGCACTATCCCCTCTGAATTGCTCCCAGCGGGCCTCGTCGAGTTCCCGGGCTTTCGCCCACCCGGCTTTTTGCTGGCGTTCGCGCTCGGTCCTTTCGACAACCTTGCTCCAGCGCTCCGGAGAGCTTCGGAGGAAGGCATAAAGTCCAGCGCACGCCAATGCTGACACGCCGGCCGCGGCCGCCTGAACCATCGGATCTTTCGCAAGGCGCTCACGACGCTTGCGGTTCTTGCTATCGCGCCTCGTTGTCACGCCGCGTTGTCGATGCCGAGTTCGCTCAGCTTGCGGTAGAGCGTCGAGCGGCCGATGCCGAGGCGGCGGGCGACTTCGGTCATGCGGCCGCGGTAATGGCCGATGGCGAGGCGGATGATGTCGGCCTCGATCTCCTCCAGCGGACGGACGTTGCCGTCGTCGGTGTACAGGAGCACGCCTAGCCCGCGCGCACGGCTTTCGCCCCGGTCGGCAAGGTCGCCGAGCAATTCGGAAAGCTGCGGGAAGCTGTGCGCGGTCAGGGCCTCGCGCTGTTCGAACACGCAGGCGCGGAACAACACGGCTTGGAGCTGGCGGACATTGCCCGGCCAGTCGTAAGCCTCCAGCAGCGACAGCGCGCTGTCGGCGATCGAGTGGTGCTTTAGCCCCGGCTGCTGGCCGATCTTGGAAAGGAAGTAACGAGTGAGGGCGGGGATATCGCCCATCCGTTCACGCAGCGCCGGCAGGCGGATGCGGGTGGCGGAAAGCTCGGTAAAGAGGCCTTCTGAGAACTGGCCGGCGGCGACCAGCTCGTCGAGGGCGAAATCGCTGGAGGCAAAGATGCGCAGGTCGATCTTGAACCCATGCGCCGCGCCGGTCGGGCGCACGATGCCGGTCTTGAGCACTTCGGCGAGGCGCTCCTGCTGTTCGGCGGGAATGCGGTCCACGTCGTCGAGGATCAGCGTGCCGCCGTCGCAATGCTCGATCAGGCCGGCCTGGCGATCGAAGGCACCGGGGAAGGCGCCTTTCTCATGCCCGAACAGCAGCGATTCGAGGGATGCCGGAGGGAAGCCGGCGCAATGGACGACGCGCATCGGGGCCTTTGCCCGCGTGCTGGCGGCGTGCATGGCGCGGGCCAGCATGTCCTTGCCCGTACCGTTTTCGCCTTCGACGAGGACGTGTGCGTGCCCGCGTGCGGCAGTGGCGGCCTTGGCCAGCGCGGTGCGGAACGGGGCGGCGGTGCCGACCATGGCGTCGAAATCGACCGGATGGGGGAGCTTTTCCGCCATCGGCTGCAGTTCGGCGTTGGGCTTTTCGACCCGCGACGCGCTGGCAAGGGCCTGGAGCAGGCGCTCGGGCCCCACGGGTTTGATCAGGTAATCGGTCGCACCGGCGCGCATGGCTTCAACGGCCAGCAGCGGCGAGGTGCTGGCGGTAAGCATCAGCAGCGGCGCTTCCGGCCGGGCAGCGCGCAGCTCGCGGATCAGGTCGCAGGCGGCGTCGCCCGGAACCCACTGGTCGAGCAGGATCGCGCTGACATTGCGGCCTTCGTCCGAAGCGAGGGCCGCGAGGGCTTCTTCCCCGCTGGCGACGGTGAGCGTGCGCCAGCCGTCGCGGGCAGCAAGCGCGGCGACGAGCCGGCCCTGTGCCGGTTCATCGTCGATCAGCATCAACAGGCGCGTATCCTGATTCGCCATCTGGTCTGCCGTGCTCCCTCGAAGTCTGACGGACGCAAAAGCGCGTCCATCGTCCCTCCGCCCTACAAGCATTGGGTAAAGGTCCAATTAAGGCTGTTTCGCGGGGACGGGGGCGAAGCGAGGGCTTGAGCGAGCGCGAGGCGCACGATAGACCGCCGTGCAAACATTCCATCCATTCGGAGAATATCGTCATGGGTTCCGCCAACGACTACAAGGCGCATAACAAGACCTACAGCTCGTTCATCGCCAACCTGAAGTGGTCGGTGCCGCTGATCGCCGTCATCACCCTGCTCGTCGTCATCCTGATCGCGGAATAAGCGCGAAGCGTGCGCATTGCGGTGCTGAAGGAGCGCGCTCCCGGTGAAAACCGGGTCGCGCTGACGCCCGAAACAGCGAAGAAATTCGCTGCCCTCGGGGCCACGGTCGCTGTCGAGGAGGGCGCCGGGCTGGGCGCCGCCGTGACAGACGACGCTTTCCGCGATGCCGGGGCCGAAGTGGCCTCCGCCGCACAGGTCGTGAAGGATGCCGACATCGTGCTCGGCGTCCAGGCACCAGAGGTGTCCGCGCTTGCGGGCGCGAAGGCTGGCGCATGGGTTGCCGCGACCTTCGATCCCTTCCGCAGCGGCGAGCTGGTCGAGGCCTATGCCAAGGCCGGCCTCGAGGCGCTCTCCATGGAATTCATGCCGCGCATCACCCGTGCGCAGAGCATGGATGTGCTCTCCAGCCAGTCGAACCTTGCCGGCTACAAGGCCGTGCTCACCGCCGCCAACACCTATGGCCGCGCCTTCCCGATGATGATGACCGCTGCCGGCACGGTGCAGGCGGCCAAGGTCTTCGTCATGGGCGTGGGCGTTGCGGGCCTGCAGGCGATCGCGACCGCCAAACGCTTGGGGGCGCAGGTCAGCGCGACCGATGTGCGTTCGGCGACCAAGGAACAGATTCAGTCACTCGGCGCCAAACCGATCTTCGTCGAAAGCGTCGAGGGGATCGAGGGCGAAGGCTCGGGCGGCTACGCCACCGAGATGAGTGAGGAATACCAGAAGGCCCAGGCCGAGCTGGTCTCCGGCCATATCGCCAAGCAGGACATCGTCATCACCACCGCGCTGATCCCGGGCCGGCCCGCGCCGAAGCTAATTTCGGACGCGCAGATCGCCAGCATGAAGCCCGGCAGCGTGATCTTCGATCTCGCCGTGGCGCAGGGCGGCAATGTCGAAGGCTCCAAGCCCGACGAGGCGGTCGAGAAGCATGGCGTCACCATTATCGGCTATTCAAACACCGCCGGACATCTTGCAGCGGACGCATCGGCGCTATTCGCGCGCAATCTCTACAACTTCCTTTCCGCCTTCTGGGACAAGGACGCTGGCAAGCCCGTGCTCGATGAAGAGATCGGCGATGCTGTCCGCCTGACGCAGGGCGGCAAGGTCGTGAACGAGCGGCTTTCGGCTACGTAATTCGGGCCCGGGGAGGGGCCGCACATGGACTTCATTTCGATCCTGTCGATTTTCGTGCTGGCGTGTTTCGTCGGCTATTACGTGGTCTGGTCGGTCACGCCTGCGCTGCATACGCCGCTGATGGCAGTGACCAATGCGATTTCCTCGGTGATCATCGTCGGTGCGCTGATCGCGGCGGCTGCGGCGGATGTGCCTGGGGCGAAGTGGCTGGGACTGCTCGGCATCGTGCTCGCAAGCGTGAACATCTTCGGCGGGTTTGCGGTGACGGCGCGAATGCTGGCGATGTACAAGAAGAAGGAGAAGAAGTGATGCGTCGCCTTCTCCTTGCCGCGCCCCTTGCGTTGCTGGCCTCACCTGCTCACGCCGCGACTGGCGAGGCAGTGAACCCGTGGGTCGCGCTCGCCTATCTCGTATCGGGCGTGTTCTTTATCCTCGCGCTGCGCGGCCTGTCCTCGCCCGCGTCGAGCCGTGCGGGCAACCGCTTCGGCATGATCGGCATGCTGATCGCGGTGGTGACGACGCTGGTGACGCACGTAAGCCTGTTCAATTACGAGCCGTGCCCGGAGCCGCAGTCTTCGGAGGGCTTCGGGATCATTATCGACTGTCAGGTCGACTTCCCCTCACACTTATTCTCCTTCGGCGAAATCCTTATCGCCATCGCCATCGGGGCGATTATCGGCATCATCATAGCTCGCCGTATCGCCATGACCGCCATGCCCGAGCTGGTCGCAGCGTTCCACTCGCTCGTGGGTCTCGCCGCAGTGCTGGTTGGTTGGGCGGCCTATCTCAACCCGGGCGCGTTCGGCCTGCTCGTGGGCGACAGCATCGGCGCGGTTTCGAAAGTCGAGATGGGCCTCGGCATCGCCATCGGGGCGATTACCTTCTCCGGTTCGGTCATCGCCTTTGCCAAGCTGTCGGGGCGGATGAGCGGTTCGCCGATCCTGCTGCCCGCACGCCATGTGATCAATCTCGGCACGCTGGCGGCGATCATTGTGCTGACCGCGCTCTTCGCCATGGCCGGACCTGCCGAGACCATGCCGCTGATCGTCGCGCTGACGGTGCTCGCCTTCCTTATCGGATTCCTGCTGATCATCCCCATCGGCGGGGCCGACATGCCGGTCGTGGTCTCGATGCTGAACAGCTATTCGGGCTGGGCGGCTGCCGCGATGGGTTTCACGCTCGGCAATACGGCGATGATCATCACCGGCGCGCTGGTCGGCTCTTCGGGCGCGATCCTGAGCTACATCATGTGCCGCGCGATGAACCGCAGCTTCATCAGCGTTATCGCGGGCGGTTTCGGCGCGGATGACAGCGCCGGCGGCGGCGAAGCGCGCGAGGCGCGGCCGTACAAGCAGGGAAGCGCGGACGATGCGGCTTTCATGCTCGAACAAGCGGACAAGGTGATCATCATTCCGGGCTACGGCATGGCCGTGGCGCAGGCACAGCACGCGCTGCGCGAGATGACCGACATGCTCGAGGAGAAGGGCGTGGAGGTGAAGTTCGCCATTCACCCCGTCGCCGGGCGCATGCCGGGCCATATGAACGTGCTGCTCGCCGAAGCCAGCGTCGACTATGACAAGGTCTTCGAGCTGGAGGACATCAATAGCGAATTCGCGCAGGCCGATGTCGCCTTCATTATCGGCGCGAACGACGTGGTGAACCCGGCAGCCAAGACCGACAAGTCCAGCCCCATTTACGGCATGCCGGTGTTCGACGTGGACAAGGCCAAGCAGGTCTTCTTCATCAAGCGCTCCATGGGCGGCGTGGGCTATGCCGGCGTCGACAACGACGTCTTCTACATGGACCAGACCATGATGCTGCTTTCCGACGCCAAGAAGATGGTCGAAGAGATCGTCAAGGCTCTCGACTAGGGTGGGGCGCGCGCTGATCGTCGCTGCGCTGCTCCTGATTGCAGGCGTGATCGTGTGGGCGACCATCGGCGGCGGTTTGCAGGACACGGTGGAGGACCGGCTGGAGGCCGAAATGGTCGCGCGGGGCATTCCCCAGCCCATGGCTGAATGCATGGCGGGCCGCATGGCCGAACGCCTGTCGGTCACGCAGATCCGCAAGCTCGAAGAACTGCGCGCGCAGGAAGGCGAAGCGGTGGTTCCGCTCAGCATGGCGGAGTTCCTCGAACGGGTGCGCCGCATCGGCGACAACGAGGTCGTCGAGGTCACGGCGAGCTCGGCTGCGATTTGCGCGTTTTCAGGCGGTTGAGCGGCTTGCAATCGCTCGTCCTTGCGGCACAATGCGGCCTCAAGGGGAGAGACTCATGACCATTCGACTGACCTTTGCCGCCGCACTGCTCGCCAGCGCCGCACCGGCCCTTGCCGCAACGCACACGGTATCGCCCGGTGAGAACGCACAGGAAGCGCTTCAGGAAGCGCTGATCCTGGCCGAACCCGGCGACGAGATCGTGCTCGAAGCCGGGCGTTACACGCTGACCGATGGCCTCAGCCTTGACGTTGACGGCGTCACCGTGCGCGGCGCGGGGATGGACGGAACGGTCCTCGACTTTACGAGCCAGCAGGGATCAGGCGAGGGCATGCTGGTCACCAGCGACAACGTGACCCTGCGCGATTTCGCGATGGAGAACCCCAAGGGCGACGGGATCAAGTCCAAGGGTGCGGACAACATCGTCTACCACCGCATTCGCGTGACCTGGACGCGTGGGCCCCACCCGGAGAACGGCGCTTACGGGATCTACCCGGTCGAAAGCACGGGTGTGCTGGTCGACGGGGTGAAGGTTACCGGTGCCAGCGATGCGGGCATTTACGTCGGCCAGTCGAACAAGATCACGGTGCGCAATTCCATCGCCGAAGCCAACGTCGCCGGGATCGAGATCGAGAACAGCCGCAACGCGCTGGTCGAACACAACATCGCCACGCGCAACACCGGCGGCATCCTGGTGTTCGACTTGCCTGCGCTGCCCGTGATGGGCGGCGGAAACGTGATCGTTGCAAACAATCTCGTAGTCGCCAACGACACGCCCAATTTCGCGCCTCCGGGCAATATCGTGGCGGGCGTGCGGCGCGGCACCGGCATCATGGTGATGGCCAACGACAAGGTGCTAGTCGAAAACAACATCCTGTCGCAGAACCCGACCGCGCCGGTCATGGTGATCGCCTATACGCAGCCCTATGAGGACGAGCGCTACAACCCGCTCCCGCGCGAAGTCGTGCTGGGCAACAACACCTACAACGGCGGCGGCTACGATCCGCAGCTTGAAGGCGCGGAAATGCTGAAGGGCGCCTTTGGCGGCGAACTCCCGCCGGTGCTGTGGGACGGGCTTGGCACACTCGCGGCGGTCGAGGGGACCATGGGCTGGAGCCTCAACCTGACCGAACAGGGCAAAGGCCTCGCCGCCGCGCAGCCCGGTCCGCTGCAGGTTGCCGTGCCAGCGGCCGAGTTCGACCGGAGCGGTATCGGCGCGCCGGCCGAGCTGGATGCCCGTATCGCGGGATGAAACGCTCGGGAGCCATCCTTGCCGCGGCCTGCCTTGCGCTGACTGGCGCCGTGGTCGCCCGCGCTACGGTCTTCTTGCCGGTTATCGTCCTTGAGCCGGTGAACGACGAGGCCGTGCGCGAGGGCATGCCCCGGCTGCTGTCCGAATTCGGCTTTTTCCGGCGCATGAATACGCAGGTTCCGACCATCGACGTCGAACCCTATCGCCTCAACACGCCGCTCTATTCCGATGGCGCTGAAAAGCTGCGCTTCGTCTACCTGCCCGAGGGCACGCAGGCTTCGGCGCAGGGCGAGGGGCTGCTCGACATCCCGGTCGGCGGCGCTCTCATCAAGACTTTTGCCTTTGGCGAAGGCGAGGAGCGGCGGCTCATCGAAACGCGCGTGCTGCTGCACCGCGCCGATGGCTGGCTGGCGTTGCCCTACCTCTGGAACGAAGACCAGACGGACGCGCGCCTCGCGATTGCGGGCGCGCGGCTGGACCTCACGACGCCCAAAGGCGAGGCGATCAGTTACCGCGTGCCGAACAAGAACCAGTGCAAGGAATGCCACGGGCTGGACGGCGCGGTTGTCCCCATCGGCCCGAAAGCGCGGAACGTTGCGCAAGGCTGGCTCGAGGCGATGGTCGCTGACGGCCATCTCGACCGCTTGCCTGACGGGGCAGACCAATTGCCCTTGTGGGAGGAGCGTGAGAACGCCAATCTCACTGCCGCCGCGCGCGCCTATCTCGACGTCAACTGCGCGCATTGCCACCGCCCGGGGGCGACCGCTTCGAACAGCGGCCTCGACCTCAGGTGGGAGCAGCAGGACCCCGCAGCGCTCGGTATTGGCAAGCGGCCAGTCGCCGCAGGGCGCGGGGCCGGCGGGCACCTCTTCGACATTGTCCCGGGATCGCCGGAAACCTCGATCCTGACCTACCGCATGGCCAGCCCGGAACCGGGTGTCGCCATGCCAGAGCTCGGCAAGGCTACCGTGGACGAGGAGGGGCTCGATATCGTGCAACGCTGGATTGAGGAGATGGCACCGTGAAGTGGCTGTGGCGGATACTTGGCGGGCTGGTCCTCGCGCTGGTGCTGGCGTTCTTCATCCTGCGCGTGCCGGATACCGACCCGGACGAAATGTACGCGAAATACGGCACACCGCCGTCGCAGATGCTGGCGATTGACGGGGATCGCCGCATCCATGTGCGCGACGAAGGGCCGCGCGATGCACCGGTGATCATGCTCCTGCATGGCTCCAACGCGGACCTCCACACATGGCAGGCCTGGGCGGATGCCCTGAAGAGCGAATACCGCGTCATCCGCTTTGACCAGCGCGGCCATGGGCTGACCGGCCCGGCTGCGGACGGCGAATACACGCTCGAGGCGTTCGGCGACGATATCGATGCGGTCGCCGACGCGCTCAATGTCGGGACCTTTACCCTCGCGGGCAATTCGATGGGCGGGGCGATCGCCATGGGTTACGCCCTCGAAAATCCCGAGCGGCTCGATGCGCTCGTGCTGGTGGACGCTGGCGGCGCGCCAATCCGGCGCGAAGGCGGCGGCAACCTTGCCTTCCGCCTGGCCGCCATGCCCGTGGTCGGCGACGCGATGAGCCAGCTCCTCCCGCGTTCACTGGTCGAGCGCAGCCTGTCGCAGAGCGTGACCAATCAGGACATCGTCACGCCCGAGGCGGTCGATCGCTATTGGGAAATGGCACGCTATCCCGGCAACCGGGCGGCTACGCGCAAGCGCTTCTCCACGCCGCGCAAGAGCTTCGAGGCGGAGGCTGTCGCCCAGATGCAGGTTCCCACGCTGGTGATGTGGGGCGAAGAGGACGCGCTTATCCCCTACGAAGCGGCGGGCTGGTTCATGGAAAACCTGCCCAACGCCACGCTCGTCAACTACCCCGGCATCGGACATATTCCGATGGAAGAAGCGCCCGAACGCAGCGCTGCTGACCTTCAGGCCTGGCTTGCCGAGGTGCTGGCGGCGGGCGAAGACGAGAACGAAGGAACTGCCTCGTGACTGGTACGTTCTAAGCCTCTGACAAACCGCCAGTCCATGGGCACAATCCGGGCGATACGGCGATAAGGGGGTAAGCGTTGCGCAAGCTTGGAATTATCGGTGGGATGAGCTGGATCTCGACCCGCGCCTATTACGAACGCATCAACCGCTTCGTGCAGAAACGCGCCGCCCCGATGGCGAGCCCACCACTCCTTATCGAAAGCCTCGACTACGGCCCGATCGCTGCGGCCAAGAACGAAGGCGACTGGAACACGATTGCTGCCGCCCTGGTCGAGAGCGGGCGCCGCCTCGAAGCGGCGGGCGCCGAAGGCCTGCTGATTGCGGCGAACGCCATGCACAAGGTCTATGACCGGCTGACCGAAGGCGTTTCGATACCGGTGCTCCATATTGCGGACTGCGTGGGCAAGGAAATGCAGGAAGCGGATTGCACCAGCGCCGCGCTGCTCGGCACGCGCTTCGTGATGGCCGAGAGTTTCTACCGCCAGCGCCTCGTCGCGCACGGGGTCGACCTGCTCCCGCCCGATCCCGCCGATGTCGAGATGGTCGACGGGATCATCTACAAGGAGCTGATGCTCGGCCGGGTTACCCGCGATGCGGAGCGTGCACTCAAGACGATCGTCACCCTGAAGGAAAAGGAAGGGGCGAAGGCGATCGTCCTAGCCTCCACCGAACTGGAACTGGTGTTCGATACCGATGCCAACATCCTGCCGGTGTTCGATTCAACCGATATTCATTGCCGCGCGGCGGCGGACTGGATTCTGGGCTGACACGCCTCATCGCAGCCGGATTTCGGTCCGACGGCCTCGCTGAACAATTTGGCGCATATTAACCAATTGCGGCTTGCGATCGGTCGTACCGCGGTCATGCTGCCCATCTCACTTGTGGGAAGGGACTTGCAAATATGAAAATGAAAATGGGTCGCCTTGCGGCGGCGAGCGTTGTCGCGCTTGCCGGAGCAAGCTTTGCTGCACCGGCTTCGGCGCAGAAGATTGAAAACAGCTACATTTGTGTCTTTCAGCCCGGTCTTGTGACCAAGGGCAATGTGAAGGCCGAAGCCAACCGCGCCGCGCAGGCCGCCGGCGGGCAGGTGAAGCACGAATACTCCAACACGATCCGCGGTTTTGCCGTCAACGCGTCGGCGCAGGGCGTCGCCAACATGCAGGCGCGAAACCCGCGCATTGCCTATTGCGAGCAGGACCAGGTGATGTCGGTCGTGCAGCGGCGCGGCAAGCCCGGCGGCGGTGGCGGCGGTACGGCTCCGCCCGAGACCACGCCTTGGGGTGTCGCCCGCGTTGGCGGCGGCGAACTGACCGCATCGGGCCGCGCGCTGGTGATCGACAGCGGGGTCGACCTCGACCACCCCGATCTCAACGTGAATGCTGGCCTGTCGGTCAACTTCACGCGTGACAAGTCGGCCGACGACCTTAACGGGCACGGCACGCACGTCGCCGGCACAATCGCTGCGATCAAGGGCAACGGCATCGGCGTCGTCGGTGTCGCTCCGGGGACCGAGGTCATCGGCATCAAGGTGCTCGACCGTCGCGGTTCGGGTTCGACCAGCGGGGTTATCGCAGGCATCGAATACGCGGCGGACATCGCCGGTCCGGGCGACGTTGCGAACATGAGCCTTGGCGGCGGCTTCAGCCAGGCGCTGAACGATGCGGTCATCGCGGCAGCCGCGACCGGCCTCAAGTTCACGCTTGCCGCCGGCAACGAAAGCACCAGCGCGACCACCAAGTCGCCCGCTTCGGCCAATGGCCCCAACATCTACACCATCTCGAGCTTCGCCCAGGGCGACACCTGGTCGAGCTTCTCGAACTACGGCAACCCGCCGGTGGACTACGCCGAACCGGGTTCCGCTATCCCGTCGACCTACAAGGACGGCGGCTACGCTACGCTGTCGGGCACCTCGATGGCCGCGCCCCACGCGGCCGGCATCCTGCTGCTCGGCGCCATCGACTGGGATCGCACGGTAGCGGGCGACCCGGACGGTAACGCGGACAGGATCGGCGTTCGCTGATCACTGGGGTCGCACGACCGTTACCTTGATCGGGCTGCGCGTCTTCCGGACGCGCGGCCCTTTCTTTTCGCCGATAAGTGGCAGGGTTCGCATTTCGTTCACGTTGTCGCATTCCGGTCGCTGACCTAAGCCTGCCGCCGCATGCAAAGAGCACCCTACGCCTCTGATCCCGGCGCCAGTCGCGGGCGCGAATTTCCCGAGGAACGCGAGGGCTCACGCGGGCCGCGCAGCGAATTCCAGCGCGACCGCGACCGGATCATCCATTCGATCTCCTTCCGCCGGCTGCGGTCGAAGACGCAGGTCTTCATCTCACCCGACGGCGACCATTACCGCACGCGCCTGACGCACAGCATCGAAGTGGCGCAGATCGGCCGCGTACTCGCGCGCGAACTCGGCCTCGACGAGGATCTCACCGAGGCGCTGTGCCTGGGCCATGACATCGGCCACCCGCCCTTCGGCCATGCGGGCGAAAAGGCGCTCGAGGCGGCGATGGTTCACGCGGGTGGCTATGACCACAACGCGCAGGGCCTGCGGACGCTGGCGCGCCTGGAAAGCCCCTATTGCGATCACGAGGGCCTCAACCTCACGTGGGAGACGCTGGAGGGGCTCGCCAAGCACAACGGACCGATCATGGCGCCGAACTGGGCACTGGCCGAGATCGACCGCGACTTCCCGCTCGATTTGTCGACCTGGCCCTCGCTTGAGGCACAGGTTGCGGCCATTTCCGACGATATTGCCTATGACAACCACGATATCGACGATGGCCTGCGCGCCGGTTTCCTTCAGCTCGACGACTTGCTTGCGCTCGACTGGCTGGCCGACCAGTGGCGCGCCGTGGAAAAGCGTTTCCCCCACGCGCCGCGCGATCGCCAGCTGCGCGAACTCGTCCGCACCCAGATCGGCATCATGGTCAACGACATGCTCACCCACACGCGCAAGCAGGTGAAGGGCCTTACGAGCGCGGACGAGGTGCGCGGGGCTGGGCGACAGCTCGCCGGCTTCTCGCCCGCGATGCAGGAGCAGGAGCGCGTGCTCAAACGCTTCATGTACGACCGGCTCTATTATCACGAGGAACAGCTGGGCACGGCGGAGCGCGCGCGCGACGTCATTTCGCGCCTGTTCGTCGCCTACCACCAGGACCCGACCACGCTTCCGGAAGAATGGCAGGCCAGCCTCCCGGATACCGAACCTCAGCGCAGCCGCCATATTGCCGATTTCATTGCCGGCATGACCGATCGCTTTGCCATCGACCAGTGCCGCCGAATCTACGGCCGCGCGCCCGAGGGACTGAGCAATGTCTGACGCCATTCGCATCGCGCTGATCGGCGCGACCGGGATGATCGGCTCGCAGGTGATCCGCGAATGCATCGGCCGCGAGGATGTGCGCCTCACCGGCATCGCCCGGCGCGAGGCCAAGCTTCCGCGCGGGATCCGCATGGAGCTGTTCGTGGCCGATCCCGCCAATTGGGGCGAGGTCATTGAGGCGGTGCGCCCCAAGGCGATGATCTGCGCGCTTGGGACGACGTGGAAGAAGGCCGGGGAGGACGAGGCGGCGTTTCGCGCCGTCGATCAGGAGCTGGTCCTCGACACCGCGCGCGCCGCCAAGGAGCTTGGGGTGGAGCGTTTCGTCCATGTGAGCTCGGTCGGCGCCGATGCCATGTCGAAGACCTTCTACCTGCGGGTGAAGGGCGAGGTCGAGCGCGAGCTCACGAAGATCCGCTTCGATCGCCTCGATATCCTGCGTCCGGGCCTGCTGCGCGGCTCGCGCGAGGATGATCACCGCCCGGCCGAGCGGCTCGGGATCGTCGCCGCTCCGGTCGCAAACCTGCTGCTGCACGGGCAGTACCGTAAGTACCGGGCAATCCGTGCCGAAACAGTGGCCCAGGCGGCGCTGTCGCTGGCCAAGCGCGCGGCGCGCGGGCGCTTCGTCCACGATCACGACGCGATCCTTCGCGCCGCCAAGGCCTTGCCGCAGATCGAACACACACCGGATTAGGCCGGACAAAGGGGAGGGGGCAGACATGGCAGGGCTGGCGACACGGCTGTTTGCCTTCTGGACAGTGCTCGGCACCGTGCTCGCCTGGATCGAGCCCGCGCTGTTCCTGTGGGTGGTCGATGGCCGGTTTACCCCGTTCGGACAGCCGCTGGTGAGCGTGATGCTCGGCATCATCATGCTGGGCATGGGGCTGACCCTGACGCTGGACGATTTCCGCCGTGTCCTGCGCCTGCCGAAGGCTGTCGCGGCTGGAGTCGCCCTGCAATTCACCGTCATGCCGCTGGCCGGGATTGCGCTGGCGAGCGCTCTGCTGGCCGAGCCCGGCCTTGCGGTCGGACTCGTGCTGGTCGCCTGCTGCCCCGGCGGTACGGCGTCCAATGTCGTTGCCTATCTCGCCCGCGCCAATGTCGCGCTGTCGGTTACCATGACCATGGCTTCGACCCTCGTTGCGGTCGTGGCAACCCCGCTCCTTACCGGATGGCTGGCGGGCGTATTCGTCGAGATCGACCGCTGGGCGCTGTTCCGCTCGATGGTGGCGGTGGTGCTGGTACCGGTCGTGCTGGGGGTTGCCCTGCGCGCCCTTCTGCCCGGCGTCACCCGCCGTATCGAACCGGTCGCGCCGCTGGTCTCCATCCTGTTCGTCGTTTTGATTGTGAGCGGCATCGTCGCGCGCTCGAAGGACCTTATCAGCGAGCACGCCGGGGTGCTGCTTCTAGCCTTGCTGCTGCTCCACCTCACCGGCTTCGCGCTTGGCTACCTTGTCACTCGCGCGCTGCGGTTTGACGAGGAGTGCGCGCGGACCGTCAGCATCGAAGTGGGCATGCAGAACAGCGGACTTGGCTCTACGCTGGCCTCGAGCCCCAGCTTCGCCGCGCAATTCGCCACGCCGCTGCAGGCTGCGCTCGCACCGGTTCCCAGCGCGATCTCGGCGGTCTATCACGTGGTCATCGGGAGCCTGCTGGCGAGCTTCTGGCGCCGCCGCAGCGAAAGGGAGGAATAGCGCCATGTGGGATACGGTTTTTTCGGTCGCGAACGCTGCGGCGCTCGTGTTCTGGGTCGCGCTCGTCTTCCTGCCGCGCTGGCCGGCTCTTCTGGCCGCGATCCTCTACGCCGGCGTTGGCCTGCTCTGCTTTGCCTACGCTGCGGGGCTCATCGGGATCGTTACCGGAACGCTCGATCCCGGCGGACCGGGTGCGACGCTCGATTTCGGCAGTATCGAGGGGGTGCGGGGCATCTTCGCCAGCGATGGCGGCGTGACCGTAGGCTGGATCCACTACCTCGCTTTTGATCTTTTCGTCGGTCTCTGGATCGCGCGCGACGCCGACGCAAAGGGCTTTTCGCGGATCATCCAGGCGCCGATCCTGTTCGCCACACTCATGGCGGGACCGCTCGGCCTCTTCCTCTGGCTCGTCATCCGCGAAAAGCGCGCCCGGGCGCAGGGGCGCTGGCAGTAATCGCCCAAGGAAAACAGGTTGCGCAAAGCAACCGGGCTGCCATGATACCTCTCACAGCTGAAAACAGCGGAGAGGATAGATGGCCGAAACGAACAAGCTCACCTTCGATGAGCTCATCCGGCATTGGGCGGCCGAAAAGCCCGGTCAGGTAGCGCTCGAACAGGATGGCGATGCCATCACCTTCGCCGAGCTCGAGGAGCGCTCGCGGCGCATCGTGGCGATGCTGCGCGCGCATGGTCTTGCCAAGGGCGACAGGATCGCCTGGCTGGGCAAGAACGCCCGGCACTATTTCGAGCTGTTCTATTCGGCAGCGCGCCTTGGCGTCGTGATGGTGCCGATCGGTTGGCGCCTCGCCGGACCGGAAATCGCCTATATCCTCGGCGACACAGGCGGGAAGGCGCTGTTCATCGACCATGGGTTCGACGAGCTTGCTGCCAAGGCCTGCGGGGAGATGAATAACCCGCCCGAAATCATCGACACGCCAAGCGCGCTTGCAGAGATTGCGGCAGCCCCGGCGGACCCGATTGAGGGAGCGGGGCCGGACGATGCGGTGCTTCAGCTCTACACCTCCGGCACGACGGGCAATCCCAAGGGCGCGGTGCTGACCAACGCAAACCTCTTCTCGCTGCGCCAACCGGCGGAAGAGGCCGCGCAGCCCTGGTCGCAATGGAGCGAGAACGAGGCGATCCTCGTCTGCATGCCCTGCGCGCATATCGGCGGCACGGGGCTGGGTATCATGGCGATGGCCGCCGGTATTCGCGGTATCGTGCAGGCCGAATTCACGCCCGATGGGGTCCTCGACGGCTTCGAGCAGGGCATTACCCGCCTCTTCATCGTGCCCGCGGCGCTGCAGATGGTGATCCAGCACCCGCGCGCAAAAAGCACCGACATGTCGGCGGTGAAATACGTTATGTACGGCGCTGCACCGATCCCGCTCGACCTGCTGCGCGAGGCGGTGCAGACCATTCCCGAGGCCGGTTTCCTCCAGTGCTACGGCATGACCGAGACGACCGGCACGATTGCCATGTTGCCCCCCGATGACCACACGCTGGAAGGCAACGAGCGGATGAAGTCGGCCGGCAAGGCGGTGCCCGGAGCCGAGCTCAAGGTAGTGGGCGAAGACGGTGAGGAGCTTCCCCTTGGCGAAGTGGGCGAGCTGATCTGTCGTAGTCCCTCCAACATGCTGGGCTACTGGAACCTGCCTGATGCCACCAAGGGTGCACTCAAGGACGGCTGGATGCACACCGGCGATGCCGCCTACATGGACGCAGACGGCTATGTGTACATTCAGGACCGCATCAAGGACATGATCATCTCGGGCGGGGAGAACGTCTATCCCGCACAGGTCGAAAGCGCGATCTACGGCCATCCGGCGGTGGGCGAGGTCGCCGTCATCGGCGTGCCCGACGACACCTGGGGCGAAGCGGTCAAGGCCTGCGTCGTGCCCAAGCCGGGAAGCGAGGTCGATCCCAATGACATCATCGCCTTCACCCGCGAACGGCTGGCCGGGTTCAAGGTCCCCAAGACCGTCGACGTGATCCCCGAAATGCCCCGCAACGCCAGCGGTAAGATCCTGCGCCGCGAGCTGCGTGCGCCCTATTGGGAAGGGCGTGACCGGCAGGTCAACTGAGGGCGGCCACGATGAAACGCCATGCGCCCGCCACGGCGCGCAATTCCGAAGCGCTCGCGGCAGTGCTGGCGCAGGAGCTGCCACGCACCGGCCTACTGCTCGAAATCGCAAGCGGTTCGGGGGAGCACGCCGTGTTCATGGCGGCGCGCTTTCCCGATTTGGCCTGGCAGCCGAGCGATATTGATCCCGACGCGCTCGCATCGGTCGATGCCTGGGCGCAAGAGACGGGTCATCCGAACCTTTTGCCCGCATGCGCTCTCGACGCGTCGCAGCCGGACTGGCCGATCGGGCGCGCTGACGCGGTACTGTGCGTGAACATGATCCACATCAGCCCCTGGGCTGCGACCGAGGGGCTGTTCGCGGGGGCAGGGCGCCTGCTGGCGCCTAGCGCTCCCCTGGTGCTTTACGGCCCCTTCATCGAAGAGCAGACGCCGACCGCTGAATCCAACCAGGCGTTCGACGCCAGCCTGCGCGCGCGCAATCCCGACTGGGGGCTCCGCCAAGTGGAGGCTATCGACGCGCTGGCAGCGGCAAACGGCCTGGCGCGCACGGCGCGTCACTCGATGCCGGCGAACAACCTCACGCTCGTCTACCGCGCCGCCTGACGCCCAAACAGAAACGCCCGCCGGTGGGGGCGGGCGTTTGCGTTCGTCCTGGGGAAAGACTCAGGTTTCTTCGTCGACCGCATTGGCGGCGGACTGGAGGTCGCTGCCGACGCCGCGGACGGTGTTGCAGGCGGCTGCGGTCAGGGTCATCGAGGTGATGCCAAGTGCGAGCAGGATTTTCTTGATCATTATGGTGTCCTTCCCAAAGGGCTTTCTGGCTCAAGTACAAGGGCTAGAACGGGCAGGTTAAAGACCGGTTCCAGCGGGCATTGCGCCCGCGCTCGGGCCAACCCATATGGCGCACGCGTGACCGAGCCCGATTTCCTCCTTTTTGCCAGCGATGCCGAAATTGCCGCCTATTGGGGCGTGGCTGCGCTGTTCATGGCCCTGGTGTGCATGGTGATGGAGCGTCGCCGGACCAAGCGTACGGAGATCAACCGCGTCGGCTGGGTCCCCTGGATGGGCCTGTTCGTGATGTTTGCCGTGATTGGCGGCGGCCTGCTGGCGGCGGCAATCCCCGCGATCCTGCAGGCCTAACAGGCCTTGTCAGCGGCGCAGGCTGCGCGCCCGCATGTCCGAAAAGCTGCGAACGTAAAGCGCCTCGAAGCGCTTCTCGTCGTCGCATGCCGGCTTTTGCGGCCGCCGCTGCGGCCGCGCGTCCTTCGGAATGAATATCTTGTTGAGCATCGGTTTCGTCCTACCCTGTCGAGGGTATGGCCGAAGATCGCACTAAACGATTGTATGAACTCGCCGTTCTTCCAGGGCTGGCTGCTTAGAGGCAGGCTTCCAGATACGCCTGGTCAAAGCCGAACTGGCGCGCCTTTTCCAGCGTATAGGGACGCAGGCCCGACGAGCGGAACTCGCCAAGGATCTTGCCGTCGTCGCTCTCGTCGAGATATTCGAACTTGAAGAGTTCCTGCGTGACGATCACGTCGCCTTCCATCCCGATCACCTCGGTGATGTTGGTGGTGCGGCGCGAACCGTCGCGAAGGCGTTTTACCTGCACGATCAGGTCGACCGATTCCGCGATCTGGCGCGAAATGGCCTCCTTCGGGATCTTGATGTCGCCCATCAGGATCATGTTTTCCATACGGCCGAGGCACTCACGCGGCGAGTTGGCGTGAAGCGTACACATCGAACCGTCGTGACCCGTGTTCATGGCGGCAAGAAGGTCGAAACATTCCGCGCCGCGAATCTCACCCAGGATAATGCGGTCTGGGCGCATACGCAGGGCGTTCTTCACGAGGTCGCCGATGGTGATGGCGCCCTGGCCTTCAAGGTTCGGCGGACGCGTTTCGAGCGGCAACCAGTGCGGCTGTTGCAGACGGAGTTCGGCGGCGTCCTCAATGGTCAGCACGCGCTCGCCCGGGTCGATCATCTTCGACAGGGCGTTGAGCATCGTCGTCTTACCCGAACCGGTACCGCCCGAGATCACGATGTTCATTCGGCACGCGCCCGCGATTTTTAGCGCGGTACACATCTTGTCGCTCATCGAACCGAAGTCCTTGAGCATGTCGAGCGTGATCGGCTTTTCCGAGAACTTACGAATCGAGATCGCGGTGCCCTTGAGGCTCAGGGGCGGAACGATGACGTTCACACGGCTGCCGTCCTTGAGACGGGCGTCGGCCAGCGGCGTGGTCTGGTCGACGCGGCGGCCTACCTGGTTCACGATGCGCTGGGCGATCTGGAAAAGGTGGGTCTCGTCGCGGAACTTGATCGGCGCGATGACCAGCTTGCCCTTCTTTTCGATGTAGGTCTGGTCCGGGCCGTTGACCATGATGTCCGACACGTCGGGATCGTTCAGCAGCTCTTCGAGCGGACCGAAGCCGAGCAGTTCGTCGACCAGGACTTTTTCGAGCGCGAATTGTTCGCGGCGGTTCAGCGTGACCTTCAGCTCGGCCAGCACTTCCATGATGATCGGACGGAATTCTTCCGACAGCTCATCCTTGGACAGCGTGGCGGCTGCTTCGGGATCGACGCGTTCGAGCAGGCGCGGGAGCACCTGTTCCTTGATCTTGTGGACGCTTGCCTCGAAGCCGCCGACTTCGCTTTCACCCGAATGGGTGGTGTTCATGCGCTCGTCGAGGCGGCTCATGGCATCGCTGCTGGCGCCTGCGCCACCGGCACCCGGAGGGGGCGGGGCATTCTCGGGAAGCGGCGGGAATTGCTCGCCGCCCTTGGCCTTCTCTTCCTTGGGCGCCGCGGATCCACCGCCGCCCCGCATAGGCTTGGCCACCCCGAACTGCGGACGTGCACCGGCACCCATACCTGCCGGCCCGTTCTTCCGTCCGAATGCGCTCATTCCGGTAACCCCCGAGGTAACACTTGATTCGTACAACGCGACCCTGCCCATTCACGGCAAAGCCTGTCTCTCGAAGCGTGGTGAATAAAAAGGAAACCTTGATTTTTCCCTAATGGCAGAGGCTTCTTGACCCGCGTTTACCATGTCGGGCGGTACCTTAACTGTGTCCCGGCACCGGATAGGGCGAGCGAGCCGATTGATTGCCGCGGCCAAGCCGCTAAGTCTCGGCTTTGCCTTTCAGTTCGGAGAATACGGCGCATGTGCGGAATTATCGGTATCGTCGGCAAGGAGCCTGTGGCGGATCGCCTGGTCGATGGCCTGCGCCGCATGGAATACCGCGGCTACGACAGCGCCGGTGTGTGCGTAATCGCAGACGGAGAGCTGGTGCGTCGGCGTGCGGAAGGCAAGCTCAACAATCTCGTCGTCGAGCTGGCGAACAACCCGGTCGATGGCACGGTTGGCATCGCCCACACGCGCTGGGCGACGCATGGCGCTCCGACCGCGACCAACGCCCACCCGCATGCGACCGACCATGTGGCGCTGGTCCACAACGGCATTATCGAAAACTACAAGGAACTGCGGGCCGAGCTGCGCGAGGCTGGCCGTACGCTGGAAAGCGATACGGACACGGAGGTGGTGCTGCACCACATCTCCTGGCTGGTGGAGCAGGGCAAGTCGCCGCAGGACGCGGTTTCCGAAGTCCTGCCGCGCCTGCGCGGAGCCTTCTCGCTCGCCATAGCCTTTCGCGACCATCCTGATCTCCTGATCGGTGCGCGACTGGGTTCGCCGCTGGTTGTGGGCTATGGCGAGGGCGAAACCTACCTCGGCTCCGACGCTCTGGCGCTGGCGCCGCTGACCCAGCAGATCAGCTACCTCGAAGAAGGCGACTGGGTCGTCATTTCGCGCGATGGCGCGACTATCTATGACAGCGAGAACACGGCGGTCGAACGGGAAGTTCGCGCCTCGGGCGCGTCCGCCGCGGCGGTCGAGAAGGGCAATTACCGCCACTTCATGCAGAAAGAGATCTTCGAGCAGCCGACCGTGGTCGCGCAGACGCTCGGGTCTTACCTGCGCCAGTCGGACAATTCGGTCGCGCTTCCCCAGTTCGATTTCGATATCTCGAGCGTCCGGCGCATCACGATCGTCGCCTGCGGAACGTCTTTCTACGCCGCCATGGTCGCCAAATACTGGTTTGAAAGCTTCGCGCGGGTTCCGGTCGATATCGATGTTGCGAGCGAGTTCCGTTACCGCGAGCCCGTGCTGGAAGAGGGCGGTCTGGCGCTCTTCATCTCGCAAAGCGGTGAAACGGCCGACACGCTGGCCGCCCTGCGCCATTGCAAGGCCAACGGCCAGACCATCGGTGCGGTGGTAAACGTGCCGACCAGCACCATGGCGCGCGAGGCGGACCTGCTGCTGCCGACTCATGCGGGGCCGGAGATCGGCGTTGCCTCGACCAAGGCGTTCACCTGCCAGCTTGCGGTCCTTGCCGCTCTCGCCGCGCATATGGCGGTGAAGAAGGGCCTGATGAGCCGTGAGGAAGAGCAGGACGTCGTCGAGCACCTGCTCGAAGCGCCGGCGTGTCTCAACGCGGCGCTCGATCACGACGATGATATTGCAAGCATGGCGCATCTGATCGCGCCGGCGCGCGATGTGCTTTATCTTGGCCGTGGCCCGGACTATCCGCTGGCCATGGAAGGCGCGCTGAAGCTCAAGGAAATCAGCTATATCCATGCAGAGGGCTACGCCAGCGGCGAAATGAAGCATGGTCCGATTGCGCTGATCGATGACGATGTTCCGGTGATTGTCCTGGCACCGTCCGGCCCGCTGTTCGAAAAGACCGTCTCCAATATGGAAGAAGTCCGCGCGCGCGGAGGGCAGATCGTGCTGATTTCCGACGCGGAGGGGCTTGAGCATGCAGGGGAAGGGTGCCTGGCGACCATCGAAATGCCAAAGGTCCACCCGCTGATCGCGCCCCTGGTGTATGCCATCCCGGTGCAGCTGCTCGCTTATCACGTCGCCTGCGTGAAGGGCACCGATGTCGATCAGCCGCGCAACTTGGCCAAGTCTGTGACAGTCGAGTAGTTCGCCGCGCTAGCAACGAAGGCGCCATTCTTTTAAACGCGCATCCTGCGGCCTTTACCGGGAGATAAGATTTTCCGGTTAACCGTAACAGTGTGAGCGAGCAGAAAACCAAACAGCAGGCCAGAGCGGCCAGTTTGCCGATTGGGCAAGTCATCGGGCTGGAAACGCCCGAGGGCAGCGATTGGGCGCTTGTCCATGGCCAGCAATACGCGCTCCTGAAGGAACGTGTGAAAGTGCGAGTCGCCATGCATCTGGTGGGCTTCGTCCTGATCGCAGCGACGCTCTACGGCAGCGTTCCTTCGACGCTGCTAGCGTCCTGGGGCATCGCGCTGGTGGCGGCGGTCGTGTACTCCGCTCGCGCCGATATCCAGCTCGCCGATGCCGACAGCCGGAACATATCCACCCAGGAAATGAAGGCGCATGCCCGGACAACGGCAGCGAAGGGCGTCGTCTGGGCGGTCGGTATGGTGGCTTGCGCTTTCCTTGCCGACGGGCATACCACCGATATTGTTTGGGCGGTTGCGGCCATGCTTATCCTGGCCACGACTGCGAGTCGGTTCAGCGCGCCGTTGAGCTCGATCACTTTCACCCTCGCGGCCGGTATCGGCGGCTTGGTCGCCAGCCTCATCACCTTCCAGTTTTCGCTGGCAGTTGTGGTCATTCTTTCGACCTTGCTGGCTAGCTTCGGCGTGATCGAAAGCGCCCGGGTCGCCGTCGCAGCCCGCCTCGCCGAATCGGCCATGCAGGAGAAAAGCGAAGTCGTCTCGATGCTGCTGCGCGAATTCGAGGAAGGCCAGGCCGACTGGCTTTGGCAGATCGATACCCGCCGCCGCCTTCACGCCGTGTCGCCGCGCTTTGCCTTCGCGCTCGGCAAGGAGCCTGCGCAGATCGAGGGCCAGTCCTTCCTGCAGCTCATTTCGGGCAATGGCTGGAAGACTGGCCAGTTTCCGCCAAGCCTGCATGAGCTTGCCGACAAGCTGAAGCGCAAGGAGAATTTCTCCAATCTTTCGGTCAAGGTTTCGATCGAGGGACAGGATCGCTGGTGGGAGCTTTCCGGAACGCCGATCGTCGACGACCTTGGCACGTACCAGGGCTTCCGCGGAGTCGGCTCCGACGTAACCGAACAGCGCGAATCGTCGGAGAAGATCGAATACCTCGCCCGCTACGACACGCTGACCCAGCTACCGAACCGCCGGATGCTCAATGAGGCGCTCGGCGAAGCGCTGGGATACGCTGCGGAATGGCGTTCACGGTGTGCTTTCCTGATGATCGACCTCGACCGCTTCAAGGCGATCAACGATTCGCTCGGCCACCTCGTCGGCGACCAGATGCTCGCGGAAGTGGCGCTGCGCCTGAAGGGGCTGATCCAGGACGGCGAGGTCTGCGGACGTCTCGGCGGAGACGAATTCGCCGTGGTCATTCGCGACGCTTCGGAGCGCGGCAGGATCGAACGTCTCTCGCGGGCCATCATCCAGCGCCTTTCCGAGCCCTATGAAATCGAGAACCAGGTGCTCTATGTCGGCGCCAGCGTCGGCTCCGCACTTGGACCGCGCGATGGCCGCACGGTCGAAGAGCTGCTGCGCAACGCCGACCTTGCACTCTACCGCGCCAAGGATGACGGCGGCGGCGTCCATTGCGAGTACGAACCCTCGCTGCACGCGAACGCAGAAGAGAAGCGCCAGCTGGAGCATTCGCTGCGCAACGCGCTCGAGAAGAACGAGCTGCTGCTCCACTACCAGCCGGTCGTGGACGCCAACAGCGAAGAGATCGTCAGTTTCGAAGCGCTGATCCGCTGGAACAGCGAAGAGCACGGCTTCGTCAGCCCGGGCAAATTCATCCCGCTTGCCGAAGACACGCGCCTCATCGTGCCGATCGGCACCTGGGTCATGCAGGAGGCCTGCCGCGAGGCGGCCACGCATTGGCCGGAGGATGTGAAGGTCAACGTCAACGTGTCGCCCGAACAGCTGCTGGAGCCGGACTTCGCCGCCACGGTGGTGCGCGCCCTTTCGCACAGCGGGCTCGATCCCAAGCGCCTCGAAATCGAGGTGACCGAGAGCATCTTCGTGCGCGACGCGGGCATTGCCCGCAAGGCGCTGGAGCAGTGCATGGCGCTCGGCTGCTCGATCGCACTGGACGATTTCGGTACCGGCTATTCCTCGCTCGGCTACCTGCGCCAGATGAAGTTCTCGACCATCAAGGTCGACCGCCTGTTCGTGCAGGGGGCCGCGCAGCAGAGCCCCGAATCGATCGCCATCATCCGTGCCGTCGTCGCCATGGCCGAGAGCCTTGACATGACGACCACGGCCGAAGGCGTCGAGAACGACGAAGAAGCGAAGATGATCCGCGAATTCGGCTGCACCAAAATCCAGGGCTTCCATTTCGGTCGCCCGATGCCGTCGAAGGACGCTCGCCGGATTTTTGCTCGCAAGACGGCTGAAGCCAGTCTCAAGAGCGCCTGATCAGGCCTTCACGAGCGAACGGACGGCACTTTCGAACAGCGCACGACCGTCGGTTCCCCCGTGCGCCGCGTCGACCGCGCGCTCGGGGTGGGGCATCATGCCGAGCACATTGCCCTGAGCGTTGAGCACGCCGGCAATATCGCGGCGCGATCCGTTGCACGGTTCGGTGTAGCGAAATGCCACGCGGCCTTCGCCTTCGAGCCGGTCCAGCGTCTCGTCATCGGCGAAGTAGTTGCCATCGTGGTGCGCAACCGGGATGTGGATCGTCGATCCCGCATCGTAGCCCGCAGTGAACAGCGATTGGGTGTTCTCGACCGACAACGCCACGGTGCGGCAGATGAAATTCTGGCTGGCGTTGCGCATCAGCGCACCAGGCAGGAGGCCCGCTTCGGTCAGGACCTGGAAGCCATTGCATACGCCGAGGACCGGCACGCCCTTTTCCGCGCGGCGCTTGACGCTCTGCATGATCGGGCTGTTTGCGGCCATCGCGCCCGAACGCAGGTAATCGCCGTAGGAGAAGCCGCCCGGCAGGGCGATGAAGTCGAGATCTTCGGGCAGGTGTGCGTCACCATGCCAGACGCGGATCGGGGCCGTGCCCGACACCTGTTCGATTGCAACCGCCATGTCGCGGTCGCAATTGGAACCGGGGAAGGTGATGACGGCGGCGCGGAAAGCCATCAGGCGACCTTCTCGATGCGGTAGTTTTCGATCACCGTGTTGGCGAGCAGCTTCTCGCACATGTCGGTAAGCGCTGCGTCGTCCGTGCTGTCGGCGACGTCGAGTTCGATCAGGCGGCCCACACGGACATCGTCGACCCCATCGAAGCCGAGGCCTTCCAGGGCGTGGTGGACAGCGCGGCCCTGCGGATCGAGAACGCCGGGCTTGAGCGAAACATGGACGCGGATCTTCATGCGAGCAGGGCCTTTCGTGTTGGCGCGCCTATGGCGCAGCACGACTGCGCATTCAAGCGCTGCGATGCGCTCCTTTGGGGATGGGCGCTATCGTGACAATGGAGTCACGCGCTGTAGCGCGGTTGCAACATGTGTCACGAAAGTGCCTTGTGATGCGCCGCGAAAGTCCATTTCATCGCGCAACCTGCTATAGGGCAGCATCAGCCAGCAAGGCTGTCTCCCTCCAAATGCCCGCCGATCTCCCCCGATTTTCTCCCGGCGTGCTCAAGCAGGAACTCTCTCCATCATGACTATTCGCTCGACCGCTGCCCGTTTCCTCGGCGCCAGCACTCTCGCCGTCGCCGCCATCGCGGCGCAGCCCGCCTTTGCGCAGGACGCCGATGCGGCGCCCGAAGCCACCGAGGGCCAGCTCAACACCATCATCGTCACGGCCAACCGCCGCGAAGAGAACCTCCAGGACGTCGCCGTCTCGGCGGCTACCCTCGACGCCAGCACCGTGAAGACGATCTTCGACGCCGGTGCCGAAGTGACCGCGCTCGCTGCCCGCGTCCCGGGCCTGTTCGTCGAAAGTTCGAACGGCCGTGCTGCCCCGCGTTTCTACATCCGCGGCCTTGGCAACACCGACTTCGACCTCGCCGCTTCGCAGCCGGTTTCGGTGGTGATGGACGACGTCGTGCTCGAGAATGTGACGCTCAAGTCGTTCCCGATCTTCGACATCGAACGCATCGAAGTCCTGCGCGGTCCGCAGGGCACGCTGTTCGGCCGCAACACGCCGGCCGGTATCGTCAAGATCGACACGGTGAAGCCGGGCGACGACTTTGAAGCCCAGTATTCGGTCAGCTTCGGCAGCTTCAATTCGCTGTCGATGGATGGCGGCGTCACCGTTCCGATCGCACCCGGCGTTGCCTCGCTGCGCGTTTCGGGCCTCTACCAGCACCGCGATAACTGGATCGACAACGGCTTCACCGGCCAGGACGATGCCATCGGCGGCTATGACGAATTCGCCGGCCGTGCGCAGCTGCTGATCACGCCGGATGACCGCCTCTCGGTTCTCGGCACGCTCGCCTTCCGCGATCTCGACGGCACCTCGACCCCGTTCCGCGCCAACATCCTTGGCCCGGGCAACAACGACCTCAACGCCAATTACGACCGCGACACCGTCTTCTATGACGCAGGTGGCGGCAACGTGGCCGAATACAACGCGCTGATTGCCAGCCTTCGGGTCGACTACGAAGCCGATTTCGCAACGCTCACCAGCGTCACCGCATGGGCCGAAAGCGACGGTTCGAGCCGCGGCGACATCGACGGCGGCTTCGGCGCCAGCTTCCTGCCGGTCATGGGTCCGGGCTTCATTCCGTTCCCCTCGGACACGCAGGACTCGATCGATCTCGACCAGTTCACCCATGAAGTCCGCCTCGCCTCGAACCCGGGCGGCGTCGTCGACTGGCAGGTCGGCATGTTCGTCTTCGAAAGCGACTTCGACGTCACCACGGTCGGCTTCACCTTCCCGCCGTCCGTCACCGTGCGCCACACCAACGACGCCTGGGCGGTCTTCGGCCAGGTCAGCGTGCAGGCAAGCGATGTCCTGAAGCTGACCGGCGGCCTGCGCTGGACCGACGACGAGAAGCAGTTCATCGTCGTCTCGCCCTCGTTCATTTCGGGCCCGGCGCCGCAGTTCCGCGCTGTCCAGGATGACCGCCTGAGCTGGGACGTGTCGGCCTTCCTCGACGTGAGCGACGACGCCAGCGTCTACGCGCGCATCGCCAACGGCTTCCGCGCGCCGACCATCCAGGGCCGCGACGTGGCCTTCGGCGCTGCGCCGTCGATCGCCACCTCGGAAAAGATCATGAGCTACGAAGCCGGCTTCAAGTCGGAGCTTGCTGATCGCCGCGTGCGTCTCAACGGTGCGATCTACTACTACACGATCGAGGACCCGCAGTTCTCGGCCGTGGGTGGTGCCGGCAACCTGGTGCAGCTGGTCAACGCCAACAAGGGTCGCGGCTTTGGCTTCGAACTTGACAGCGCGTTCCAGGTCACCCCGGACTTCCTGATCACCGCTGGTCTTTCGTACAACGACACCAAGATCCAGGACAGCACGCTGGCCGTGGGTATCTGCGCCCAGTGCACCGTCACCGATCCGACCGTCGTCCTGTCGGGCAACACCCGCGCACTGGTGGACGGCAACCCGTTCCCCAACGCGCCCAAGTGGATCGCCGACGTGACCGCGCGTTACGCCTTCCCGGTCAGCAACTCGGGTGAAGTCTTCTTCTTCACCGACTGGGCCTACCAGGGGAAGACCAACTTCTTCCTCTACGAAAGCCTCGAGTTCAACGCGAACAACCAGATCGAAGGCGGCCTGCGTATCGGTTACGCCGACACCAGCGGTCTGTTCGAGGTTGCTGCCTTCGTCCGCAACATCACCAATGCGGACAATGTGAAGGGCGGCATCGACTTCAACAACAACACCGCCTTCGTGAACGATCCGCGCGTGTTCGGCATCTCGGCGCGCATCAACTACTGATCGCGCTGCAACAGCCTAGCGAATTGGGGCCGGGAGGAGCGATCCTCCCGGCCCTTTTTCATGGGGTGGGCGCAAGGCTCTCGTGGAGAACACGGATGCGCAGCGCTTCTTCCGGCCGCAGGTAGCGGCGGGCCGCTTCCTGCAGCATATCGGGCGTGACCGCGCGCACCCGGTCTTCGTAGCTGCGCACCCTGTCGAGCCGTTCACCGCGCAGCTGGGCCTCGTCGAGGACGCTGAGCCACCAGCTGTTCTCGCGACGGTTGAGCGCAACGCGTTCGAGCAGCGGGGTACGCGCGCGGTCGAGCAGGTCCTGGTCAATCGGCTGCGTACGGAAATCCCGCGCTATCTCCTCGACCACCTCGAAGACCGTGTCCGCTTCGCCCGGAGCGACGATGACCGATGTCGAGAAGGTCCCGAAATCGCGATAGATATCGGACATGCGCGAGCTTGCACCGGGGGAATATGATGCGCCAAGCTCTTCGCGGATGCGCTGCAGCATTTCGAGGCGCATGGCGATGGCGAGCAGCTGCATCGTCGCCTCTTCCTGCGCATCGTCATCATCGCTGGTGGGCCAGTAGGTCATGGCGAGCGCCTGGTCGGGTGACCCTGCGTGGGTCAGCACCCGTTCCTCGCGGCTCTCCGCAAAACGGGCGACGCGGGCCTCTTCCCAGCTCTCCAGCGTGGCCGCCCGATCGGGGAGCGCGCCGAAGGTTTCCGCAACCGCCGCAATCACCGCATCGCTGTCGAAATCGCCGACGACGGCGATCTCGATGGGCGCGCTGGCAAATTGTTCGGCAATCGCCGCGCGGGCGCTGTCCAAGGTGACCGATCCGAGTTCCTCTTCGGATGGAATGCCGAAGCGCGGGTTGCCGTTGGCGACGATGCGCGCGACCTCGGCTCCGGCCACAGCCTGCGGCGTGGCGTCGAGCTGGGCAATGTAGGGCGGCAGGATCGCCTGCCAGCGGGTGAGCATTTCGGCGCGCAGCCCCGGATCGCTGAAATAGGCGGCGCTGACCCGCATCTGCAGCGCAATGTCGGCCATGGTGCTGCTGTTGCGCAGGCCAAAGGACGTGCCGCGCGCGGCAAAGCCGTAGCGCACCCGGCGGCCCGCGAAGATCTGCCGCAATTCATCATAGCTGTGCTGCCCCAATCCGCCGAGCGCGCCGACAGAGGACAGGAAGATGCCTTCCGCCATCGCCTCGTCGGGGAGGGCAAGCAGTCCCGAACCGACCCGGATCGAAAAGCGCAACCGCCCGGTTTCGAAATCGGTCGGCTTGAGGTTCAGGCGGACGTTGTTCGAAAAGCGGATGGTGCGAATGCCCAGATCTTCGATCCGCCCATCCTCGGCAATGGTGCCGGGCTCCCCGAAATCGGCGTAGGCGAAGGCGAGGCCACTCGCATCCTCGGGCGGTTCGACCGGCCTGGCGGCCGCCGCGCGCCAGGCGGTCAGGATAGTCTCCCGCGCCTCGGGGATCGCTTCCTTGGTGGAGACATGGATCAGCGGATCGGAAAGCGCGAAATGCTCCGCAAAGGCCTGCGACACGGCTGCTGCCGTGATCTGCGGCTTGTGCGCCAGGAACAGCTCGTAGCCTGTCTGCGGCGTCACGAAGAGCCGCTCGCGCCGGGCCGTCCCCAGGAGGCCATCGGCAAGCGCGCGGTTGCGGCGGGTATCCTGCTGGCTCGCCGCATCGCGCGCGCGCTGTTCGAAATTGGCGATCTGTTCGGCAAGCTCGGCTTCGGTAAAGCCGTGTTCGACCGCGCGGCGCCATTCGGTTTCGCCTACCTCCAGCGCGCGCTCCCATTCGCCTTCGCGCGCCTGCATCTGCACCTGCGCGCTGCGCTGAATGTCGAAGAAATCGGAGGACGAGGCACGCCCGCTGATGATCGGCGCATCCTCGGCGTTGGCAATGCGTTGCAGGCGGCGGTTGAGGATGGCGGTGCCGAGCGCGACCAGGCGCGACTGTTCGGAATCCGCAACGTTCGGGCGGCGAATGGCGTAGGGCGCGAAACGGTCGATCACGACGACGTACTGGACATCGGGATCGACGAAATTGGCCGCATCCGGCCCGCGTTGGAGGTCGAGCGTGCCTTTGGCGATTTCGGTGCGCGGCTGCGAGGGCGCAGACCAGCTTGAAAAGCGCGAGCGGATCTTCTCCTCGACCGTATCGGGATCGAGCGCGCCAACCACCACCAGCACGGCGTTGTCGGGCCGGTAGAACCGGCGGTAGAGGTCGCGCAGGGTCTGGCCGGGAGCGGTGTCGATGATGGCATCGGTGCCATCAGCGCGGAACCGCTGGGCGTAGCGGGTCTGCGGCGCAACGAACTGGAAATAGTGCTTGAAACGGCGGATCGGGAAGGTGTTGCGCGCGCGCGTTTCCGACTGGATGATCCCGCGTTCACGGTCGACGGCGTCATCGGCAATGGTCAGCTCGCTCGCTGTTTCGCGCATCAGCATCAGGGCCGTGTCGACAAGCTTCTCATCCGTGCGCGGCAGGTCGAGCTTGTAGATCGTGTCCTCGAAGCCGGTCGAGGCGTTGGTGTCGGCCCCGAACGCCAGGCCGAGCCGCTCCAGCAGCTTGACCATCTCGCCCTCCGGCACGTTGCGCGAGCCATTGAAGGCCATGTGTTCGAGCATGTGGGCAAGGCCCAGCTCGTCGTCGCGCTCGTCGATCCAGCCCACATCGAAACCCAGGCGGACGGAGGCTGTGTCCTTGGGCGTGTCGTTGGCAAGGATGGCGTAGCGCAGCCCGTTTTCGAGCATGCCGAAACGCACGGCGGCGTCAGGAGCGATGTCGTACACGGGATGACCCCAGCCAGTGACATCCTGCTGCTGCACACCCTCGGTCGCGACGGGGGTATCCTGGGCGTGAAGGGGCATCGACAGGGCAAGAAGCGGGAGCGCCGCGAGGACGCGGCGAAACGAGGGTGCAGCCATGGCTTGCACCCTATGGATCGCCTGACGCCCTGCCAAGGGCGCGCGGCGTGCTAATCGGCAGGCGGCGTGGCGCTGCCCGTTAACGGCATGAAGCTACGCCGGGTAGCGCTCCGCGGGCTTACTTCTTGGGCTTGGGCGGTGTTCGCAGGCGGCCGCGATGCGCGTTCATGTCGAGCACTTCACCGGGCCCATTGTCGTCGCCCTGCAGCAGGCCGAGACGGCGCGCGACTTCCTGATAGGCTTCGCTCTCGCCGCCAAGGTCGCGGCGGAAGCGGTCCTTGTCGAGCTTCTCGCCGGTGTTGATGTCCCACAGGCGGCAGCCGTCCGGGCTGATCTCGTCGGCCAGGATCACGCGGCTGTAATCGCCATCCCAAATGCGGCCGAATTCCAGCTTGAAGTCAATCAGGCGGATATCGATCGCGCTGAACATGCCGCACAGGAAGTCGTTGATGCGGATCGCCATGCTCGACATGTCCTGCAGCTCTTCATGGCTGCACCAGTTGAAGCAGGCGATTTCCTCTTCCGAGACCTTGGGGTCGCCCAGCGAATCGTCCTTGAGGCAATATTCGATCAGCGTGTGCGGCAGCAGTTCGCCTTCCTCGATACCGAGGCGCTTCGACAGCGTGCCGGCGGCCACGTTCCGCACGACCACTTCCAGCGGCACGATTTCGACCTGGCGCACCAATTGCTCGCGCATGTTGAGGCGGCGGATGAAGTGCGTCGGGATGCCGATGTGCGAAAGGCGGGTGAACACATACTCGCTGATGCGGTTGTTGATCACGCCCTTGCCGTTGATCGTGCCTTTTTTCTCGGCGTTGAAGGCGGTCGCGTCATCCTTGAAATACTGGATGATCGTGCCCGGTTCGGGGCCTTCATAGAGGATCTTGGCCTTGCCTTCGTAGATCTGGCGGCGACGTGCCATGGACGTGTTCCTTCGCGCGTAAAAGCTAGCCGCCCCGGCGAGACAATCGGCTGGCGATTGCACCGTCCGGGGCGTGCCCGCGTCCCATACAGAAGCCGCCTCGCGAAAGCAATCGGAGCGCAGGTGTGCGAGCGGTTGCCCCGCACGTCGGCATTCGCCATGCCGCAGGGATGTTCACCTACCGCCATTCGGGCCTTCTCGTGGCCTCCCAGATCGAGCTGCCGGAATGGGCCGCATTCGCCCGCGAAGCGGATGACGAGGCGGATGTGCGCATATCGGTCACCCCGGATGCGCCCTTTCCCGATATCGGCGATCGGCTGCTGGTAGAGGACGAGCGGGTCCGGTTCGGGGTCGAGGAGGTCGGCGGCTGGACCATCGAAGCCGGGCAGTCCATCACGCTGACGCCCCGGCAAGGCGCCGACGCGCAAGAACTGCGCCTCTTCACGCTTGGAAGCGCCTGGGGGATGCTGGGATACCAGCGCGGACACGCCATGTGGCACGGCAGCGCCGCGAAGCTGCACGGGCGCACGGCGCTGTTCTGCGGCGATGCGGGCGAGGGCAAAAGCACTATGGGCGCTGCGATGGTCGATGCCGGCGCTGATCTGGTCGCCGACGATCTCAGCCGGGTCGAGCCGCATGCGTCCGGCCCGCTCCTCTATCCGTCTTCGCAGCGGCTCAAGCTGTGGGGCGAGGCGGTCGACCATTTCGGCTGGCGCGAGCGCGTACTGCACCGCGACTGGCGCCGCGAAGACAAGTTCCACTGCTCAGTGCCGGAAAGCCCGGACCTTGCTTCCGCCTGCGCGCTCGACCTGATCGTAGTGTTGGAAACCGGCGAGACTCACCGGATCGAACCGCTGCGCGGCGCCGAGGCGGTGGCGGCGGTCCTGAAAGGCACGATCTACCGGCCCGAAGCGCTCGGCGAGATGGGGCGGTGGAACGAGCAGGCCGTCCTGGCAGCGCGAATCGTCGCTGGCTGCCACGTCGTGCGGCTGACCCGCCCGCGCGATCTGGACGCGCTGGATCGCAGCGTGGGCATGGTATCTCACTGTCTGGGATCGCTCGGGTAGCGAAGTGGTGCCCAGGGGCGGAGTCGAACCACCGACACGACGATTTTCAATCGTCTGCTCTACCACTGAGCTACCCGGGCACACTGCTTCGGCGAAGGGGCTGAACCAGCCCCGCGAGCGGTGAGAGCGGCCCTATGGCGAAGCTGGCGGGCCTTGGCAAGGGGTAATTAGTCTTCTTTGCCCCCGGTAACCTCGGCCGCGATTTCCTCGGGCAGCGCAGGGCGTCCGGGCACGGCATAGCCATCGCCGAACCACTGCGAAAGATCACGGTCGCGGCAGCGGCTGGAACAGAAGGGCGTGTGCTCTTCGCTGCGCGGTTTCTTGCAGATGGGGCAGGGCTTGGCAGGCTTAGTCATGGGCTACGATCTGGGCGGTGGCCGCCTCGATCGCAAGGCCCGGATCGGTCTCTATCCGCACCTGACGCGCGGTGCGCCGTTCGAGTTCGGCAAGCCATTCCGGCTTGAGCTTGGCCTTGAGCGCAGGGTGCACGGTCAGCAGCGTCACGCCCGGTCCCTCGACCATTTCGCCCCGGCGCAGCGCCATGCGCGTGGCCATGCCGACGCGCGACGTGGCAAAGCGGTGGAGCAGGGAGGGGCCTTCCAGCCGCGCGATAATCTGCACGAAGCCGAAGCCGTTCATTGCGGTGCGCTCGTGCGGGAAATCGGCAAGGGCTTCCTCAAGCGCTTCGTCAACGGACTTGCGGTCGGCCTTCGTCTGCAGGGTCGGGAAGTCGATCCCGATGGAACCGCCCAGGTCAAACAGCGGCAGCCAGCGCGCGATCGAAGGCACGGCGGCCAGCGCCAGTTCGCGCGGAGGCAGGGCGCCGTCGATATCGATCAGCGTCATTGCAGGCGTGACCGCGAACAGCAGCGAACCGCCATCGAAGGCTACCTCGCCCGAAGATGCCGCGTGCCAGACATCTTCCCATTCGCCTGAAGGAAAGTGGCGCAGGGTCTTGCCACTGGCGAAAGGAGTATCGACCGGCTGGTTCGCTGCATCCGACGGGCGGGCAGAAGGAAGCTTGAACCGCCCACGCTCGGTCATGGCGGCGCGGGTAATGGTGAAAGGGTAGGAAGCGCCCTCGCTCGCATCGCGGGGGAGTTTGTCGACCAGCACCTCGCGCCCCGTTGGGTGAAGCGCCAGTCCGCGCGTACCGGTCTTGCGGAGCAGCTTTCCTTCGAAAGCGTCGCCAGCGGCCATTTCGCCGTCCCAGCGCAGTTTCGCGGCCAGCACTTCGTCCTTGTCGACAAGCAGGGCGCGGCGCTCGCCGATGCCCTCTTCGATCAGCCATTCAGGCAATGTCGAACCCGGCTGCCTTGAGCAGCGCGCGCGTTTCGTAGAGCGGCAGGCCGACCACGCCCGAATGGCTGCCCTGAATGCGGCTGATTAGCCCTTCGGCAATGCCCTGAATGGCGTAGCCGCCCGCCTTGCCGTCCCATTCGCCGCTGGCGATGTAGGCGTCGATCTCGTCCGCGGAGAGGCGCTTGAAGATCACCACCGTCTCGCTCAGCCGCTCGCGCAGCGTGCCGTCGGGCGCGCGCAGGGCGATTGCGGAGAGAACCCGGTGGCGGCGGCCTGACAGCAGTTCGAGGCACTTGCGCGCCGTCGCTTCGTCTTCGGCTTTCGGCAGGATGCGGCGTCCGGCGGCGACCACCGTGTCGCCCGCCAGCACATGGCCGTCAGCGCTCGCCGCGGCTTCTGCCTTTTCGCGGGCCATGCGCTTGGCGTACTCGCGGGGCAGCTCGCCCTTGTGCGGAGTCTCGTCGATATCGGCCGGATTGATGGCAGCCGGCGTGAGGCCCAGGCGCGCAATCAGCTCGCGCCTGCGGGGACTTGCCGATGCTAGAATGAGAGTGGGCTGGCCCACGAAGGCTTACTGCGGACCGGGGCCCTGGCCGGGGCCGCCGCGGCCGGGCATGAAGCGGTAGGTGATGCGCGCCTTGGTCAGGTCGTAAGGCGTCAGTTCGCAAAGGACTTCGTCACCGACGAGCACGCGAATGCGGTTCTTGCGCATCTTGCCGGCGGTGTGGCCGAGCACTTCATGGCCGTTCTCGAGCTCGACGCGGAACATCGCATTAGGCAGCAATTCCACCACCTTGCCGCGCATTTCGAGAAGTTCTTCTTTCGCCATGTAGTCTATCGTGTCCGTTTGCTGATGCAGTAAGAGCGGCGGCCTTTAGCGGCGAAGGGGCAAAAAGGGAAGCCTTGGCGGTGCGCGCGTCCTTCGATGAACCGCCATGCGCGCCTGATCTGCGACAATCCGATACGGGAACCTGCCTTGTCGCCGGTGTTTTTAGCCTGCAACGGTCTTCGTCGGAGGGGGCTGACCAGACTGGCCAGTACGAAAGGCACTTGCGTTGAAATCCCTGCCCCTTTTCGCATCCTCCCTGCTGGCGCTCGGCTGGAGCAACGCGCTCCTCGCCCAGGAGAGCGCGCAAACGCCCGAGCTATCCCCTGAAGAGCAGGAGGAGATCCTCTCCAGCCCCGGCACGATCGTCGTCTCCGGCCAGCGTATCCGCGGGCAGCTGATCGTCGACCAGCCGCCGATCGCGGAGTATGACGAGGAAGACATTGCGGCCTTCGGTGGCAGCTCCATCTCCGACATTATCGCCGCGATCGAACCCGCGACCGGCAGCGCGCGCGGCGGGCGCGGCGGCGGGCGGCCGATCTTCCTCATCAACGGCATCCGCGTGTCGAGCTTCCGCGAATTCTTCCGCTACCCACCGGAAAGCGTCGCCAAGGTCGAGGTCTTTGCAGAAGAGGTGGCGCAGCGCTTCGGGTTTTCGCCCGACCAGCGCGTCGTCAACATCGTGCTCAAGGAAAGCTTCGGCTCGCTCACGCTGGAAGTGGAAGCGGAGAGCCCCTCGCGCGGCGGCTATTGGCGCAACGAGCAGGAGGTGGGCTACCTCTCGATCCAGGATGGGGCGCGGATCAACCTCAACCTCGACGTTGAAGACGTCAGCCTGCTGACCGAAGACGAGCGTGGCCTCTCGCAGCCCTCGGCAATCCCCGGCGTAGCCGACGAAGCGCCGTTCCGCAGCCTCGTCTCCGACAGTTACGAAGTGGAAGCGACAGCCAACTACGCCAAGGCCTTCATCGACAGCGGTTCGTCGATCAGCCTAAATGTGACCGGTACCCGCTCTGAAGAGCTAGACCTGTCGGGCCTGCGGAGCATCGGCGGCATCACCGAGCCGATCGAGCGGCGCCAGCGCACCGACGCGCTGACAACGGCGGCAAGCTACACCCGCCCGCTGGGCGACTTCCGCCTAACCGCAACCTTCGATGGCGGACGGACCAGGACCCGCACCGAGATCGACCGCAACGCCGCGAGCGGCTTCGACACCGCGCGTTCGACCGTGTGGAACGCAACCAGCCTTGCCACCGTCCGCGGCATTGCCTTGGAAATCCCGGCCGGTGAAATCGCGACGACCTTCGATTTCGGCTACGACTGGCGCCGCATCGAGAGCGAGGACACGCGCACGCTGGTGCCGACGGACCTGACCCGCGGCGACCTGTCCGCAGGCGTCAACATCGTGGTCCCGCTCACCAGCCGACGTACTGGCTTTCTCGAGGCGGTTGGCGATCTGTCCATCACCGGGCAGGCGGGCATCAACCACCTTTCCGACTTCGGGACGCTGCAGGACTGGACGCTGGGCCTCAACTGGTCGCCGTTTGAAAGCCTCAACTTGCAGGCCACCCGCATCTGGCGCGAAGTGGCGCCGGGCCTCAGCGCGCTGGGCGCACCGCGGGTCGACCGCTTCAACGTTCCCGTCTTCGATTTCGCCAGCGGGCAAGACGTGCTCGCAACGGTCGTCAGCGGCGGCAATCCGGCGCTGGTGCGCGAAACGCAGTCGGACTGGAAGTTCGGTGCCAATTGGGAGTTGCCCTTTTGGGACGGCGCGCGGCTCCAGACCGATTACGCGATCAACCGCTCGCGCGATGTGACGCTGTCGTCGCCTGCCTTCACTTCGGCGTTCGAGCAGGCGTTCCCTGGCCGTGTGTCGCGCGACGGGGCCGGCAATCTGCTCGCCATCGATCAGCGACCGGTGACCCTTTTCGAAACGCGCAGCCGCACGCTCAGCTTCGGCTTGTCGACGCGCGGCCGTCTTGGTGGCGGCAGCCGTGGCGGCGAACAGGCGCGCGGCGGGAGGCCCGGCGGCGCGGGCGGGCAGGGCTTCGATCCCGAACGCTTCGCCCGCATGCGCGAGCAGTTCTGCTCTGCTTCGACGACCAACACGCCCGATATCTCCGGCCTGCCCGAGCGCATGCGTGCGCGGCTGGTCGATGAGAATGGCAATCCGGATCCCGAACGCATTGCGGCGGCCCGCCAGCGGCTGTGCAGCGCAGACGGCGCACCGAACGAGGATCGCCGGGCGGCCATGCGCGCTGCGCTGTGCGCGAACCCGCCGCAGATCGACCAATTGCCGCCGCCGATGCAGGCACGCCTGAGGGGCGAAGATGGCGAGATCGACCAGGAGCGGCTGGCCCAGGCCCGCGCGCGCATGTGTTCGGATGGTGGTGCGGGCGCTCCCCAGCAAGGCGCTCGTCCCGGTGCAGGCAGCGGCGGACCGCCGATGATGAACCCCTTTGCCCGCCGCGGGGGCGGGGGTGGCCGCTATTTCCTCAACCTCAACCACACGATCGCGCTCGAGAATGAAGTTGTGCTGTCAGCGGGCGGACCGGTGTTCGACCAGCTCGACGGATTCGTGATCGGCAGCGGCGCCATCCCCAAGCACAGCACGCGGCTTGAAGCGGGGCTGTTCATGGACGGATACGGTGTGCGCCTGTCGGGCCGCTATCTGGGCGAAGCTGTCCTTCGCGGCAGCGGCGTACCGGGATCGAGCGACCTGTTCTTCGGCGACCTCGTAACCTTCGATATCCGCGTCTTTGCCAATCTCGGGCAGGTGCTCGACCGCAACGAAGGCTTCCTCAAAGGCTTCCGCGTCGCCTTCGTGCTCGACAACGTGTTCGACGGGCAGCGCCGGGTGGTCGATGCAACCGGCGCCGTGCCCGACGCCTACGATCCGCGCCGTATCGACCCGGTCGGCCGCTACATCGGCATCGATCTGAGGAAGATGTTCTAGGCGCTCAGTGCAGCGCCCGCTGCGGGAACAGCAGCGCGGCGAGCCCGGTTGCGCGGAACGGCTTCCACGCGCCTTCGTCCTGCGCCAGCCTGTCGGCAATTGCGTAGATCGCCGCCGGGTTGACGCCGAGGCCGCAGTGGCTGGCATGCACTTCGATGTTCTCGCAATCCTCGCGGTCGCCGCATTGCACCGATCCGCGCCAATGGACGACACCGTCGGTCCGGGTGAGGATCGAGGTGGTGGGCACCGGCGGCGCTTCGGCAAGCTTGCGAAAATTCCCGCCCTGCATCGGCTCGGGCTCTTCGCCGTTCAGATATTCGAACAGGCGGCGCGCGTTGGTGTGGTTGCGGTCATCGCTGATGGGCGAACCGAGGCTGATGACGCTGCGAACCTTTTCCGGTGCCATCTTGGCGAGCTCGCGGGCGAAAACGCCGCCAAGGCTCCAGCCGACGATCGAGATTGTGCGGCCGGTGCGCTCGTGCAGCTCCTCCACGCAGCCCATCATCGCCTCGATCCGGGCGTTGTCGACGCGCACGTTGCGGCCCAGGTTCCAGCCGGCGGCTTCATAACCCAAGTCCGACAGCAGCGAGCGCAGCGGCGCGGTCGAGTAGTCGGAGGCCATGAAGCCTGGCAGCACGAGGACGCCGTGACCATCGCCGCGGGGCAGGCCCGACAGCAGCGGGCGCAGCGCGTAGAAGCTCGCCAGTTCGCCCATGGCCCGTCCCGGTTCGGCCAGCGTGAGCAGGCGGCTGGGCGGGCGGGCTTCGATTGCGGTTGTCGTCATGCTTTGGTCGGACCTTTCAGGGGTTGGGCAGCCTTGGGCTTCGAACGCCGGGTGGAGGTCTTGGTGCCTCCTTTTGCGGGTTCGGAAGGCTTTTTCTTCGGCGCGGCCCGCTTCTTGGCGGCGGGCTTTCGGGCCTTGGTGGGAGCGGCGGCCTTCTTGGGCGCCGCCTTTTTGGGTGCAGCTTTTTTGGGTGCCGGGGCAACCGCGTCCGTAGCGGCATCGCGGACTTCCTCGAAGCTGTCGCGGATGCACTGAGCGTAGAATTCGGGATCGTCCATCATCTCGCGGTCGGCGGTGAAGGCGATGGTGGCTTCCTTGGTGTAGCTCTGCACCACGTGACCAAGGCCCAGGCCGTCGGTCAGGCACAGCAAGCCCATCATGCTCTCCATCCGCGCGCCGGCGGAATAGATTGGTACGGGCGGTCCGGGCACATTGGTGACCACGGTGCTGAAAATCGGGCCGACCCCGCGGTTGGCGAGGCTGAGGCGGGTGTAGAGCTGCGCGCCGAGGCTCATCCACAGCGCCGGGCTGACCTTGCTCATCTCGGTCATGTTGCGCGCGCCCATCGCGTCGGTCATGGCCTTGGAATTGGTCGTCCGGTCGTTGACATAGGCAAGGCGCTCGATCGGATCTTCGATATGGGTGCCAAGCGGCGCGATCATCGCGGCCACCTGGTTCCCCATCGCGTTCTTCTCGTCCTTCGAGCGGACCGAAATCGGCGCCATCGCGGTAAGCGTTTTCTTCGGGAGCTCGTTCTTGCTTTCAAGGTAGCGGCGCATGGCCCCGCCGATGATCGTTAGGAAGACGTCGTTGACCTTGGCGCCTTCGTGCGCGGTGCGGATCGCCTTGATGTCGGAAAGCGGCACGCTCACGCCTTCGACCACGCGGTGCGGGCTGATCTTCTTGTTGAAGCGCGTCTTCGGCGCGATCATTTCGCTCGAGACGTCGAAATCCTTGGCTGCCAGTCCCTTGAGCGCCTTGGCCAGCCCCGGTGCAGCCTTGGCCGCGACTTCGAGCTGCTTCAATGGATTGGTGATCGCGTTGAAATAGCTCTTGCCGAGCAGCTCGACTGGGTTGGGGACCTTTTCCGGCTTCCATTCGTCCGGACCGGGCGGCGGCGGTTCGTCGGGCCGCAGCGTGTGGGTCGCTTCCATAAGGTCGATTCCGCTCATCCCGTCGATGGCGGCGTGGTGGACCTTGGTTATGTAGGCATAGCAGCCCTTGGGCAGCCCTTCGACATTGTCGAGACCCTCGACCACGGTGAATTCCCAGGGCGGTCGGTCGAGGTCGAGCGGGCGCGCGAAGATGCGCGCGGCCTGGATGCACAGCTGCCGCCAATCGCCCGGAGCGGGCAGGGCGACGTGGCGCACGTGGTATTCAAGATCGAAATCGGGGTCCTCGATCCAGTAGGGATAATCGAGGTCGAAGGGCACGCGCACCAGGCGCTGGCGCATGGTGGTGGAAAGCTGCAGGCGGCTTTCGAAGAAGGCTAGGATATCCTTGAAGCGGACGAAACCGCCCGGCGCAGTCGCAGGGTTGTAGATCAGGATCGACCCGATGTGCATCGGCGAGTTGCGCGTCTCGAGCGCGACAAAACTCGCATCCATGCCCTGGAGCTGCTGCATCCATCCTCCTGTGTCCCGTTGATCGGGAAACGGCCGGCTTTTGCCGGTCCGTATGCTGCAGACGCTAACAGGTGACAGTTTCGCGTCAACTTGCCGTCCCCGTAAACGCCTTCCCTATAGGGAGGTCGCCTAGAGAGCGTCGCCCGCCGCGACCCCGCTGGCCCAGGCCCACTGGAAGTTGTAGCCGCCCAGCCAGCCGGTCACATCGACGGCCTCGCCAATGGCGCAAAGGCCGGGAATTCGCTTTGCTTCCATGGTCTTGGAGGACAGCTCCGCGGTGGCGATACCGCCTACGGTGACTTCTGCCTTGGCAAAACCTTCGGTGCCGTTGGGACGGAATTCCCAGCGCTTGAGCCGCTCGCCGCCTGCGCGCAATTTCTTGTCGGGAAGGCTGCCTAGATCGCCGTCGAGACCGAGTTTTTCCGCAAGAATATCGGCGAGGCGCGCCGGAAGACGGTCACGAAGCAGCGATTTGATGGCCGTTCGCGGGGATCCCCGCTTGGCGTCGAGCAGCCATTCGGCGGTCTCATCGGGCAGGAAATCGACCAGCAGAGGCTCGCCCGGGCGCCAGTAGGAACTGGCCTGGAGGATGGCCGGACCCGACAGGCCGCGGTGCGTGAAAAGCGCCGCTTCGGGAAAGGCGGCCTTGCCCGCTTTCGCCACCACTGGCGCCGACACGCCGGAGATATCGCGGAACAGCACTTCCTCTCCGCCTAGCGTCAGCGGGACAAGGGCCGGGCGCGGCTCCACAACCTTGAGGCCGAACTGGCGCGCGAGGTCATAGGCAAAGCCGGTCGCGCCCATCTTGGGGATCGAGGGGCCTCCGGTGGCTATCACCAGCGCGGGCGCGCTGTAGGTGCCGGTCTGCGTGGTGACGGTGAAACCCTCGCCATGTTCGACCGAGGCGATCTCCTCGCCGCAACGTAGGGTCACATCGCCCTTCGCGCATTCCTCCAGCAGCATGGCGACGATCTGCTTGGCGGAGCCATCGCAGAACAGCTGGCCGAGCGTCTTCTCGTGCCAGGCAATGCCGTAGCTTTCGACGAGTTCGAGAAAATCGCGCGACGTGTACCGCGCCAGCGCCGACTTGGCGAAGTGCGGATTGCTCGACAGGTAGTTCGCAGGCCCCGCACCGATATTGGTGAAATTGCACCGCCCGCCGCCCGATATCAGGATCTTCTTGCCCGGCTTTTCGGCTCGTTCGAGCACCACCACGCGCTTGCCCCGCTGGCCCGCGCGGGCCGCACACATGAGGCCCGCGGCCCCAGCGCCCAGGACGATCGCATCGTAGCTGTGCTCCATGCGATGCGCCCTAGACGCCTTGGCGCGGCGCGCAAACCCTCGTTAGGGCTGGGCCGCGGTGACGAGCTTGCCAAGCGTGTCCCACTCAGGGCGGGGAGCCCAGTTGCGGTTGCTGCCGAGATAGGAGTGATCATCCAGCTCCAGCAATCCGATCAGGGTTTCGGCGACGATCGTCGCTCCCACAGGGCCGAGGCCTTCGCCTTCCTTGGTGCTGCCGTTCTCCTCCTCGCGTCCGATCACCTCGGCCTCGGCGAGGATGTAGAGCCACAACGGGATCCCGTAGCTCCCAATCCCTTCGCCAAGAGAAACGATGCGGGCGACGACCTTGTCGATCGTCGCCTGGTCGCAGCCGATCGC
The DNA here is from genome assembly GCF_019448255.1 of Qipengyuania flava. Classification (NCBI taxonomy): domain Bacteria; kingdom Pseudomonadati; phylum Pseudomonadota; class Alphaproteobacteria; order Sphingomonadales; family Erythrobacteraceae; genus Qipengyuania; species Qipengyuania flava. The sequence continues at coordinate 1,140,343 of NZ_CP080410.1, forward strand.
GGCCGCCACCTTTTCTCCGCCGGGGAGCAAGAAGGTGTTGCCGCGCAGCAGGTTGCGTGTGGCAAGCGAGCTCTCGGCGTTGGTGATGAACGGCAGGTCGAGCAGGTCGCCTGCCATGGTGAGGTCCAGCTTCTGCGCGCGTTCCACCTGGCGATTTTCAGGCGTGAAGAGCAACTCGTGCCAGTCAACGACGCCCTTCGGATCGGTGAGGGCATCGAAGCCCCGGCCCAGAATGGTGCCGAACAGCTCCAGCGCCGGCTTGCCCTTCTGGACCTGCACTTTCATCGGGATCATCGAATGCCCGAAGCGGTAGGCTGCGACCGAGAATTCGATCGGGATGAAGGGCACCTGCGCGCAATAGTGGCTGCGCCCGCAGCCGAGGATGCGGTTGACCAGGGGCTTGCCGCACATGACAGCGAGGAAATCGTTCACGACGCCCCATTGGTAATGCCAGGTGGTTTCCTGGCGGGCGTGTTCGTAGAGCTCGGCCCCTTCGTATCCCTCTTCGGCGTGCAGCACGTCGCAGACGTGATTGTGGAAGCGGATGATCGCCAGCTGGATCTGGCTGATGACCCGGTTCTCGTCATTGCGCGGATCTCCGATGATCGCGCGGCCGTTGGGGCTGCGCAGCAAGTCGTTGTCGCGCTCCCCGGCCTGGTTCGGATTATCGGCCCCGGTCAGCAGCTTCGCGCCCGCGAAGGGTCCGGTCTGGCTGAACAGGTAGGGCTGCGCCTCCGGGCCGACCCCGTAGATGCAGTCGAGGTCGAGTTGCGGGGTGCGCACATTTGCGATCTCCCCCGGGTTGTCGACCACGCTGTCGAAGGTGGTGCTGGCGTCCAGCGTGATGTCATGATCGAGGAACTGGCCGAAGAACACCATGCCAACAGGTACGCTGTCGGTCCGGTCGCTGCCTGATCCTCCGTCCATCGGGCCGCCCTTGCGCCCGATCGCTTCCAGCGTTCCCTTGGGCGTATAGGCGGGCGGCAATGTGCCGAACAGACGCCCGAAACGATCGTCTCTCTGGTCGGTGTCGGAATAGTGGGCGCGCTTGCAAAAGGCGTCCATGCCTTCGAGGGGTTTCATGCCATGGTGCTCGTGAGCGGACATCATTCGGTCTCCTGATTTGCAACAGAATGCGGGCGCGACCGTACGCCGCCGGAATCGGCGGATTTTCTTAACTCTTCTCGACTCGATGACGGAAAGTGTGGCCTTCAAGCCGTTGCGATTATTGTAGAAGTTCGCCGCGCAGCCGAAGGTGCCGGCTGACATTCGTTAACAAGAATGGTTAACGTCCCTGATTAGAGGATGTTACTCGCGCAACTGCCGGGGCGTTTTTCGCCAAGCCGTTTCGGCGGCGCGACCAACGCCTGAAGAAACGGGCCCCGTCAGGCCTCGTCGAGCGGGTATTCGGGCTTCTGGCGCGCAGCCACGAAGAACAGCAGCGTGCCCGTCGCGACGAAGCCGCCGAGCACCATCCACGACTGGGCCTGCGCCTGCGCCGCGATGAAAAGCGAGCTGCCGATCGCGAAGATCACGCAGGCCAGGTGCAGCGGCACGATGCGCCCCTCGCGGTACTCGAGCACGGGCAGGGCGCTGCTGGTGATGATGTAGGTGACGAGCCGCACCAGCGTGCCAGCGACGGCTAGCACCTCGAAGCCCTCCCACAGGCCGAACAGGATCGCGACCACGCCGTAGAACAGGATCGCGTTGAAGGGCGTCAGGAACTTCGGGTGGACGTATTCGAACCAGCGCGGGAGCATGCCGCGCTCGGCCATGCCGTACATCAGCCGGGGCTGGGCGACGCCGCTTGCGAAGTTGTTCGCACCAATGGAAAAGCTCGCCGCGATCACGATGGCGAGTGAGCCGATCTGGCCCATCGATGCGCCCGCAACACCGGCCAGCGCGTTGTTCTCGCCCGCGAACTCGGGCCCGATAGCGATGAAGGCCCAGATGATCGCCATGTAGAGCAGCGTCACACCGCTCACCATGGTGACGATGGAGAGCGGTACGTCGCGCTTGGGGTTCTTGAACTCGCCCGCCGCCTCGACCACGCCTTCGAAGCCGATGAAGGCATAGAAGGTGAGGAGGATAACGGTCTCGACCGCGCTGAATTCGGGCAGGGTGACTGCGCCCATGCCGTCGCCTGCGAACAGGGCCGAGATAACCAGCAGGCCGAGCGGGATCAGCTTGATCGCGGTCATGAAGCCCAGGGTGCCGACCGAGGCGCGCATGCCGTAGAGGTTGATGATGGTGATGAAGGCCAGCCCGATGCCGGCCGCGATCGGCGTCACGCCCGGCTCGCCCAGCCACGGGAAGACCGCGGCGAGATAGGCGACCATCACGTGCATGTTCGCCGCCGCCGTCACGATGGCACTTGCGTAGCGCGCCCAGCCCGCCTGGAAGCCGACGAAGCGCCCGAACGCGGCCTCGCCATAGAGCACCGAGCCGCCGCTATGCTCGAACCGGCTCGCCATCCATGCGTAGCACAGCGCCAGCGGCAGGAAGAGGATCCCGCCGATCAGCATCATCCACGGCGCGAAATTGCCAACCGCCGCCACCAGCACGGCGGGCAGGGCAAAAATCCCTGCGCCGATCATGCCGTTCAGCGGAAAGAGCGAGGTGCCCCAGAAGCCGACTGTGCGCGGCGGTGCGAGTTTGGTCCCGTCCATGCACGGGAGGTGCCCGCAATCGCGCGGGCACGCAAGCGCGCTTGTGGAAGGCTCAGGTCTCGCCGAGATAGAGCGCGACGAAATTGATCGTGTCGATCATCCCGTGGACCAGCACCAGCGGCCACAAATTGCGCTTCAGCAGTAGGAAGGAAATGCCGAGGGCGAGGCCGATCAGCCCGGTCATCACCAGCCCGAAGAGGCCCTGGTAATAATAGTGCCCGTAGCCGAAGATTAGCGCGGGCAGCAGCACGGCGATTGCGAGCCGGCCAGGCACGCCCGCAAGTCCGTCGGCAAGGCGGGTGACCATGTAGCCGCGGAAGAACATTTCCTCGCCAAAGGCCGCGCTGGTCCAGACGATGGCGAGCCACACGAGCAGCATGGTGAGATTGCCCTCGACGCTGCCGAAGCGCGCCTCGACCCCGGAGGTGTCGCCGCGGGTCAGGCCCATGGGCTCTCCGACGAAGAGCACGAGCGCGACGACGCAAGCGAACAGCGCGAAGGGCACAAGCGCCTTCGGCAGGACCAGCGCCTTCGCCTTCCACCCTGGCAAACGGATGAGGCCCATGTCGCGCCAGGTCACGCCGCGGGCGCGCATGTAGAGCGTCAGCACCACCAGCGTCAGAAGGAGCGACATCGGCCCGGAGTACGCCCAGGCAATCTCGGCAAATACCAGCCGCGACCCGAAAGCAAGTGCGGTAAAGGCGAGTACCTCAAGCACGACCCACCAGTTGGCGGACGATTTCTCTTCCATCGGATGGATGGCGGCGCTGGCCTGCATAGTCGTTCCTCGTTAGTGTATTTGTGTAGCAATACAGCATGACGAGGGCTTGGCAAGCGCCGCGATTGTGAAATGGTCCGCTACCGCCTATCTGCTGCCCCATGACGCGGACGAAAGCCGGTTCTCCCCACGATCCGAGAGGCAAGGAGCGTTTCAACGAGGAACGCGCCACCAAAGTCGTGGCCAGCGCGCAGCCCGATCTGGAAACCGGTATCAGGACCATCCGCGAGACGGTGAAGACGCTGAAACCGCGCCCCGGCGTCTATCGGATGCTCGATACCCGCGGCGACGTACTTTATGTCGGCAAGGCGCGTAGCCTGAAGGCGCGCGTGGCGAATTACACGCAGGTGAAGGGCCTTTCGAACCGCCTCCAGCGCATGGTCAGCCAGTGCCGCGCGATGGAGATCGTCGTGACGAACTCCGAGGCCGAGGCGCTGCTTTTGGAAGCGCAGCTGATCAAGCGCTACCGCCCGCCGTTCAACGTGCTGCTGCGCGACGACAAGAGCTTCCCCTTCATCCTGCTGCGCGCCGATCATGCCTATCCGCGCATCCAGAAGCACCGCGGCGCGCGCAAGGCCAAGGGCAATTACTACGGCCCCTTCGCCAGCGCCGGTTCGGTCAACAAGACGCTGAACGCGCTGCAGAAACTGTTCTTGCTGAGGAGCTGCACCGATAGCTTCTTCAACAACCGCGACCGGCCCTGCCTGCTTTACCAGATCAAGCGCTGCAGCGCCCCCTGCGTCGGGCGGATCGACGAGGCAGGCTACGAAAGCCTGGTGCGCGAGGCAAAGGACTTTCTCGGCGGCAAGTCGAGCGCGGTCCAGCAGGACCTCGAAAAGCAGATGGCGAAGGCGGCCGAGGATCTCGATTTCGAAACCGCGGCGATCTTGCGCGACCGCCTGCGCGCGGCGACCTTCATCCAGGGCAGCCAGGCGATCAATGCGGCCGGTGTGGGTGACGCCGATGTCTTCGCGCTTGCCGCCAAGGGCGGGCAGGTGGGCGTGCAGGCCTTCTTCATCCGCGGCGGCCAGAACTGGGGCCACCGCACCTTCTACCCGCGCAACACGGGTGACCTCGAAAAAGCCGAGGTGCTCTCCAACGTGCTGCTGCAATTTTACGAGGAGGTGCCCCCGCCGCGCACGATCCTTGTCGACCGAGAACTGCCGGAACAGGAGCTGGTCGCCGAGGCGCTGGCCGAAAAGGCGGGCCACGCGGTTGCCATCTCGATCCCCCAGCGCGGCGATCGGCGCAAGCTGATGGAACAGGCCCAGCGCAACGCGGTCGAGGCGCTCGACCGGCGGCTGGCTGAAAGCGGCACCAAGGCGAAGATCCTGCGTGAGCTGGCGGAATTCCTCGAGCTCGATGAGGTGCCTCAGCGGATCGAGGTTTATGACAACAGTCACATCCAGGGGGCCAAGGCGGTGGGCGCGATGGTCGTCGCCAGCCCCGAAGGCTTCGAAAAGGGCCAGTACCGCAAGTTCAACATCAAGAGCGCGCAGACCAACGACGATTTCGGGATGATGCGCGAGGTGATGGAACGCCGGTTCCGCAACCTGGCCGAAAACCCTGATGGCGAAACCGGCAAGGCCAACAGCCACGAAACCGTGTGGCCCGACCTCGTCCTGATCGATGGCGGCAAGGGGCAGATGTCCTCGGTGCGCGATACGCTGGAGGAGATGGGGATCGAGCACGTGCCGCTGATCGCCATCGCCAAGGGCCCGCACCACGGGCGCGAGGGGCGCGAGGTGTTCCATTTCCCCGACGGGCGCGAGAAGACGCTGCCGGTCAATTCGCCGCTCTTGTTCTATCTCCAGACCCTGCGCGACGAAGTGCACCGCTATGTCATCGGCGCGCACCGCGCCAAGCGCAGCCGGGCGATCACGGCTTCCCCGCTCGACGAGATCCCGGGCATCGGCCCGGCCCGCAAACGCGCGCTGCTGCTGCATTTCGGGACGGCGGGGAAGGTCAGGGCGGCTGCGCTCGACGATTTGAAACGCGCGCCCGGCATCAGCGAGGGCGTGGCGCAGCAAATTTACGACTTCTACCACGCGGGCGGGTGAGCGCTCAGCTGGTTTCCGCGCGGCCTCGCGGCAATCGATAATTGGCCGGCAATTCACGAGATTGATCTGCATCAAGGCGCTCAGGGGCGCCGAGGCGTACTCCAATGCTTACGAAACAGGCCGGGACGGCCCGGCGAACGGCAGAGGAGAGACCCATGCGATCGATACTGGTTCACGCTCACGATGATGGCGCTTTTGGCAAGCGGCTCGATGTCGCGCTTGACCTTGCTCGCGTGTTCGAGGGGCATCTCAGCCTGCTGCACGCCTTTCCCTATTCCTCGGGCACCATGACCGACCTGCACGGCGCGGCCTTTGCCGCCATGACGCCGATCTGGAAGGAGGCGGCCGCTGAAATGCGCGAGCGGGTGGAGGCCGACATGGCCAACGAAGACGTGCCCTGGGATTGGCGCGAAGCCTCCGGCCCGGCGGCGCTTGCGCTGCTGCGGCATTCCTCGCTCATGGACCTGATCGTGCTGGGTGCCAGTGAGCCGATCGACAAGGGCAAGGCGCCCTCGTGGACCGCGGGCGAGCTGGCGATTTCGGCGAGCTGCCCGGTTATGGTGCTGCCCGAAGACTGCAAGCGTTACGAACACGAAGCGCCCGCGCTTGTCGCTTGGGACGGGTCGGCCGAAGCGAGCCATGCGCTGCGTGCGGCCATGCCGCTGCTGCGCAAGGTGGAGAAGGTCTATCTCGCCAGCGTCGCCGAACGGGGCACAGCCGAACCCGAGCTACCGGCGCTGGGCGGGGCCGATTACCTGGCCCGCCACGGCATCGCCTGCGAGGTGGTCGAGCTTGGCGAGCCCGGCAAATACGGCGTTGCGGGCGCGCTGAACGAGGCCGCCGAGCTGCGTCGCTGCGGATTGCTCGTGATGGGCGCCTATGGCCACACGCGGATCGGCGAGCGCATCTTCGGCGGGGTGACGCGCTCGATGCTATCGGACGTGCGCGTCCCGCTGCTGCTGAAGCACTGAGGGCTTACTGGGCGCGCTTGAACGCGCCCGGCTTGCCCTTGCCGCCGCCCTTGCCATGGGGTTTGCCCTTGGCGCCGGGCTTGCCGCCCTTGCGGAACGCCGGTTTCCCGTGCGGCTTGCCATAGCCCGGCTTGCCGCGCGGCGGCTTGCCGTGGGGGCGGGGCTGGACCTCACCGCCGGAAAACTGACGACGGTTCTCCCGCGCACCAACGCGGGGGCCTTCGGGTGCTTCCTCGATCAGGATGGCGTCCTGCTCTTCCTGGTCCGGCTGTGCGGTGCGCTGGACGGTGTCGGCGAACTTGGCCGCGATCGGGCGCGGGATCTGGAACCAGCTTTCACGCTGGCCAATGCGGATCGCTCCGATCTCGTTGCGCGTGATGTGGCCGCGGCGGCAAAGCATCGGGAGAATCCAGCGCGGTTCGGCCTGTTGGCGGCGGCCGATGTCGATGCGGAACCAGACCACGTCCTCAAAACCGGGACGATGGCGTTCGGTCTTGGCCTTCTCGCGTGCTTCAGGCGTGTTGGCGAGCAGCTCTTCGGGCTGCGGCAGTTCGGCGCGGTGTGCCTGGACGAGCGCTGCGGCAATGTCCTCGGGCGACATGCGCGCCATCAGCTCGCTGGCCAGCTCGCGGTCGTGATCCTCGACCTCGCGCGGCTGGGTGATGGTTTCCAGCAGGCGGGCGTGATCCTTGGCGTGAATGGCCTCGGCGGTGGGCGCGTCCATCCATTCCGCCTCGATCCGCGCGCCGCGCAGCATGCCTTCGACACGGCGACGGCGGTTGTAGGGCACCACGATGGCCGCCGTGCCCTTCTTGCCCGCGCGGCCCGTGCGGCCCGAACGGTGCTGGAGGGTTTCGGCATCACGCGGAATCTCGACATGGATCACGAGGCTGAGCGTCGGCAGGTCGATGCCGCGTGCGGCAACGTCGGTGGCCACGCACACACGGGCGCGCCGGTCGCGAAGCGCCTGGAGCGCCTGGTTGCGCTCGCTCTGCGAATGCTCGCCCGACAGCGCGACGACCCCGAAACCGCGGTTCTGCAAGGTGGCGTGGAGACGGCGCACGCTTTCGCGCGTGGCGCAGAAACAGATCGCGGTTTCCGCTTCGTGGAAGCGCAGCAGGTTCACCACCGCGTTCTCGATCTCCGAGGGAGCGACGGTGACAGCCTGGTAGGCGATATCGCCATGCCCGCGCGTTTCGCCGACGAGGCTGAGGCGCAGCGCGTCTTGCTGGTAACGCTCGGCGAGGCGTTCGATCGGGCGCGGCATGGTGGCTGAGAACAGCAGCGTGCGGCGCGTTTCGGGCGTCGCGTCGAGGATTTCCTCGAGGTCTTCGCGGAAGCCCATGTCGAGCATCTCGTCCGCTTCGTCGAGGACGACGCCGATCAGGCCCGACAGGTCGAGCGCGCCGCGTTCGATGTGATCGCGCAGGCGGCCGGGCGTGCCGACGACGATGGCCGGGCCACCGCGCAGGTTGCGGCGTTCCTTGCTGGCATCCATCCCGCCGACGCAGGTCGCGATGCGAAGGCCCGCACCGGCATAGAGCCAGCCGAGCTCGCGGCTCACCTGCAACGCCAGTTCGCGCGTGGGCGCAATGACCAGCGCCAGCGGGCTTTCAACCAGCGGCGAACCGCCCAGTTCGGCGAGCAGCTGGTCGGCCAGCGCAAGGCCGAAGGCCACGGTCTTGCCGCTGCCGGTCTGCGCGGAAACGATGAGGTCGCGGCCCTGCGCATCGGGCGCGGAAACCGCTTCCTGCACGGGGGTGAGGGCGGAATAGCCGCGTTCGGCCAAGGCCTCGCCGATCACCGGCGGGAGGTGGGAAAAGGACATGTCGGTCTTTCGGTTTCGCGCGCCTGCAAAAGGGAAAGGGCGGCGCGCCATGTGGCGGGCAGGGGCCCGCAGTTGGCGGCCCTATACACAGCTTGCGCGCAAATAGCCCGCATTATTTTGCAGGTGCGAAATGGAACGCGTGTTGCGGTGCCGATCCGGGCCCAAAAAGGCGCGGCTAATCGCCCTTCTTCACCCGCCGCCGCATCATGCCTTCCTGCGCCACGCTGGCGACCAGTTCGCCGGCGCGGTTGAAGATGCGGCCGCGGTTGAAGCCGCGCCCGCCGCCGCTCCACGGGGCGTCGGTGGCGTAGAGCAGCCATTCGTCGGCGCGTGCCGGGCGGTGGAACCAGATCGCGTGGTCGAGGCTCGCGCCGACCAGCTCCCCGCGCATCCAGGATAGGCCGTGCGGCAGCGCGCTGGTGCCGAGCAGCGTGTAGTCGCTCGCATAGGCGATGACGGCGCGGTGCAGCGCCGCATTGTCTTCGATCGAGGGCAATGGGGCAACGGTGCGGAACCAGCTGTGTGCGCGCGGTTCGCGCGGCTCGCTGTTCATCCAGTGCAGCCGGTCGACAGTGCGCATGTCGATAGGACGCGGGCGCAGGACCAGGGCGCGCTGCTGTTCGGTCATGCGGTCGCCCGCGCGCTCGACCATCTTGTGGCGCATCTCCATATCGCTCTTGAGCTCTTCCGGCGGAGCGACATCGGGCATGGTCACATCGTCGTGACTGAGGCCCTCTTCCGGCTTCTGGAAGCTGGCGGTGAGGTTGAGGATCGGGCGCGGGTTGCCCTCTTCGTCCGGCTGGCTTGCGACCACGCGGCGGTTGGCAAAGCTGCGCCCGTCGAAATCGCGCGCGGTGCTATAGGAAATGTCGACCCCTTCCTTGCCCCCGCGCAGGAAATAGGCGTGGAGCGAGTGTGCCTCGAGCCCCTCGGGCGCGGTCGCCTGGGCGGCCTGCAGGGCCTGCGCGATGACCTGGCCGCCGAACACGCGGCCAACCCCGCCAGGCTGCTTGCGGCCGGTGAAGGCGTCCTCGCCATCGCGCGATACGGTCAGGAGGCGGACGAAGCCGTCCACCAGCTCTTCGGGTTTCTTTTCGCTACTCACCCGCTTGGCTTTGCGGGCGCTTTACGCGTCCGTCAAGCGGCCCGGGACCGTCCACTGCCGAAAGGCGTAGGCAGCAAGGCCGATGGCGATGAACAGCTCGCGATATTCGGAGCTGTCGTACATCATCAGCATCGTGTCGCCGGTCACCAGAATAGCGGCCTGCCCGCCCGTAACCCATAGGGCCAATGCAGCCCAAAACGCGCGCCCCTTCGTAGTGGAGCTGGAGGCTGCAAAAGCGAGGCAGACACCCAGGGTGATCCAGCTGGTCGCCTGCACGGGAAGCAGGGTCCAGTGGCTGTATGTGAACACGACCATGGGTGCAGAAATTGCCGCTACCGTCCGGTCGGGCAAGAACGAGGCGAAGGGGGCGAGAACCGGCAGGCGCGCCAGCGCGCTCTCCCGGACGAGTGGCAGCAGGACGAGAAACAGCCCGGTCGAGGAATAGAGTAGCAATTCGGCGATGTCGGTCTGGAAATTGTGCAGGTTGAACTCGCCCTGCCAGTTGCGTTCGGCAACGCCCGCTGGCGTTTCGAAACCGATCTGGCGCTGGAACCAGCTGACTTCCTCCATTCCCATGAGGAAGAAAAGGAAAGCGAATCCGACCGCGATCATCAGGTGAAGCTTGCGAAACCGCGTGGTTGCACTTTCGCGCCAGCTTCGCAGCGTGCGCTGCGCCATGAAGGCAGAGGCAGCGAAGAGAAGCGCCGCCGAAAGCCACTCGATGGCGCTGTCTTCAGCGCCCACTGTAGCGAATTGTTGCGGATTCGCGCGAAGGAGAGCCAGGCTGCCGACCGAAACCAGCATGGTCACCCAGGCAAGGGCGAGGGCGCGTTTGCCGATCCCTTCAGGCCAGCTCCCCGTGCCCGCGATGGCCGCCACCAGTACAAGACTTAGCACGGCGGTGAGGGCCAGCTTGGCGATGCTCCAGGCATCGAAGCTCGGTTCGACCTCACGCGCAAAGTGCAGCCCCAGGGCCACACCCTCGTATACCGCGACCCCGATCATGAAGGCGATCAGCACGCCGGCTGCGGCGAGAACCCGAAGGACCGGCGCGCTCATGCGGAGCGGACCCACAGCGGCTTCAGCAGCCGGCGCCAAAGCGAACCGCGAACGAAAAGGAGATCGACTAGCTGTTCACCCGGTTGGGCGCCCATTTCGCCCTTGTATCCCGCATCGCCCACTCCCCAGCTGATCCGCCTGGTGCCCATTTCGGCAGCGCGGGCGAAGTCATCGTAAAGGAGCACGCGTCCAGGACCGAACTGGGTGAAGCGCTCGTCGAAATTGTTGGCGATGCAGTAGCGGACGTCGCCTGTGTCGATGCCGAAGGCGAAAGCCGCCGGGACGTCGCCGATCCACATCACGCTGCCGCAGATCATGGCCGCCAGGACAGGATCTGCGCACAGGCTTTCCCAATAGGCGCGGATCTCCGGGTCGAGGAACTTGGTGTCGCCGCCATCTTCGAGTTTGCCGACCCAGCTAGCCGCCTCAATCGCTCCCATGGCGTCGCGCTGGGCGGTGGTCCAGTCGGCGCCTGTAAAGAATTCGATACGGATGGGGCCACCGTCTTCTTCGAGACGGCGCTTGCGCCAACGGTTCTTGCGCTGCGTCTTGGTGGAAGGCCAGGGTTCGTCTTCGGCCAGCGCCGCGAGATCGAGCTCGTAGAGTTGGCCAAGTGGCCGTTCGATCGCGTGCCATCCGGCACGCTCGGCGGCGCTCCGCAGCAGTTCCAGTGCGGGGTCGCCAGCTATGGCGGGGCCAAGGCGCCAGATCCGGCCGAGGCGCTTGCTATCTCGCGCAAGGGCGTCAGCGAGATCACTGATCGGCGTTGCGGCCGCGACCGGCACGCCGCGAAACGGCCAGTAGCCCCCGGCAATCTCGCGAATGGCGAAAGGGCCTATCTTGCGTTCGCCAAGAGCAAATCCGGCGAGGGGCGCCCCGTCGGACGCTGCCGCAACGAAGAGGTCGGTTGGTGCCGGCCGGCGGGATGACAGCCAACGGGCGCGCAGAAACCGTCGCTCGGCAGCGTCGGCTTCGGCCAGCGCGTCGATCATCGCCGCCGCGCGCGCCTGTGGGTCGGCAGGATCCATAACGCCCATTAGCGTTCAGTTGCCTGCGCCGAAAGCCCTTCGCCATGCCCGGAAGGCGAGCGATTTCGCTTGGTTGCTGGCCGGCCAGCGCTTGGGTGGCTGGGGATGGACGCCCAGCTTGCGTACGAGCCGGTTGAACGAGCGAGCGCCGGCCTCGGCATAGCTCCATTCGCTGCGCCACGTGACCGACAGCGAAACCGAAACTTCCGGGCCGTTGCGCACGAAATGCGGCGCCATGACAGGCACGAACAGCGCATCGCCAGGGCCGAGGTGCCAGGAATGGCCACCAGGGGCCATGTTGTCGCGCCAGGGCAGTTCCGCCGGTCCGCCCGCGTGATAGCGCTCGTGGCACTCGTCTGCCGCGTAAAACGGATCGCCAGCCGGAAATTGCGTGAAGGTCTTCGTGCCGCGCAGCTGGAACAGGATGTTGTGCTCGGGGTCGAAATGATAGGGCGTGACGCCGCCGGGAGAGGTGACGAAGATAAAGCCCTGGATGTTGATCACGGGGCCGGTCTTCGCCTCGATCGCGGGTCGCAGCTCGGTGAGCATGTCCTCGAGCAGCGCGCGGTAGGCGGGGTCCTGGTCAACTTCGCGCAGGGCCACCCAGCTTTCGCTCGTCGCAATATTGCGGATCCGGTCCCCGACATTCTCGAGCAGCTGCTCGGGCCGGTCGGTCACGCCAACAGGCTGCGCGCCAAGGTTCGACTCGATGTATTTCGGGTCGAGGCGGTCGGCGAGATCGCCCAGCGCATCCAGCGTCATCAGCGGATGGGTGTGGAACGTGTGCGAAAGCGTGTGCGCCGTCTCGGGATAGGCTTCCGCGAACCGTGCCCGCGATTGGCTGTCGAACAGGCTGTCGGCCACGAAGGCCTCGGGTTTGGATTGCATCGTCATGATTCAATAGACCTGCGGCATTCGTAGGAAATCAGGGGGGAGAAGGCGGCGCGGCGGAGCGGACCGCCGATGGCGACCGAAACCCGGCCGATCTGCCGCCGGCCATTCCACAGCTTGGTCATGACCGGGTGGTCGGCGGCCGCGCAGCTGTCGCACCAGGTCGCCTGATCCTGATCGAGGATCTCGAAATAGGCGTTTTCGAGCAGCACGCCCGGCGAATATTTTCGGTAGGCGGCATCGATTGCTGTCTTGAAGCCGAAGGTGGTGCGTCCATCGGCGGCGCGGAAGTTGACCAGCATGGCGATCGGCTGGCCATCCAGCGTCAGTTCGCAGCGGATCAGTGCGTCTTCGCCGGCGCCCTTGGCGAGCGCTTGGGCGAAGGTCGAGCGCGTGTGTTGGTCGCAGGCGAGCGCCGATCCCGCTTCCCCTTTCCAGCCCGACGCTTCGATCCGCAGGAAATCCCCGATCCAGCGTTCGATATCGTCTGTCCCCGCATGCCAGCGGAAGGCGACCTCGCCGCGCTCTGCCAACAACCGGGCCTGGCGGCGCCACTCCTTGCGGCGCTTTTTCGACAGGGTGGTCTCCCGGTAAGCCTCCGCGCCAAGCGCCGTGTCGAGCACCGGGCGTTCGAACGCGTCGACCACACCCAGTTTGCGTCCCTCTTCGTCGCAGACAGACTGAAGCGCTGCGAAGACCTCGCCATCGAGGGAAAGGCACTGGAGGTGCAGGAATAGCGCGTAGTTCGTGGCCCTATCCGCATGGGCGAGCGTAGCGCGCCAAAACCCATGTTCATGGCCGCGACGGACCAGCGGAGTGCCCAGAAACATGTTGGCGTGAGCCCAGTTCCTCAGGTGCAAGAGCGGTTTCCCGCCATAGCTAGCGACACTGGAAAGCGGCATCAGGCCGCAAAGGGTCCCGTCCACTTCGTAAGCAAGCAGCATGGCCTTGCCGTCGGCGTTGAACTGCTCGAGCGACGGCAAAAGGTACCAGCTTTCCAGGAAGGGGTTGGCTTCGCTCGCCTCGGCCGCAAGGTCGGCCCACTCGTCGGGAACGAGGGCGCAGCCCGCCTCCGTTGCGGCAAAGATGCGCAGCCGAGCGGGCGCAGGACCCTGTGCCACGAACTCGCGCGAATAGGTTGGTCTGACCACGAAAGGTCCCCCCGCTTGGCGTTTACCATGGCATTCCTAGCCGAGCGGGGCTGAAAAAGGCTTAACGCGCGAGCAAAGCACCACGCAAAAGCCCCGCGCGGTTCGCACCGCGCGGGGCCTTGTTGCAGGATTGCTCCTGCCTCAGTGCATCGGATCAGCCGGCCGCGAGTGCTGCCAGCAGCAGCAGGGCGACGATGTTGGTGATCTTGATCATCGGGTTCACGGCCGGACCCGCGGTGTCCTTGTAGGGATCGCCCACGGTGTCGCCGGTCACGGCAGCCTTGTGGGCTTCCGAGCCCTTGCCGCCGTGGTTGCCGTCTTCGATGTACTTCTTCGCATTGTCCCATGCGCCGCCACCGGCGGTCATCGAGAGTGCGACGAAGATACCGCCGATTATCACGCCGAGCAGCAGTGCGCCGACGGCTGCAAAGGCGTTCTCCTGGCCTGCAAGCAGGTTGATCGCGAAATAGACCACGATCGGTGCGAGCAGCGGCAGCATCGAGGGGATGATCATCTCCTTGATGGCGGCCTTGGTCACCAGGTCGACCGTCTTGGCGTAGTTCGGCTTGCTGGTGCCGGCCATGATGCCGGCATCGGCTGCGAACTGCTCGCGCACGTCGACCACCACGTCACCGGCTGCGCGGCCCACGGCGGTCATGCCCATCGCACCGAAGAGGTACGGGAGCAGTGCGCCAAGCAGCAGGCCGACGATGACGTAGGGGTTCTCGAGGCTGAAGTTCACGTCAGCATCCGGGAACAGCTTGGCAAGGTCGGTCGTGTAGGCTGCGAACAGCACCAGTGCGCCGAGGCCCGCCGAACCGATCGCGTAACCCTTGGTCACGGCCTTGGTGGTGTTACCCACCGCGTCGAGCATGTCGGTCTTCTCGCGAACGCTGTCGTCGAGACCGGCCATTTCGGCGATGCCGCCTGCGTTGTCCGTCACCGGACCGTAGGCGTCGAGCGCCACGACCATGCCGGCCAGCGCCAGCATTGCGGTGGCCGCATAGGCGATGCCCATGAGGCCTGCGAGCTGGAAGGTGGCGATGATGCCTGCAACGATCACGATCGTCGGCAGGGCGGTCGATTCAAGGCTGATGGCGAGGCCCTGGATCACGTTCGTTCCGTGGCCCGTTTCCGAGCTCTTGGCGATCGAGCGCACCGGACGATAATTCGTGCCGGTGTAGTACTCGGTGATCCAGATGATCAGGCCGGTGATGGCGAGACCGATGACCGCGCACCAGAACAGGTCCATGCCGGTAAAGGTCGCGCCGCCGTCACGCGTGATCTCGGTGGCCATGCCGCCAAGGGCATAGTCCATCACGAAGTAGATCAGCGGGATGGCCAGAACGGCCGAGACGATGAAGCCCTTGTACATCGCGGCCATCACGTTCGTGCTGCCGTTGCCCAGCTTCACGAAATAGGTGCCGATGATGCTGGTCACGATGCACGCGCCGCCGATCAGCAGCGGGAGCGACATGAGCGGCATAAACAGATCGCCCAGCGCGGTGCCGAACAGGATCGCGGTCAGGACCATGGTGACACCGACGGTGACGACATAGGTCTCGAACAGGTCGGCAGCCATGCCGGCGCAGTCGCCGACGTTGTCGCCCACATTGTCGGCGATCACGGCCGGGTTGCGCGGATCGTCTTCCGGGATGCCTGCTTCGACCTTGCCGACGAGGTCGGCGCCAACGTCGGCAGCCTTGGTGAAGATACCGCCGCCAAGACGCGCGAAGATCGAGATCAGCGAGGCGCCGAAGGCGAGGCCGACAAGGCCATAGACCACTTCATCGCTATCGGCGGCAAAGCCTGCGGGCCCTGCGAGGTACCAGAAGAACACCGCGATCGAGAGCAGGGCGAGACCTGCCACGAGCATGCCGGTGATGGCGCCTGCGCGGAATGCAAGGGTGAGGCCCTGCTGCAGCCCGCTCTGTGCGGCAGCAGCCGTACGCACGTTCGAGCGCACCGAGATATTCATCCCGATAAAGCCCGCGACGCCCGAAAGAACGGCGCCAATCACGAAGCCGACAGCCGGCCACGGGCCAAGAAACACGAAAACCAGCACGGCGACGACGACGCCGACCATGCCGATAGTGGTGTACTGACGCTTCAGGTAAGCCTGCGCGCCTTCCTGGATGGCGCTGGCGATTTCCTGCATTTTCTCATTGCCGGCACCCGAGTTGAGCACCTGGCGGCTGGTGACGAAGCCGTAAATGACGGCGAGCAGTCCCAGCCCAATAGATATGAGCACTAAGTCCACGAAATTTCCCCTCCCGATTTATGTTTATGCTTTCCGACCTTGGGAGACGTCGGAGCATGTAGGGCGTGGGTATAAGGGGCCTATGTTGCGTGACAAGGCCGAATTGCGCAGCAATCCGCGCTTATCGACACGGCGTTTCGCAACGGGTCAGTGCTGGTAGCCGAGTGGGGTGTCTTCGCGCGGCGGCTTGCCGTCGACAAGCAGCGGAGAACCGGTGCCTTTAGTGACCCGACCGATTAGGTTCGCTTCGACCGGCAGGCGGGCCTTGTCCGGCGCTGTGAACAGGAGGGCGTAGTCGTCCCCCCAGCGGCAGGCGGCCATGCGCATGGGCCAGCCTTTGGACATGACATCGAGCTGGTTGCCCTGCGCGGCGCGCTCGCGGAAACGGTCCGAATGCGGAACGGCGTCGACTTCGATGCTGAGTGTCACCCCGCTTGCCTTGGCCATCCGGCTGGCATCGAGGAACAGGCCGTCCGACACGTCCATCATCGCCGTGACATGCGGCGCAAGACGCTGGCCTTCCTCCAGCAGGGGGCGAGGGCGCAGGAAGGCCTCCACGAACAGCGGGTCGGGCACGTAGGGTCGGGGGATGTCACCGGCGAATTCAGGCTGGGGACCCGTCTCTTTCTCGCGCTCCAGGCGTTGCAATTCGTGATGGCCGGCCATGGCTTCCCCGATCAGGCCGCAAACATAGACGCCGTCCCCGACCTGGGCACCGGACCGGGAGGGGACCGGCGTGTGCGTTGCCCGGCCAATCGCGGTCAGGCCCAGCGTGCGCGGGCCCTTGGCTGCAACCGTGTCACCGCCGAGCAGGGGCACCTCGTATTCGCCAAGGATCGCCGACAGGCCTTCGATGAAGCGTTCGTCGCCCTCGCCAAGCGTATGCGACAGCAGCACGCCGACCGGTTGCGCGCCCTTGGCGGCCAGGTCGGATAGGTTGGTTGCGACCAGCTTCCAGGCAATGTCGAACGGATCGGTGCCGGGGATCCAGTGCGTGCCCTCGGCCATGGCGTCGTGCGTCAGGACAAGCGTTTCGCCGCCCACTTCGAGCACCGCTGCATCGTCTTCCAGCCCGCGGGCGGCGGGCGTATCGGCCAGCGCCTTCAGCGCGGCGATAAACGCGGCTTCGTTCAGCGCCCGGCTTCCTTGGCGACCGCGTCGAGAATGCCGTTGACGAACTTGGCTTCGCGGTCGTCGAAGAAGGCCTTGGCGACATCGACATATTCGCTGATCGCGCTCGCCTTGGGCACATCGGGCCGGGCGATCAGTTCGTAGGCACCGGCGCGCAGGATCTGCAGCATGGTCTTGTCGAGCCGTGCAAGCGTCCAGCCTTCGGCGAGGCGCGCGGTCAGTTTCTCGTCGATCTCGTCCCGGCGCGCGTCGACGCCGCTCACGAGATCATCGAAGAAGTCGACATCGGCCTCGGCGTATTCCTCGTCCTCGATCACGCGGCCGAGGCGGTGCTGGTGAAATTCGTCGAGCAGCTTGGGCAGGCGCGTGCCCTCCATCTGCTGCTGGTAAAGCGCCTGCACTGCGCCAAGGCGGGCGGCGCTGCGGGCCTGGGATTTGGGGTTCTGGTTCATTTCAGTCTCGTGGAAATCGACAGGGCGTGCGCGGGAAGGCCTTCCGCCTCCGCCAGCTTGACCGCCGCCGGGCCGATCGCGGCGAGCGCGGCTTCGGAAGCGTCGATGAAGCTGGTGCGCTTCATGAAATCGAGCACCGACAGCCCGCTGGCAAAGCGTGCGCGGCGGCCGGTGGGCAGCACGTGGTTGGGCCCGGCTATGTAGTCGCCGACGGCCTCGGGCGTGTGGCGGCCAAGGAACACGCTGCCCGCATGGCGCATGGCATCGAACAGCACCTGCGGCTCGTCGACCATCAGTTCGACATGCTCGGCGGCGAGGCGGTCGGACAGGGCGGGGGCTTCGTCGAGCGAACCGACAAGCACGATCAGGCCGTGCGCGTCCCAGCTCGCTCTGGCGGTCTTGGCCGTGGGGAGGTTCATCAGCGCGATGTCGATCGCGTCCTCGACCTGGCGGGCCAGAGCTTCGCTGTCGGTGATCAGGATCGACTGGCTCGTCGGATCGTGCTCGGCCTGGCTGAGGAGGTCGGCTGCGATCCAGTCTGGGTTGTTGTTCGTGTCGGCAATGACGAGGATTTCGCTCGGCCCTGCGACCATGTCGATGCCGACGACGCCGTAAAGCTGGCGCTTGGCCTCCGCGACCCAGGCGTTACCCGGCCCGGCGATCACATCGACCTTGCCGATGCGCTGAGTGCCATAGGCGAGCGCGGCCACGGCCTGCGCACCGCCCACGCGCCAGATCTCGTCCACGCCCGCGATGTGCGCGGCTGCGAGGACGAGCGGGTTGCTCTCGCCCTTGGGGGTCGGCGTGGTGACGACCAGACGGTCGACCCCGGCCACTTTGGCAGGGATCGCGTTCATCAGCAGCGAGGAGGGGTAGGCGGCTCGCCCGCCCGGCACGTAGAGGCCGGCCGCGTCTACCGGCCGCCAGCGTGCGCCGAGGCGCATGCCGATGCTGTCGGTGTAGTCGCGATCTTCGGGAAGCTGGCCTTCGTGATACGCCCGGATACGGCTGGCGGCGAGCTCGAGCGCGTCGCGCAGCTCGCTATCGAGCGCCTTGTAGGCCGCTTCGCACTCCTCGGCGGAGATGGACCAGTCGGCATCCTCGGTCAGGCGGTGCTGGTCGAAGCGCGCGGTGTATTCGACCAGCGCCTTGTCGCCGCGCTCGCGCACTTCGTTGATCATGGTCGCCACGTCGCGGCCGACCTGCGCGTCGCTTTCGCGGCGATCGCGCACGACGCGGTCGAACTTCCTGGCGAAGTCTTCGTCGCTGGTTCGCAGGAACTGCATTATGCGGCCTCGCGCCGGGCGGCGTCCGCGCGGAAGGCTTCGACCAGCGCGGCGACACGCGGATCGGTCTTCAGCGCGGCGCGGTTGACGATCAGCCGGGCCGAGATGTCGAGAATGCGGCTGGTTTCGACAAGGCCGTTTTCGCGCAACGTCGTGCCGGTCGAGACCAAGTCGACGATCCGGCCGGCAAGGCCCAGTTCGGGTGCGATTTCCATAGCACCGTTCAGCTTCACGCATTCGGCCTGGATACCCATGCGCTCGAAATGGCGGCGCGTGAGGTTAGGGTATTTGGTCGCCACGCGCAGGTGGCTTGCACCATTGACGCTGGCCGCGCCTTCCTTGGGCTCGGCTACGGCAAGGTGGCAATGCCCGATGTCGAGATCGACCGGCGCGTAGAGGTCGGCGTAGTCGAATTCCTCGATCACGTCGGAGCCGACGATGCCCATCTGCGCCGCGCCATGCGCAACGAAAGTGGCGACGTCGAACGCGCGCACGCGGATGAGCCGCATGTCCTCACGCGTGGTCGCGAAGGTCAGCGAGCGGTTGGCCTTGTCGTGGAAACCGTCCTCGGGCACCACGCCGGCGTGCGCCATCACGGGCAGCGCCTCGTCGAGGATGCGGCCCTTGGGAACGGCGAAGGTCAGGCATTCGTTCATGGGGTGCGCAGATAGGCAGGAGGTGACCAAAGGGCAATGGCGATCGACACAGCGAAATACGTCGTGACCGAGCCGGGCGCCACGGGCGCCGATGCGGTCAACCGGGCCTTCGAAAACCAGGTCGCCTATTGCCGGGACAACAACGCGCCGATCACGGCGCAGGTTTGCCAGTCCCTCCTCGAGCTGCTGGACACCGACCGCGGCGGCGCCGTGATGGAGCAGGTGCGCGGCTGGCAGGGCGCTCCGTTGGCCGATGCGCTCCCCTTGCGCGTTGCAGGCGGTCTGCACGCCTTGCACCTTGGCGGACACGAGGCTGCGCTTGCCTCGCTTTACGAAGGACAGGCAAGCGGCGATCCCACCGATACGATCGCGGAAGCCCTTGAGCGACACGAGCCCTTCCTGCTGCCGTGGCTCGACGGGCCGCCGCAGACCAACGAAGCGGGCCGTTCGTCGAACTTTGCGGCGGCCTTCTTATGGCTGGTCGATCATGGATTGCCGGGGCATTTTGACATTCTCGAAATCGGGTCGAGCGCTGGCATCAACCTGATGATGCGTGATTATTGCTACGACCTTGGCGGCGTGCGCGTGGGCCCGCGCGGCGCGCGCATGGCCTTCAAGCCGGAATGGCGCGGCGCGCCCCCGCCCAAGGAGGGCTTCGACATCGTCTCAGCACAGGGTTGCGACGTGGCCCCCGTGGACCTCACCGATCCCGAGCAGGCGCTGCGCCTTCGCGCCTATATCTGGCCGGAGTTCACCGAGCGCTTCGCCCGGATGGATGCGGCCATCGAGGCGGCTCTCGCCTCGCCTCCGAAGATTGCCAAATTGCGCGCGCTGGATTTCCTGCGCGAACAGCTCAGGCGGCCACAGGAACGCGGCACCACCCGCGTCCTGATGCATTCGGTGGTGTGGCAATACATCCCCCGCGAAGAGCGCGAGGCGATCGTCGACCTGATGGAATCAACGGGCGGCAAGGCGGGTGAGGATACTCCCCTGGCCTGGGTGAGCGTCGAGGCGAACCGTGACACGCATCGTCACGAACTCACTGTAACCTATTGGCCGCGCGGGGAAATGCGCCGCCGCCTCGCAACCGCGCATCCGCATGGTAGCTGGATCGAGTGGGCTGGCTGATCAGCCGGTCCGGGAGAGAAACGCCTCCGCCGCCGCGTTGTACGCGTCGGGCTTCTCCCACTGCACGAAGTGGCCGCAGCCAGGCACCTGCACAATTTCCGGGTTCTCGATAACCTCGTCCAGACCGTCGAGGTTTTCGGGCGGAAGCGCCAAGTCTTCCATCGCCCATATGACCAGCGTCGGGATCGTGAGCTTGGGCAGCGGGAAGGGCTCGTAATCCTCCGGCAATTCGTAGGGCGCATCGAGAGAGAGGACTTCCATCGGGCTTGCGCGGTAATAGTTCAGCATGCCGATGGCGGCGTCCGGATTGGACCAGTCCTCCAACAGCGCGGCCTGTTCTTCGGGCTCCATCGTCGTCGTCAGCTCGCCGCCAAAGGCCTTGATCAGCAGCGCGCCCAGCCCGTGCTCGCGCACCAGCGGATCGTTCGCCGTATCGCGGAACTCGCGGAAATACTGGCTCGCCTCGCGCTGGGCCCTGTTGGTGTAGAGCAGCTTGGGAAAGAGCACCGGATGCGGCGCATTGGCGATGATGGCGCGGGTAACCCGCCCGTTCATCATGCCGCCATAGGCCACGCCCCAGGCAATCGCGCCGCCCCAGTCGTGGCCCACGATGGTGAAGCGCTCCACGCCCAGCGCATCGGCGAGGAGGAACACATCCCCCACCAGCTTGTCGGGAGTGTAGGCTTCGACCTCCTGCGGCTTGGACGATCCGCGATAGCCCCGCTGGTCGGGCGCGATGCAGCGGTAGCGGTCGGAGAAATGGGCGATCTGGTTCCGCCAGGTGCGATGGCTTTCGGGAAAGCCGTGAAGGAAGATCAGCACCGGCGCATCGCGCGGGCCTTCGTCGACCACGTCGAGGTGGATTCCGTTGGCAAGCTCCACCCGCTTCTGCTCGAGCGTCATGGTCAGCCCTCCGCCTTCATCTTCTCCATGTAGCCGGCTGCGACCATGCCGGCGACCTGGTCGAGCAGCTCGTCGGGCGTGCGGCGCATTTCGCCCATCGCCTCTTCCATGCCGTTCGCGACGATGATCTCGCGCTGGCCCGACGCGACCGCGTCGATGATCCGCTGCGCGGCCTCGGCAGGCGGGATGCCGTTGTCGATCACCTTGTCGCTGCGCCCGCGCTTCGATCCATCGGCGGTCAGTGCGTTGCGGCTGACGTCGGTGGCGACCGATCCGGGGCACACGACATGCACCTGCACACCGCTTTGCGAGAGCTCTGCACGCAGGGCGTCGGCATAACCGATCAGGCCGAACTTTGCCGCGCTGTAGGCGGTGCGCATGGGTACGCCGACCTTTCCGGCGATGGAGCTGATGAAGAGCAGGTGTCCAGTACCGCGCGCTGTCACGTGCGGCAGCAGGGCCTGCGTCGCGGCGATCTGCGCGGTGAGGTCGATATCGATGATCTCACGGTAGACGCTCATGTCCGTGTCGACCGCGGCGCTGCGCTGCGAAACGCCCGCATTGGCGACGAAGATATCGACCCCGTCCTTCCAGTCGGCCGCCTTGCTGGTTGCCTCCTGCATGGCGGCATCGTCGCGCACGTCAAAGGGCAGGATCAGCCTGTCCGTCCCCAGCTCCTCGGCGACGGCGGCAAGCCGGGCCTCGTCGCGGCCCGACAGGATGATGCTTGCACCCCGGCTTGCCCATTCGCGCGCCAAGGCGGCGCCAATGCCGGAGGACGCGCCGGTGATCCAGGCGGTCTTGCCTTCGAAACTCATATCTCTCCCCTCATGGATAGGTCACGGTCTTGGGCGCGCCGTCGGGCAGGGGGATGAACTCCTCCTCGTCGCCCGGCACCTTCGGGAAACGCCCCTGCCGCCAATCGTCTTTTGCCTGGTTGATGCGCTCGCGCCGCGAGCTCACGAAATTCCACCAGGCGTGGCGCTTCGTTTCGAACGCTTCGCCGCCCAGCAGCATGACCCGCGCACCGGTTTTCGTCTCCAGCGTCATGTCGCGGCCCGGCTGCAGCACGGCCAGTTGGTAGCGTTTGAGCACATGGCCATCGACCATCGCTTCGCCTTCGACCAGCATCACCGCGCGTTCGTCGGCCTCATCTTCCAGCGGGATCGCGCCGCCGGGCGCCAGGTGGATTTCGGCGTAGATCGTATCGGCGTAGGTCGTGGTTCCCGCGCGCTCGCCCCACAGCTCGCCCATGATGACGATGGCCTTGGCGCGCCCGTCCTCGATGACCGGCAGGTCGCTCACCGCCTCGAAAGCCGGGTCTATCTCCTCGCGCCCGTCAGGCAGCGCAAGCCAGGTCTGCATGCCGAACAGCTTGGGGCCTGCATCCTTTTCTTCCTTGGGCGAGCGCTCGGAGTGGACGATGCCCTTGCCCGCGGTCATCAGGTTCACCGTGCCGGGCCGGATGGTGGAAAAGGTGCCGAGGCTGTCTCGGTGATCGATTGCGCCTTCGAACAGCCAGGTTACCGTGGCGAGATTGATGTGCGGGTGCGGGCGCACCTCCATACCGGTGCCGATATCGAGCTGCGCGGGACCGAACTGGTCGACGAAAATAAAGGGGCCGACCATGCTGCGCGCCTTGGACGGCAAGACACGTCGGACCTCGAACTGCCCGAGATCGTGCGTCGTCGGTGTCAGCGTGAGGTCGATCTGGCTCATCCGAACATCTCCTTAAGCCTGCTGTGACGGTGCCGGAAAAAGCGGGCTACCGCCAGTTCTGCCACGCCCGGCGCGAAAAGTGGGTCGAACGCGAGCCGGTCGGTGACTGTGCTGGTATCTGCGTCGCCCGAGACTTCGCGTTCGTGCTTCCAGCTGCGCATGCCGGTCATCTGCGAATTCTCGACAAAGCCGAAGCGCCCTGAGGGCAGGTCTTCCGACAACTCGGAGAAGCAAAGCCGCGTTTTGCCCAGCGGAACCTTCCCAAGGGCGAGGAAGCGGCTGGTGAACATCGGTCTGCCGTCCGGTTGGAAGGTTTCCCTCAGGTCGTTCACGCCATCAGGCGCGGTCATGCGAACAAGGGGCCGCATCTCGTCGGCAATGCCGTTCATGGTGATGACCGTGTTCCAGACCGCTTGCGCTCCGCTGCTTAGTTCGGTTCGGAACTCGAGGTGCTTCACCGGATGCGCCTCAACCCGTCGGGGCCGACGCCTGGATGGCGAGGGCGTGGACCCGTTCGCCGGGAATGTCGCCGAGCGCCTTGTTGACCATGCGCTGGCGTTCCAGGCGGGACTTGCCGGCAAAAGCGGGCGCTTCGATCACGACGGTGAAATGCGATTCCCCGCTGCCGTCGTCGCCCGAATGTCCGGCATGGCTGGCGCTGTCGTTGATCACCTCGAGGCGGGTGGGGGCAAAGGCGTCCGTCAAAAGACGCTCCATTTCCTGCTGAACGGGTCCTGCCACGGGTTCGAATCTCCTTCTCGGGGGTTTTCTTAGCGCACTTCGCTCCCCATCCTAGAACGAATGCGCCAGTCAAAGTTTCACGGACGTTTTGAAGACACCGGCCGGGTGTGCGCCCATCCGGCGTGCCAAGAGCCGGGCGAGTTCCGCGCGCCAAGCGGACGCGGGCACGGTTTCGACGGCCCGGGCGAGTGGCGCTGGCTGTGCCTTGAACACGTTCGCGAATTCAACGCGGGATACGACTGGTTCGAGGGAATGAGCGCCGAAGAAATCTTCGCCGCGCAATCTCCGGCGTCCGGCTGGCGCACTGAGCAGCCGGCCTATCGCCCGACCGCAGGCGTCGACGGGATGCCGCGCTGGGCGGACTTTGACGATCCGCTCGAGGCGATCTCGGCCCGCGCCGCCGGCATCAAGAGCCGCGCGCGGCGCGAGGCGGAAATGGCAATGGACGGCCGCTTCAGCCGCGAGGAAGCCGAAGCGCTTGAGACCATGGGCCTTGGCCTCGACACCGACCGTCGCCGCCTGCGGCGTCGCTATTCGGAATTGGTGCGCCGCTATCACCCCGACCGCAACGGCGGGGACCGGCAGTACGAAACGCGCCTCAACCGCGTCGTCGAGGCCTACCAGACGCTGAGGAAGGCGCGGGCGATCGCCTAGCCCGCCAGCGCGGCTTCGATGCCGGCGTGATCGATCTTCACCATCTGCTGCATCGCTGCGAAGACGCGTCCTTTCGTTTCGGGGTCCTCGTGCCCGAGGCCCTCCATCAGGATGCGCGGCACGACCTGCCAGCGGATACCGAAGCGGTCCATGAGCCAGCTGCACGCCATGGGCGAACCGGTGTCGCCCAGCAGCGCGTCCCAATAGCGGTCGGTCTCCTCCTGCGTCTCCGTGAAGACCTGCAGCGACATGGCGTTAGAGAAGGTGTCGTCGGTGTTGCCGTTCATCGCCATCGTGGGAAGGCCAAGCAGGGTAAGGTCGATCGTCAACACGTCGCCTGCCTTGCCGCCCGGCGAGTCGGTCGGCGAACGGTTGACCGCGTGGATCTCGCTGTCCGGAAACAGGTCGCAATAGAAGCGCGCCGCTTCTTCCGCTCCCCTTTCGAACCACAGGCAAAGCGCCAGCTTGTTGTCAGCCATTGTTCTGTGCCTCCGCGATCAGCTTCATGTCGATGGCCTTCGCCTCGCGGTAAGCCGCGCGTTCGCGCAGGCGGTCGGCGTACGCGGTGAAGGCGGGGCGCTCGGGAATCGAGCCGAACTGGAGGCCCCAGTCGACCTGGCTGCCGACATAGACATCGGCCATCGTGAAGCGATCTCCGCACACGAAATTGCGATCGGCCAGCATTCGTTCGAGGCCGTCCATCGTCTTGTCGTAGCTGCCGAAGCCCGCCATTCCCGTCCGGTCGGCGGGCACTTCCCAGCCCATCGCCTTGGCGGTTACCGCCTGTTCCACCGGCCCCGCTGCGAAGAAGAAGAAGCGGAAGTAATCCGCCTTCTCGTGCTCCTGCGGCAGCAGGCCCGCTGCGGGATGTGTTTCGGCGAGATAGTGGCAGATTGCCGCGGCTTCGGTCACGACATGGATGTGATCGCCATCGTGGTGGTGGACCAGGGTCGGGACCTTGCCCATCGGGTTGGTTTGCCCAAGCGACGCGGGCCGGTTTTCGAAATCGACCAGTTCGGTTTCGTAATCCGCGCCGACCTCATGCAGCGCCCAGCGGGCTATCTGCCCCCGGCTCATCGGGTTGGTAAAGAAGGTGAAGTCCGCCATCAGTTGCGCCCCGTCGTGTAAAGGAGCGAGAACCCGCCCCACATCATGCGCATTCCGTCAAATGCCATCTCGCCCATTTCCTCCTCCCAGAACGCGTCGTTTTCCATCTTCGCATGGGCCTCGTCGGCGGTCGCCTTGTCCGGCCAGATCATCCAGCTGAAGACGATCCTCTCGCCCGGCTCGGCCTTCGTCGCCTTGCGGAAATCGGTCACCTTGCCGTCGGGGACGTCCACTTCCCATGTCTCGACGATCTCGGTGACGCCGTATTCGCGGAACTTCGCGCCGGCCTTTTCCGCCTGCTCGCGATAGGCCTCCTTGTTGCCTTCGGGCACGGCGATCAGGAATCCCTGGACATACATGGCTGCTCTCCTCTCAAACGCGAAGATAGCAGGCCCATGCTAAATCCCCGCGTCAATTCTGGCGGAAGGCCCAGCGCAGCGTCTTGCCCATGCCCCAGGTCGCCGCGCGCGCCGGTATGCCGGTGAGGCCGGGGCGCTCCAGCCCCAGCATCGAGCGCGCGAAGGGCGGCAGCAGGGCGACGGCCTCGGCGCCGAGCAGAGCCTGCACAGCAGGCGGGGCGCCTTGCGGGCGTTGAGTCAGGACGAGATCGGCCACCTCGCGCGCGGCGGGCGAGCTCGACAGGTCGGCGCGGAGCTCCCGAAAGATCGCTTCGGCTTCGCGGCGGTTCTCGGGTACCGGATCGGCGCCCAGCGCGCGGGCGACCAGCGCGAATTGGCGGTAGTATTCGTCCTGCTCGCTTCCCGGCATGTCCGGGCGGACATGGCGCAGATAAGCGGCCAGGAAACTGGTCGATTCGGCGACATGGACCCAGGCCAGCGTGCGCGGGTCCTGCGCCGAATAGGGCGCTCCGTCGGGCAGGGTGCCGGAGACCTTGGCGTGGATCCGGTTCACCCGCTCGATCGCCGCCATGGCGTCATCCCGGTGGCCGAAGCTGGTCACGGCGATGAAGCGCGCCGTGCGGCGCAGGCGGCCATGCATGTCGGAGCGAAAGTTCGAATGGTCGAGCACGCCCTGCAACGCATGCGGGTGGAGCATCTGCAGAAGCAGCCCGCGAATGCCGCCGACCATCATGGACACGACATCGGCGTGGACCATGCGGATCGGCGTATCCTTTAGAAACAACGCGTCCGCGTCGGAAACGGGCACCGGCTTCTCGCCGCCTTCGACATCGTTGAACACCCCGCGCACCCGCTCGACGAGCGTCTGGCGGAAGCGTTCGGAGAGCGGCGTCGGCGGCATTGGTAGGCCACTATGCGCAGCCCCGGCGGGCGAGTCGAGCGCGGCTTGGGCCGACCTGCAAATTTCGTTGCTTGCAGCTACCTATCCATCCGTCTAACCCGCTTGGCGCGATGAACGATATGACCGACAAAAGCTTCGACGCTGCCGCGAAAACCGTCCTCCCCGCGCCCGACACCACGGTCGATGTGCGCGAGACCTTCGGGATCGATATCGACTGGCAGGTGCCCGCCTTCTCCAAGCCGGACGAGCGCACCCCCGATCTCGACGAAGCCTATGTCTTCGATCCGGACACGACGCTGGCGATCCTTGCAGGCTTTGCCCACGACCGCCGCGTGATGGTGCAGGGCTATCACGGCACGGGTAAGTCGACCCACATCGAACAGGTCGCCGCGCGCCTCAACTGGCCGTGTATCCGCATCAACCTCGATGCGCACATCAGCCGTATCGACCTTGTCGGCCGCGACGCGATCGTGCTGCGCGACGGCCTGCAGGTCACCGAGTTCCGCGAAGGCCTGCTGCCCTGGGCGCTGCAGCACCCGGTTGCGCTGGTGTTCGACGAATACGATGCGGGCCGCCCGGACGTGATGTTCGTAATCCAGCGCGTGCTCGAACAGCAGGGCAAGCTGACGCTGCTCGACCAGAACCGCGTGATCCGCCCCGATGCGAACTTCCGCCTGTTCGCCACCGCCAACACGGTCGGCCTCGGCGATACGAGCGGACTTTATCACGGGACGCAGCAGATCAACCAGGGCCAGATGGACCGCTGGAACATCGTGGTTGGCCTCAACTACCTGCCGGCCGAGACCGAGCAGAAGATCGTCGAGGCGAAGAACCCGGATATCGATCCCAAGATCCTTGGCGACATGATCAAGGTGGCCGACCTGTCGCGCCAGGGCTTCATCAATGGCGATATCAGCACGGTGATGAGCCCGCGTACGGTCATCACCTGGGCGCAGAACTACGCCATCTTCAAGGATGTCGGCTTCTCGTTCCGGCTTTCCTTCCTCAACAAATGCGACGAAGAAGAGCGCATGCTGGTGGCCGAATACTACCAGCGAGTCTTTGGCGACGACCTGCCCGAAAGCGTGGTGGGCTAGCCGCCTTCAAGGGGAGGGTCGCTTATGTTCTCCGTGATTGCCGCTGCGCTGGTTGCTGCCAGCCAGCCCGTCGCCGCGCCTGCTGCCGAGGAAGCGCCGCAGCCGGTCTCGAGGCCTGAGGGCGCGGAAAAGCCTGCCGAGCTTACCCGCGAACTGCGCGCCAAGATCACCCCGCCGACCTTCGTATCGGGTGACCGCGCCCCCTATCCCGAGGAAGCCAAGGCGCTGGGCCATCACGGCGAGGCACGGGTCTCCGTCACGATCGACGAGACCGGTTCCGTCACTGCCGCTGAAATTCGCAAGTCGACCAAGTCGGAGCTGCTCGACGCCTCGGCGCTTGCCACGGCACGCTCGGCCCGGTTCACACCGGCCCTCGACGCTGATGGCGAGCCCATGCCGCTGTCCTTCGTGGTGCCCTACGAATTCTACAAGTCGAAATCGTCCGAGCCGGGCGGCGGGCTGGTTCGCTACAGCTGCGCCGATTTCACTCTGGATACGGATTGGTGGGAAAGCCTTGAACAGGTCGATGACCGCGGCCGGCCGGAAAAGACGCAGCTCGAAAATATGCTTCTGGGTCTGCGGACCATCGTGGCCGGGCGCGGGGAGCTTATCCCCACCGATCCCAAGCGCTTCCTCCAGATGATGGAGGATCACCGCAAGGGCTGGGCAAAGGCGCGCGAGAAGTGCCGCGCCAATCCGGACAAGCTGTTGATCGACTATCTGGACAACCGCAAGGCGATCGAGCGTTTGTCCGAGATGACCGCGCGCGAACGGCGCTAGTCCGGTTGCGATGGGTTCATCGCGCACCCCCTATGAATCGCTGTGTTGTTAGTCTAACACAGTAGGCAATGGGTTTTCTCGATTCCTTCCGGCGCAGGCCCGATGCGGGCGAAGAGCGGCCCTCGCACGCCGGCTATTACGCCACGCATGACACGCTCGACTACGACAGCTGGGATGACCGGCTGGACCGTCTCGACAGCGCGCTGGCGGCCGAGGAGAAGAAGCGCACGCGTTGGTGGCAGCGCGAGTACTGGCGCGGCCGCCGCAAGCGCTGGTGGGCGGGGCGGCTCGTGCTGGGCGCGCTGGCGCTGGTCCTGGTGCTCTTCGCCTGGCTGGCGATCACCGCGCCTTTGTCGAAGTCCCTCGAACCCATTGCCGCGCCGCAGATTACCCTGCTGGCCGCCGATGGCACGCCGATTGCCCGCAACGGGGCCATTACCGACGAGCCGGTCGAGGTGGCGCAGCTCCCGCCCCATGTGATCGAGGCTTTCCTGGCGACCGAGGACCGGCGCTTCTATTCGCATTGGGGCGTCGACCCGCGCGGCATTGCGCGCGCGGCGATCACCGGCACGGGCGGTGGTAGCACGATCACGCAGCAGCTGGCGAAGTTCACCTTCCTCACGCCCGAACGCACCCTGACCCGCAAGGCGCGCGAGGCGCTGATCGCCTTCTGGCTGGAAGGGTGGCTGACCAAGGACGAGATTCTCAGCCGCTACCTCTCCAACGCCTATTTCGGCGACAATGTGTACGGGTTGAGAGCCGCGAGCCTGCACTATTTCTACCGCAAGCCGGAGAACCTCAAACCCAACCAGGCCGCCATGCTGGCCGGGCTGCTGCAGGCGCCCAGCGCCTACAATCCGACCAAGCATTACGACAGGGCCGAACGGCGCATGCGCATCGTGATCCAGTCGATGGTCGATGCCGGCTACATCACCGAAGCCGAAGCGCGGGCGATGAAACCGCCGGCGCTCGACGTGCGCACGCGCAACGATTTGCCCACCGGCACCTATTTCGCCGACTGGGCGCTGCCCGAAGCGCGCGAGTTCACCGAACAGGGCTACGCCCGCCAGACGCTGACCACGACGCTCGACAGCCGGCTTCAGGCGATCGCACGCCAGGTGACCCAGCGCGCGCCGCTGGGCGAAGCGCAGGTGGCGCTGGTGGCCATGCGGCGGAACGGGGAAGTCGTCGCGATGATCGGGGGCAAGGACTACGCCAAAAGCCCCTTCAACCGCGCCACCCAGGCCAAGCGCCAGCCCGGCTCCACGATCAAGACCTTCGTCTATCTCGCGGCCCTGCGGAACGGCTGGTCGCCTGACGACAGCGTGGCCAACACCGAGATCACCGAAGGCAGCTACCGCCCGCGCAACGCCAACGGGCGGTATTCGGACAGCATCACCCTGCGCGATGCGCTCGCCCAGTCGAGCAATGTCGCAACGCTGCGCCTGTTCAACGAAGTCGGTTCGGAGCGGGTCATTGCCACCGCGCGCGACTTCGGGATCGAGGCGGAGTTCGTCGAAGGCGATCCGAGCATTGCGCTTGGCTCGACCAGCATGAGCCTGATCGAGCTGACCTCCGCCTATGCCGGGATTGCCGCGAACAGCTTCCCGATCGAGCCGCACGCCTTTGCACGCGAGGAATCGAGCTGGTGGGACCGGCTGTGGGACGGCTCGAAATCGCTATCGGGCGGCACGCATGGCGATATCGAGGACATGCTGCGCGGCGCGATCAACAACGGCACCGGGCGAGCGGCCATGCTGCGCGGGCCGAATTTCGGCAAGACGGGGACCAGCCAGGACAACCGCGACGCGCTCTTCGTGGGCTATGCGGGCGACCTGGTGGTCGGCGTATGGATCGGCAATGACGACAATTCGCCGCTGAAAGGCGGTATCAGCGGCGGCGGCTTGCCGGCGCGCATCTGGCGCGACTTCATGAACCGGGCAATGAACGTGGGCGCCGTCTCAAGCCAGCCAGCCCCGCGCGAACAGGACGATCCGGGCGGCCCGATCGAACCGCTCGACGTGCCGGACCTTGAGGACATCCCGATTGGCGACGGCAACTCGCGCCTGCGCATCCGCGACGGCGAAGCCACCTTCTCGACCGAAATCGACGGCATTCCGGTGGACATCACCTTTGGCGGCGAGAACGGCGTCGCGATCGATGAGGAAGCGATAGAGGAAGCGCGCCGCCGCGCCGACGAGCGCCGCTACGAAGCGATCCGCAACCGGCGCGACGAGCGCCTTCGCGAACTGGAAGAGGGCGCGCCGAACTAGCCGTCGGTTTCCGCCATCAGCACGTTCATCACCGCGGTCGCGATGGGGCGGGAGGGATCGTCCTGCCAGGCTTCGACCGTGATATTGGCGCTGCGCCGGCCCAGCTTGGTGATCCGGCCCTTGGCATAGCTGGTCCGGCTCTTTCCGGCGGCAAGGTATTGCACCGTGATGTTGATCGGCTTGAGAGCGGCCTTGCGGTCAAGCCTTGCGAGTTCGGCCCGCAGGGCCGAATAGCCTGCGGTTTCCAGCAGGCCCCCGGTCGCGCCGCCATGATAGTGCTCGGGCCGGCCTTCGACGGTCTCTTCAAACGGCACCATCATGACGGGCGTGCCGTCTTCCCAGCGATCGAGCGTGATGCCGAGCGAACGGGCGTAGGGCGTCAGGGCTTCGACTTCGTTCGTGTCCGACATGTCAGAGCCTCGCATTCGATGCGATCTTCATGAAGACCGCCTGGATATGGGCCACCGGATCGCCCGAATCGCCATCGTGGGCGAGCCCGCGCACGAAGGCCGCGCTGCGGGTTATGCGATAGCATTGGGAGCGACCGAACACGCTGGCCCCTTCGCGCGCCGGTCGAACGTAATCGACCCGCAGGTCGAGCGTTGCGATGGCCTGGAAATCGTCCATCGCGCGCCAGATCGCCATGCCGCTGGCCATGTCCATCAGGCTGAGGATCGGGCCGGAGGCGAGCACGCGCTGGCCGTCTTCGCCCAGCAGGTCCTCGCGCCAGGGCAGTTCCAGTTCGACCCAGTCGTCGCCGTGGTCGGAGTATTTGAGTCCAAGCCAGCCGGAATGCCCGCGTCCCGTGAAGAAGGACGTGGCCTTGGCCGGATCGAATTTGCGTGCGTCGTCGCTCATCGTTTCCGGCGATAGCCGTGCGGTTCCCCGCCTTACAATGTTTTAATTTCACGTCGTCCGACCACGCAGCCAGCCTTTGCTCACGGCGGACGAGGACACGGGGTCGAGGTCCGCTCGCATCTACGGAGAAATCCATGAATCTTCCCAAAATCGACATGAGCAGTCTTCCCGATCTTGACGCTGCAACCGGCCTGTTCGGCAGCTTTTCCGCCGGTTCGGACGACACGATCGTGGTGATCATGGTCTATGTTTACGACCACATGCTCGTCGAAATGCTGCTCTGACGGGCGGCGCAGGAATGCATTTCGAACCGACTTTGGAAACGCTGCGCGGTGATGGGGCCGCGCAGCACGCACGCCAGGCGAAAGTAGCCGAAGCCGTGGCGCAGTGCCGTGAGGACGCAGCGCTGCAACCGGTCCTGGAGGCGCTCGAGGCCTATGGCGCGGGCGCGGCGCTGGAGGATTGCGCCGCTCTTGTCGCCCTATGCGAGTGCGACGGGGCAGCGCGGGACGCCATGACGCCGCTGGTCGATCACCTGGTCACTTTGTTTCGCGAAGAGCCGCTCGCCGAACTGCTGTTTCGTCACCAGTCGCGCGAGGGTTTCCATCTCGTGCAGCTCGCCGGGAAGGGACGAGCGACTCTCAGCCTTGCCTTGCACGAGGAGCGCGACGCCACTCAGGACGCGCCGCTCGCGACATTCCCGGATGCCGAACGGCACGAGATCGTACTGGCCGGAGCAGCTGATCTCGAACTCGTGGAGATCCTTGCAGACCACGGTGAGCGCGTCGCTATAGATCGCGAACCGCGCCGTGTGGTTGCAGGGGAATGCCTCGCCTTCAGCGGGCCGGACCAATCCCGCCGCATCGTGCAGGTACACGGCCTGCTCCTCACCTTGCGGCTTGCGCGAATACCGGCGCAGCCGAGGCCCACGCGGCAGTTCGATCTCGCCACCGGACGCCTCGTGCACCGTGCGAGCGGGGATCGGCGCGAAAGCCGTCAGGAGATGATGATTGCCCTGCTTGGCCGCATGGGACGATCCGATGCGGCCCCTGTGCTTGCCGATGCGGCACGCGAGGGTAGCGCGCATTTCCGCTGGCAGGCGCTTCGCGAATGCCTCGCGCTCGATGCGGGCGCCGGCTTCCCGGTTCTCCGCGCCATCGCGGCCGATCCGCTGGATCCGCTAGCCGCGCATGCAGGGGCGGTGCAGGCCCAGCTGCTCGAAGCCCATCCCGAACTTGCCCGCCTGGAGGCTACCCCATGCCCCGCGTGATCGCGAACAGAGAGAGCGACGTCGCCTCGCTCGAAGCAACAATCGAAGCGCTCGCCGCGGGTTTCGATCCGCGCGACGTAGGCGACACCGACCGTGCAGCAGGGGTGCTGGAGCGGCTCGCCAACAACCGCAGCTTCCTTGGCGATCTGCTGATCGATCAGCTGCGCGAACGTCACCGCGACACCTTCGAAGACAGCGCCTACGGCCCGCAGGCGATCGTCCTGTCTCCGCTGGTCGGCGGCTGCTTCTTGCGCGCCAACATCTGGCCGGCCGAAAGCGAGAGCAGCCTCAGATCGAGCGGGGCCGACAGCTTCGTCTATGGCCTGCCGCACGATCACAATTTCGACTTCCTCACGGCGGGCTATTTCGGCCCCGGCTATCGCAGCGACTATTACGAGATCGATTATGGGGCGATTGCCGGTTTCCGGGGGGAGCACGCCGCCATGCGCTTTGTCGAACGCAGCGCGCTGAGCGAAGGCAAGCTCATGCACTACCGCGCGCATGTGGACGTGCATTCGCAGCTACCGCCGGAAGCAACCTCAGTCTCGCTCAACATCATGCGGGTCGATGCGGGGCAGGACTGGTTCGACCAATACGGCTTCGATCTCGACAGCAGCGCGGTGACCGGCGTGCTCAACCCGTCGGCGAGCGAAACTTTTCTGCGGTGTGCCGTGGCCTTTGGCGGTGACAGCGCGCTGGACCTCGCCGAGCATTTCGGGCGCTCGCATCCCAGCGGCCGCATGCGGCTGGCAAGCTTCGAGGCGCGCAGCGGCCTGCTACAATGCACGGAGGACAGGGACGCGCTGTGGCGCGAGGCAGAAGGAGCGGGGAACCTGATGCTGGCGCGCGAGGCGCAGATGCGCCGGGCGGCGCTTCAGCTGTAGAGCATGGCGAAGAGGGCAAAGCCCAGCAGAACGAAGATCAGTCCGATGATCCCCAGCGCCCGCGAAAGCGATCGTTCGCGCTGTTCAAGCCCGGTATCCGGGTCGGCGCCTTCGCCAAGAGCGAGGTGCCTGAGGGCGTCTAGGAGCCGCATGACGGCTTCCCTTATAACCCACCACCCGCCAGCGCGTCTATTGCGCCCTGCAAAATGACTGCGGCAGCGTGGCTGTCGATCTTCTCCGCGCGCTTGGCGCGGCTCATGTCCTGGCCGATCATAGCCGCTTCCGCGCTGGCGGTGGACCAGCGCTCGTCCCACAGCAGGACCGGCAGTTCGAGCGCCTTGGCAACATTGCGCGCATAAGCGCGGCTCGCCTGCGCGCGCGGACCTTCGCTGCCGTCCATATTGCGCGGGAGGCCGATCACCGCGCCGATGATCCTGCGTTCTTCAACCAGAGTGCGCAGGATCGCGCAGTCGCGGGTGAACTTGCCGCGCGTGATGGTCTTGCCTGCGGTCGCAAAGCGCCAGCCTGCATCGCAGGTGGCAACGCCGATGGTCTTGGTGCCTACGTCGAGACCCAGCAGCGCACCGCCATCGGGCAGCGCGTCGCCGTAATCGAGCGCGTTGTCGGTTACGAGGCCTGCGCCGCCGTCCATGCCTTCACCCTTTCAAGGACGTCATCCTGCAGGTTCTTCCAGAACAGCGGGATGTCGTAGACGTGGTAATTGCCGCCCGGCAGCACCCCTTCGCCCAGTTCGGGCGGGTCGCCGATGCGCAGCAGGCCCTGCGCGTCGCAGCGGGCAGGGACGGCCTCGGCGATCAGCGAGGCCGTGGCGAGATCGGAGCTGGGCACCAGCGTGCCGCGATTGGCCGTGGCGGGGGCCGATCCGCCCACCATCCCCGTTAGCGGGTTCACGCACAGGATCGGATCGTTCTCGCCGCGCGGTTCGCCATCGAGGCCGGGGATCGCGCTGTAGCGGCGCAAGAGCTGTCCGGGATCGCCATCGTTGGCGAAGCTGGCGTAGGCGACGAGGCAACCGCTCTGGCCCGGCGCGGCGCAGGCCGGGACGGGGAGGGCGGGCAAGTCATGCGCAACCGAGATCGGCCAGCCGGGCGCATAGACCGCGGCAATGCGCGCTTCGAGAGGCGTGCCCGCGACTTTCTCGCGCAGCAGGCGCAGCACGTGGGTCGAACCCTGGCTGTGGCCGGCCAGCACGATCGGCTTGTCCTCTCCCACGCTCGACAGGAAATAATCGAAGGCCTGCGCCACGTCGGCGTAGGCTGCGTCGATCGCCATGGTGGCTTCGGGCGCATCGGTCAGGAACGCGCCCACGGCGGCCTGCCGGTACTTGGGCGCCCACAGCTCGTCGGCGCGGTTGAAGGGGCTGGCGAGACCGCGCAGGAAGACCGCAGCAAGGCGGTCGGTATCAGCATCGTTCAACGCCGCGTTCCAATCGCCCAGGGCGCCCTTGGTGTAGCTGGTCGGCGGGACAAAGAAGACCGCGAAAGCGGGTGTTTCGTCCACATTCACGGCTTCACCGGCGAGCGAGCCGGTGGTCTCCTGTGGCGCCGGTGCATCGAGGCTCTGTTCGGCTGCGGGAGCTTCGGGCGAGGGGTCCTGTTCGGCCGGGTCCTCGCCCGGCTGCGCGATGGCAGGCTGGTAGCGCGCCGGATCGCTCGTGCCGAGGCCGGGACGCGAATACCACATGCCCGGGTCCTGGTAGGCATTTGCGGCGAGCGGTTCCTGCTCGACGAAGTCGCCGCGCGGAACGAACGCAATCTCGGTCGCTTCGCGCGACCAGATCGACAGGGCGATCATGCCCACGATCACGATGACGATGCAGACCGCGACGAAATACAGGAACTTACGCGCCATTGGTGGCACCCTTTTCAAGTTGGTCCTCTTCCGCCCGTTCGGCCCGCCGTTCGAGCGCGACCTTGATCATGGCGAGCAGCGGATCGGCCAGGAACAGTCCGAGTATGCCGAACAGGATACCCATGATGAGCTGGAAGGCTAGGACCAGCGCCGGGGCAAGGTCGACCGTCTTCTTGGCGATCATCGGAATGACGACATAGCCGTCGAAGTTCTGGACGAAGAAATAGACGAAGATCGTGTAGAGCCCCATCTCGACCCCGCCCGAGAAGCCGACCAGCACCATAAGGATGCCCGAGATGATCGCGCCGAGGTTGGGGACGAAGGCCAGCAGGCCCGTGAGGATGGCGAGCAGGGCGGCCATGGGCACCGCGCCGATGCCGATCAGCGGGGCCACGATCGCCAGCATGACGTAGGTGAAGATCGCCTCGACCACCATGCCGAGCAGCCGCCCGGCCATCAGGCGCCGCATGGTCTGGCCCATGCGCGCAGCGGTCTTGTAGAACGGCTCGCGCTGTTCGCGCGGGAGCATCCAGGCCACGCCGCGCTCGTAGAGCATGGGATCGATTGCGACGTAGATCCCGATCACCCCGATCAGCACGACTGTAGCCACGCCGCCCAGGATGCCGCCCAGCGCGCGTGTAACCGTGCTGATTCCGCTGCCGATATTGCCGAGGTAATTCTGCAGGTGATCCTGGTCGATCTGGAAGCCCTGCGTGCGTGCCCAGGCCAGCAATTCGCCCAGCTGGCGTTCTATGATCGCAGGGAACTGCGCCGCTTCTTGCGAAATGGTCGCTCCGGCGAAATAGCCGAGCCAGAGCAGGAAGGCGACGCTCGCCGCCAGTACAATCGCCACTCGCCAGCTGCGCCCGATATCGAGGACACGGCCGAGGAGGCGGGAGCCGCCATCGATCATCGATGCGAACACCATCGCCCCGAAGATGACCAGCAGCGGACGGGCGATCCAGACCGCAAGCACCACCGTCCCGACCACTGCAACCCAAACGATAGCGCGCGAAATCTCGTGCCGAATGCGGGGATCGTTGATGCGCGAGGGGCTGGTGCCGAGGTCCTGGTCTTCGATGTGCTGCTCGTCGGCCATGCGCGCCCCTTGTCTGCCTTTGCTCCCCTAGCGTTCGGAAGCCGGGTTTCGTTCCGCAATAGCCGGGCGCAGCGTCGACCACGAACGCCCGTCGCGCAGGCTTGTCCACCAGCTCACCGGGTTGAGCGTCGTCGTCCCGTCGAGCGAGAAGGTGATGAATTCTGCGCGGCCGCCGATGTTCTCGAGCGGGACCGGACCCATCAGGCCGCTGGGGTCATCGGCGCGGCTGTCGGAGGAATGGTCGCGGTTGTCGCCCATCACGAAAACCTCGTTCTCGCCCACGATCGTCTCGGGGTAGTCGTCGAACTCCTGGTTCATGTGGTCGATGACCAGGTAGGTTGCGCCGTTCGGCAGCGTTTCGCGCAGCACGGGCACACGGCAGACGCGCTGGCCGTTCTCGGTTGCGCGGAAATCGTCCCCGCCAAAGCCGTCACATCGCGAATTGGCGTCCAGCGGCAGGTCGAGGGCCGGCTCGACCTTCTGTTCGATCGGCACGCCGTTCAGGATAATCTGCCCGCGCTGCACCGCGATACGGTCGCCGGGAAGGGCGACGACGCGCTTGATGTAATCCTCGTCGCGAAGCGGGTGAACCGGGATCACGATGTCGCCGTATTCCGGCGTGCTGCCCGCCAGGCGCCAGTCATCGCGCGGGGCGAGGTGGAAGCTGACCGAGCTCCAGTTCCAGCCATAGGGATATTTGCTCACCACCAGCCGGTCGCCGACCAAGAGGTTGGGAAGCATCGATTCCGAAGGAATGTAGAACGGCTTGGCGATGAAGCTGTGAAAGGCGAAGACCGCCAGCAGCATCAAGGCCAGACCGCGGATTTCCGCGATCCAGTCGACCTTGTCGTCGGAGGATTTGGTGTCGGACTTGTCGTTCACTGCCGGTGCGCCGGTGGTCACTTTGGTAGGGCCTCGATGATGACGTAGGCCTGCGCCCATGGGTGATCGTCGGTGAGGGTGAGATGAATGCGCGTCTCATGGCCGTGCGGCACCATTTCCGCAAGCCGGATTGCAGCGCCGCCCGTCAGCGCCAGCGTCGGCGCGCCCGATTTCGCGTTCACGACGCCGATGTCCTTCATGAAGACCCCCCGCCGGAAGCCGGTGCCGACTGCCTTGGAGAACGCTTCCTTGGCGGCAAAGCGCTTGGCGTAGGTGCCCGCGATGGTGAAGGGGCGGCGGCGCGCCTTGGCTTGCTCGATTTCGGTGAAGACGCGCTGTTCGAAGCGCTCGCCGAAGCGGTCGAGCGAGTTCTGGATGCGCTCGATGTTGCAGAGGTCGGAGCCGAGGCCGATAATCATGCTGTCTGGCCTCCCCTGGCCTCATCCATCAGGTGGCGCATCCGGCGCACGGCGGCTTCAAGACCGACGAACACCGCTTCTCCCACGAGGTAGTGGCCGATGTTGAGTTCGGCGAGTTCGGGGATGGCGGCGATGGGCTTCACGTTCTCGTAGGTGAGACCGTGGCCGGCGTGAGGTTCGATCCCCATCTCGCGGGCGAGCCTCGACATGGCGGCAATGCGTTCGAGTTCCTTCGCCTCGCGCTCGGCATCGCCATCCAGCCCGGCGTGGGCGTATTCGCCGGTGTGGAATTCGACCACCGGCGCGCGCAGGCGCTGTGCTGCTTCGAGCTGGCGCTCGCTCGCCTCGATGAAGAGCGAGACACGGATGCCTTCGTCCGCGAGGCGTCCGACAATGGGGGCGAGCTGGTTATGGAGCCCTGCCGCGTCGAGGCCGCCTTCGGTCGTGCGCTCCTCGCGCTTCTCGGGCACAATGCAGGCCGCGTGCGGTTTATGAGACAGCGCGATCTGGAGCATTTCCTCCGTCGCCGCCATTTCGAGGTTGAGCGGCAGGTCGGTGGCCGACTGGATGCGCTTCAAGTCCGCGTCGCGAATGTGCCGGCGGTCTTCGCGAAGGTGCGCCGTGATTCCGTCGCCGCCCACGGCCGCAACGATCTCAGCTGCGCGAACGGGATCGGGATGGTCGCCGCCGCGCGCGTTGCGGATGGTGGCGACGTGGTCGATGTTCACGCCGAGGCGCAGGGGGGTGGAGAGGGGATCGAGGCTCATGGGACCCCTTTTTGACAGACGACCGCCGAAAGCAAGTCGTGTGAAAAGCCGCTACCCATCCAGATCTCTCCGAAATCGAACGGTGCGCGCTGCGAGAAGGCGGCTACGGAGACGTTCTGGTCGGGCAGGATGAAATTGCGAACCTGCACCGCGCCGACCGCGCCGCGCCGTTCGACTATGCGCACCGGCGCGTCGCATCCGGCCAGCGGCGCCTCGAAGACCCATTGGCCAAGCGCCATATAGCCAAGCGCCGGATCGCCGGTCCACATTTCGGCCAGCGCC
The DNA here is from genome assembly GCF_019448255.1 of Qipengyuania flava. Taxonomy (NCBI): domain Bacteria; kingdom Pseudomonadati; phylum Pseudomonadota; class Alphaproteobacteria; order Sphingomonadales; family Erythrobacteraceae; genus Qipengyuania; species Qipengyuania flava. The sequence goes on from NZ_CP080410.1 coordinate 1,179,663, forward strand.
TCTTCGCCCAGAAGCTTGCCGGTCAGCAGCGCGTTGTTGATCGCGACCAGCTCGAAGATCCCGCCATAAAGGCCTGCCGAGGCCTGATAATAAGCGAGGTCTCGCTCCGCTTCCCGCTCATCACCTTGGAAACCCCAGCGGGTGTAAGGCTCGCCCGGATAGGCGCCGTAGTCCTCCAGTTCGAGCGGCTCGGCGATATTGCGCTTGAACAAGGCATCCCAGCTCTCGCCCGTGACCGCTTCGAGAACCGCGCCAAGGACCATGTAGTCGCAATTGTTGTAGGTCCACTCGCCGCCCGGTTCCCCTGTTACGGGGCCGGCACAAAAGCCGGTGACCGGATCGCGCGAGCCGTCGAAATCCTCGCGATAGAACGGCGGGATTTCGTCGGAGTCCTCGTAGCCCGCGTCCGGATTGGGCAGCCCGCTGCGGTGCTGCAGCAACTGGCGGATGGTGACCGTGCCCGCGTTCGCGCTGCTGAAATCGGGGAGGTAGGTCGCCACGGGCTCGTCGAGCGCCATTGTGCCGCGCTCGACTTGCTGCATGACGAGGATCGCGACCATTTGCTTGGTCACCGAAGCCCAGCGCCAGGTCAGCCCGTCGCCATCCCCGCGCCACGGCTCTGGCAGGAGGTCGATGTAGCTATAGCTGGCCGGGTTGTAGGAAGGGCTATCGGGCCGCGTCGACACTGCCAGGTCGCCTTCGAACCCGGCTTCCTTGATGATCGGCCGGAGCCGTTCGCCCATCTGCCATGCCGGGCTGTCTTCGACGCGGTCGGAGGCAGGGGTGTCGGCACTGGCAGGAGCGGCGAGGGCGGCCACCGCCAGCGGCGCAGCGAGGCACAGCAGGAGGCGACCGGGCCGCGCGTTCACTTCGTGCGGCTTCCCGGCTTGGTCACTTCGATCGCGGCGAGCGCTTCAGGGAGCTCGTCTTCCGCGTAAGTCGGGAAGTTGATGTCCACGAGTGGGAAGAAGGGCACGCCAAGGTCCGCTTCGCCGTTGCTGCGGTCGACCAACGCGACCTCGGCGATCACCTCGCCGCCTTCGCGCCCGACGGCGGCGATGGCCTCGCGGCTGGAAAGCCCGGTGGTGACCACGTCTTCCACCATCAGCACCTTCGCGCCTTCTTCGAGGCGGAAGCCGCGGCGCAGGTGAAACTCGCCCTCGGGCCGCTCGAGGAACATCGCGTCCTTGCCCAGCGCGCGGCCCATTTCCTGGCCGATGATGATGCCGCCCATGGCGGGGCTCACCACCACGTCGATCTGGCTGCGGATCTCGCGCGGGATCTTCTGGGCGAGCGCCAGCGCGAGGCGGCCGGCGCGTTCCGGGTTCATCAGGACCCTTGCGCATTGGAGGTAGTGCCCGCTGTGCCGTCCGCTCGAAAGCTTGAAATGGCCTTCGAGGAGGGCTTCGCTGGCGCGGAATTCGTGGAGGATTTCTTCGTCTGTCATGGCGCCAAAGGCCAAAGCGTTTTGCGCGCGATTGCGCAAGAGGCAAAGGTGCTTGCACATTTTTATCGGGCACCCGCTTGAGGCATGGGCAAGTCCTGCCTATAGGGCGGGCGCAATCGGGTCTTTGCCCGCGTTCCCTCCTGCACGAGTGGATGCGCCCGCCAGACGGCGGAAGGCCCGGAACGAGACACGACACGAAAGAGTGCCAAGACGATGAAAATTCTCGGCTCCCTCAAGGGGTTCCACCGGATTGTAGCCAGCCTGGCAATGGCTGCCATGCTTGCTTTCGGCGCGCAGGGCGTGGCCGCACAGGACGCTGCCGAAGCGGCTGCAACGGCCCAGGCCGAAGCAACTGTCGATGCGGAATCGACCGAAGCGACGGGTGGCTACGTCCCGATGAAGCCGACCGAAGGCAAGGGCATGCCGGTGGCCAAGGGCATCGACGTCCAGCCGCAGTTTTCGCCGATCGGCCACCAGGCCAACTCGCTGCACATCGGCCTCGTATGGGTGATGGTCGCGATCAGCGTCTTCGTCCTCGCGCTCTTCGTCTACGTCATGCTGCGCTTCAACAAGCGCGCCAACCCGGTGCCGTCGAAGACCAGCCACAACACCACGATCGAAGTGATCTGGACCGTTGTCCCGGCGCTGATCCTGCTGGCGATCGCTGTTCCGTCGATCAACCTGCTGCGCGCCCAGTACGAAACGCCGCCGGCCGACGCCGTGACCGTCAAGGCCATCGGCTACCAGTGGTACTGGGGCTACGCCTATCCCGACAATGGCGACTTCGAAATCGTCTCGAACATGCTGACGGAAGAAGAAGCCGCTGCCCGCGGTGAGCCGTACCAGCTTGGCGTGGACAACCGCATGGTCGTTCCCGCCGGCGTGCCGATCCGCCTGCAGACCACTGCAGCCGATGTGATCCACTCGTTCGCCGTGCCGAGCCTGTGGTTCAAGCTCGACGCTGTGCCGGGCCGCCTCAACGAAAAGCTCCTCATGATCGAAGAGCCGGGCGTCTACTACGGCCAGTGTTCGGAACTGTGCGGCGCGCGTCATGGCTACATGCCGATCGCCATCGAAGCGCTGCCGATGGATGAGTTCAACGCGTGGGTCCTGGAACAGGGCGGCACGGTTGGTGAAGCAGCCGAGCTCGCAGCGGAAGACGCCGAATCGGCCGCTGATGCCGCTGCCGCAGGCGATGCCGAAGGTGTCGCCGCCGCTGAAGCCGCCGAAGCCGCGGTCCAGTAAGCCCGAAACGGATTTGAGATAAGGTCTAGAGAAACGACATGGCCACTACAGCAGACAGCTTCCAGGCTCACACCGACGACCACGCGCACGATCACGCCGATCACAAGCCCGGCTTCTTCGCGCGCTGGTTCATGTCCACCAACCACAAGGACATCGGTACCCTCTACCTGATCTTCGCGATCATCGCCGGCATCGTCGGCGGTGCGATCTCGGGCATCATGCGTATGGAACTGGCCGAGCCGGGCATCCAGTACCTCGGCTGGTGGGCCGAGTTCATGGGCGGCACGGCCGATTTCGATACCTCGCTGCACATGTGGAACGTGTTCATCACCGCCCACGGCCTGATCATGGTCTTCTTCATGGTCATGCCGGCGATGATCGGCGGCTTCGGCAACTGGTTCGTCCCGCTGATGATCGGCGCGCCGGACATGGCCTTCCCGCGCATGAACAACATTTCGTTCTGGCTGACGGTTGCCGGCTTCATGTCGCTGCTGTTCTCGCTGTTCGTGCCCGGCGGCACGGGCCCGGGTGCAGGCGTTGGCTGGACCGTTTACGCACCGCTTTCGACCACGGGCTCGCAGGGCCCGGCCGTCGACTTCGCGATCTTCTCGCTGCACCTTGCCGGTGCCGGCTCGATCCTGGGTGCGACCAACTTCATCACCACCATCTTCAACATGCGCGCGCCGGGCATGACCCTGCACAAAATGCCGCTGTTCGTGTGGTCGGTGCTGGTTACCGCCTTCCTCCTGCTGCTGGCCCTGCCGGTCCTTGCCGCCGCGATCACTATGCTGATCACGGACCGCAACTTCGGCACGACCTTCTTCGACCCCGCAGGCGGCGGTGACCCGATCCTTTACCAGCACCTGTTCTGGTTCTTCGGCCACCCCGAAGTGTACATCATGATCCTGCCGGGCTTCGGCATGATCTCGCAGATCGTCTCGACCTTCAGCCGCAAGCCGGTCTTCGGCTACCTCGGCATGGCCTACGCCATGGTCGCGATCGGCGTCGTCGGTTTCGTCGTGTGGGCCCACCACATGTACACCGTCGGCCTCGACGTGAACACGAAGATGTACTTCACCGCGGCGACCATGGTCATCGCAGTGCCGACCGGCGTGAAGATCTTCAGCTGGATCGCCACGATGTGGGGCGGCTCGATCGAGTTCAAGTCGCCCATGGTCTGGGCGATCGGAATGATCTTCCTGTTCACCGTCGGCGGTGTGACGGGCGTCTATCTCGCCAATGGCGGCGTGGACGACGTGGTCCACGACACCTACTTCGTGGTGGCGCACTTCCACTACGTGCTGTCGATGGGTGCGGTCTTCTCGATGTTCGCGGGCTTCTACTACTGGTTCCCGAAGATGAGCGGCCGCATGCACTCCGAACTGCTGAGCCACCTCCACTTCTGGGGCTTCTTCATCGGCGTGAACGTGATCTTCTTCCCGCAGCACTTCCTGGGTCTGCAGGGCATGCCGCGCCGTTACCCGGACTACGCGGAAGCCTACGCCTACTGGAACGAGATCAGCTCCTTCGGCTACACGATCATGGCGCTTTCGATGGTCCTGTTCTTCGTGAACATCATCTACGCCTTCGTCGCCGGCAAGAAGGCAGCCGACAATCCCTGGGGCGAAGGCGCGACCACGCTCGAGTGGAGCCTGTCGAGCCCGCCGCCGTTCCACCAGTTCGAAACCCTTCCGGTGATCGAAGACCACCACACGGCCGACGATCACCTGAGCCCGAAGCCGGCCTAAGGCTGGCGACCGGCCCAGAAACACTGGACACAAAAGAGCGGCCGGTCCCATGGTGGGCCGGCCGCTTTTTCTTGCCCGAAGGATACTGCCCAGATGCCCGAAATGCGCGTAATCGATACCGGCGAGGTGGCCCTGCGCTGCGCCATCGAAGGGGAAGGGCCGCTCGTCATCATGGTGCATGGCTTTCCGGAGAGCTGGTACAGCTGGCGCCACCAGATCGGCGCCATCGCCGAGGCCGGCTTCACCGCCTGCGCGATCGACGTGCGCGGCTATGGCGGCTCGGACAAGCCGCATCCGGTCGATTTCTATGCGATGGAGCGGATCGTGGGCGATCTCGTCGGCCTGCGGCAGGCGCTGTCACCCGATGAGCCCGCAATCCTTATCGGGCACGACTGGGGCGCGCCGATCGTGTGGAATTCCGCGCTGACCAATCCGGAGCATTTCCGCGGGGTCGCCGGGCTTTCGGTGCCTTTTGCCGGGGTACCCCAGCAGCCCTTCGACGAAGTCTATCACGAGCATTTCATCAAGCACGGCCGGTTCTTCTACCAGGAGTATTTCCAGGAACCGGGCGTGGCCGAGGCCGAGGCGGAGAAGGACCCGCGGGACTGGGTGGCGCGCATGATGTATTCGATCAGCGGCGACGTTCCGGAAGGCAATTACTGGGAGAAGCCCTACGGCGCGACCTTCCTTGAAGGCCTGCCCGACCCGCAGCCGGTCGACTGGCTGACCGAGGAGGATCTCGACTTCTACGAGGCGGAGTTCAAGCAGTCGGGCTTCCGCGGCCCGCTCAACCGCTATCGCAACCACCAGGCCGACTTCAAATGGCTGCAGAACTGGAACGGCAAGCGGATCGAACAGCCGGCCCTGTTCATCGGCGGAACGCGCGATCCGGCGACCTATCTCTTTGGCGCGATTGCCGATCCGGTGGCGCTGGTGAAGATGTTCGCTCCCCAGTCCGTGGGGCACATCCTCGACGGCGTTGGACATTGGACGCAGCAGGAACGACCCGATGCGGTCAATCGTATCCTGATTGACTGGCTAAAACGCTTCTGAACCCCTATATCGCGCCCGATTCCATGGCCCAGACAGTTCCCACACAGCTCCCCGCCGAATGGCGCGATTTCTTTGCGCTGACCAAGCCGCGCGTGATGAGCCTGGTGATCTTCACCGGCCTGTGCGGCCTTCTGGCCGCGCCCGGCAGCATCCATCCGGTGCTCGGCTTCACCGCAATCCTGTGCATTGCGCTGGGCGCAGGCGGTGCGGCAGCGCTCAACCAGTGGTGGGAAGCCGATATCGATGCCGGCATGAAGCGCACGGCAGCCCGGCCGCTGCCCGCCGGCCGGATGAACCGCACCGATGCTCGCGATTTCGGTATCCTGATTTCGGGCGCCTCGGTCATGATCATGGGTCTGGGCGTGAACTGGCTCGCCGCGGCCATCCTCGCGCTTTCCATCTTCTACTATGCCGTGATCTACACGATCTGGCTGAAGCCGCGCACGCCGCAGAACATCGTGATCGGCGGCGGGGCCGGGGCCTTCCCTCCGATGATCGGATGGGTTGCCGTCACCGGCGACATCACCCTGATGCCCGTGCTGCTGTTCCTCATCATCTTCATGTGGACGCCGCCGCACTTCTGGGCGCTCGCGCTGTTCGTGAAGACCGATTACGCCAATGTCGGAATCCCCATGATGCCGGTGGTGAAGGGCGAGACGTCGACCCGCCGCCAAATCCTGGCCTATTCCGTGCTGTTGGTGCCCATCGCGGCTGCGCCCTGGTTCATCGGCGGAACGAGCTATGTCTACGGCATTGCATCGCTTGCGCTGACGCTTGCTTTCCTTGCGCTTTCGCTGCCGGTCGCTTTCCGGCAAACCGGCGAAAACGACACGATGAAGCCAGAAAAGCGCCTGTTCGCATTCAGCATCGTCTATCTTTTCGCCCTGTTCGCGGCGCTCGTCGCGGACCGGTTGCTCGCTTACCAGGGACTGATCGCATGACGCCCGAAGAAGAAACCGAATTCAAGCGCCGCCAGAAGAGCCGCAACCTCGTGCTCGGCGGCATTCTCCTGTTCCTCGCCATTCTGTTCTATACGATCACCATCGCCAGGATGTGAGCCACGCCATGACTGCCGCGACTCTCGAAACCCGCAAGAATCGGACCGCGATCCTCGCCTTCGGAGGCGCGCTCGCCATGCTCGGCCTCGGCTATGCCGCCGTGCCGCTGTACGAGCTGTTCTGCCAGGTGACCGGTTTCGGCGGCACGACCCAGCGCGCGACCGAAAGCGAGGCGGCGCTTGCCGAACGCCTTGGCGCAAGCGCAGGCGGCAAGACCATTTCGGTGCGCTTCGACGGGACGACCGCGGGCGATGTGCCGTGGAGCTTCCGCCCCGAACAGGTGACCGACACGGTCAGCATCGGCCAGCGCGACATGGCGATCTACCTCGCCAAGAACACCTCGAACGAGACCATCACCGGCACGGCGACCTTCAACGTCGAGCCGGAACAGGCCGGCGCCTACTTCAACAAGATCCAGTGCTTCTGCTTCACCGAACAGGTGCTCGAGCCGGGCCAGGAAGTGCGCATGCCCGTACTCTATTTCATCGATCCGGCGGCGCTGGACGACCCGAATATGGAAGGGGTGGAGCAGATCACCCTGTCCTACACTTTCCACCGCGCGATAGATTCAGGGCAGTAGACCCCTAGACCCGCGCGCCCTTGGGCATTAAGGGCACCGGCGAAGCGAAAACCAGGACGCGAGTAACATGGCTGGCAACGTCAATCACGACTATCACATTCTCGAACCCGACATCTGGCCGTTCATCGGCTCGATCTCGGCGCTTACCTTCACCAGCGGCATGGTGCTGTACATGCACGAAATGTCGAGCGCGCACCTCGTGCTCGGCCTCGGCATCGCCGGCCTGATCGCCACCTTCTTTGCCTGGTTCTCGAACATCGTGAAGGAAGCCGAGCGCGGCGACCACACGCCGGTCGTGCAGTTGCACATGCGCTACGGCATGATCCTTTTCATCGCCTCGGAAGTGATGTTCTTCGTCGGGTGGTTCTGGAGCTTCTTCGACTTCGCGCTGTTCCCCGAACCGCTGCAATACGATGCGGCGAGCGACACCACGACCTCGCTCTTCGGCCAGGCCGGCGCTGCTGTCGGCACGCTGGTTCCCGAAGGCATGGAAGTCATCAACCCGTTCAGCCTCCCGCTGCTCAACACGCTGATCCTGCTGTGCTCGGGCACCACGGTCACCTGGGCGCACCACTCGCTTATCCACGGCGATCGTGAAGGCCTCAAGAAGGGCCTGTGGCTGACCATTATCCTGGGCGCGGTCTTCACCAGCATCCAGGCCTACGAATACGCAGCCGCTCCGTTCGGTTTCGGTGGCAACACCTACAGCTCGGCCTTCTACATGGCGACCGGCTTCCACGGCTTCCACGTGCTGGTCGGCACGATCTTCCTGATCGTCTGCCTGATCCGCAGCTACAAGGGCCACTTCACCCCGCGCCAGCACTTCGGTTTCGAAGCGGCCGCGTGGTACTGGCACTTCGTGGACGTGGTGTGGCTGTTCCTCTTCGTCGCCGTCTACGTCTGGGGCGGTTGGGGCGCTGAATTCCACTGATGCCCAGCGGCCACGCTTGAAGACACACCAAAGGGCAGCCCGGCACAGTCGAGGCTGCCCTTTCTGCATCCGGCGAAGATAACCATGACCACCCGCATCCCCGTGATCCCCACCATCATCGTGGCCGCCGCCATCGCGGTCATGATCGGCCTCGGCCTGTGGCAGCTCGACCGCAAGGGCGAGAAAGAAGCGCTGATCGAACGCGCCGAGGCCGCTGCGGCGATGACCGAGGAGGTCGCCTATCCCGCAGACCCGGAAGCGCGCGACGCGCTGCTCTACCGGCGCACCAGCGTGACCTGCGACGAGGTGGTCGGCGTCACCTCCACCGCCGGGCGCAGTGCGCGCGGGCAGAACGGTGTTGCGCAGCGAGCGACCTGCGCGCTGGCGGGCGGCGGCGAGGCTACGGTCGACATCGGCTTCACTCGCGATCCCACGCCGGTCGAGTGGGCAGGCGGCACAATTGTCGGAACCATTGCGCCCGGTGGCCGCATCGTGGCGATCGAGCCTGCAGATGGCATGGAGCCGCTGGCACAGCCCGATCCGGCCTCGCTGCCCAACAACCACCTGGCCTATGCCGGGCAGTGGTTCTTCTTCGCCTTCACCGCGCTCGTCATCTACGTCCTGGCCCTGCGCCGCCGGGCGACCCGCGCTAAGCCCGATTAAAGAGCCGCTTGCTTGCCCGGCCCGGCCGGCGCGGCTAACCGCAAGACACCATGAAATACGTCTCCACCCGCGGTAGCGCCCCGGCGCTCGATTTCGCCGGCGTCACGCTGGCCGGCCTTGCCAGCGATGGCGGTCTCTACGTGCCTGAGCGCTGGCCGCAGTTCTCGACAGAAGAGATCGCCGCCATGCGCGGCCTGCCCTATGACGAGGTCGCCGCGCGGGTGATGGAGCCTTTCGTGGGCGACAGCCTGACCCCGGAGGCGCTGCGCGCGCTTACCGCCAAGGCCTATGGCCGTTTCTCGCACGCCGCCGTCACGCCGCTGACCCAGCTCGATGAGCGGCAGTGGCTGCTCGAGCTGTTCCACGGTCCCACGCTGGCGTTCAAGGACGTTGCGCTCCAGCTGCTGGGCCTGTTGTTCGAAAAGTTCCTCGAGCGTGAGGACGGCAAGCTGACCATCGTCGGCGCGACCAGCGGCGATACCGGCAGTGCGGCGATTGATGCCGTGGCCGGGCTCGACCGCGTCGAGATCTTCATGCTGCATCCCAAGGGCCGGGTCAGCGATGTGCAGCGCCGCCAGATGACGACGGTGCGTGCGCCCAATGTCCATAACATCGCGATCGAGGGCAGCTTCGACGATGCGCAGGCCATGGTGAAGCGCATCTTCGCCGATACTGACGTCACCGCGAAGCACCGCATCGGTGCAGTGAATTCGATCAACTGGGCGCGGCTGATGGCGCAGGTGGTCTACTACTTCACCGCCTCGCTCCAGCTCGGTGGTCCGGAACGCAAGCTCGCCTTCAGCGTGCCCACGGGCAATTTCGGCGACGTCTTTGCCGGTCATGTGGCCGCGCGCATGGGCCTGCCGATCAAGCAGCTGATCGTGGCGACCAATATCAACGATATCCTCCACCGCGCGCTGTCGTCGGGCGATTATTCCGCTGGCAGCGTTACGCCGACCGCCGCGCCGAGCATGGACATCCAGGTCAGCTCGAATTTCGAGCGTTTGCTCTACGACGTCGGCGGCCGCGATGGTGCGGCCATGGCCGAACAGATGCGCGGCTTCGAGGCGAGCAAGGCGATGCAGCTGACTAACGCGCAGCGCGAAGGGGCCTCCGCGCTCTTCACCAGCGCCCGGGCGGACGAGGACGCGATGGCGCGCGCCATGCGCTGGGCGTGCGAGGACTGCGCCGAGATCCTCGACCCGCACACCGCCATCGGCCTCCACGCAGCGCGCGAAGCGGACCTGCCCGCCGATGTGCCCGTCGTTACCCTGGCGACCGCGCATCCGGCGAAGTTCCCCGATGCGGTCGAGCGCGCCACCGGCACCCGTCCGCCGCTTCCCGCGCGCGTCGGCGACCTCTTTGCCCGCGAAGAGGCCTATACCGAGCTGCCCGGCACCTATGAGGCCGTGCGCGACTATATCCTCGCCAACGCGTCCTGATGGCCGAGCTCGTACGCAATCCCGTGCTCATGGTGGGCGAGAGCTGGGACGGCTATCGCCTGCTCGACAGCGGCCATGGCCGCAAGTTCGAAGCCTATGGCGACTACCGCTTCATCCGCCCCGAGCCGCAGGCCATGTGGACACCGCAGGCCGAAGACTGGGACGCGCATGGCGAGTTCGTGCCAGGCAGCGATGAGGACGGCGGCGGTCGCTGGCGTTTCAACCGCGATGTGCCGCGCGATGGCTGGGAGCTGGACTGGGGGGACGAAGCGCGCTTCACCGCCCAGTGCACGCCGTTTCGCCATTTGGGCTTCTTCCCTGACATGGCGCCCGTGTGGAGCTGGATGGGCGAACAGCTTGGCGAGGCGCGCGAGGCGGAAACCATGAACCTGTTCGGCTACACCGGTGTCGGCACGCAGGCGCTGTCGCGCTTCGGGCGTGTTACCCATGTGGATGCCAGCAAGAAGTCGGTCGCCCAGGCGCGCGAGAACGCCGCGCTTGCCGGCCTTTCCGACCGCCCGATCCGCTGGCTGGTCGAAGATGCGGTGAAATACACCGCGCGCGAAGTGCGTCGCGGGCGCCGGTACGACGGCATCATACTCGATCCGCCCAAGTTCGGCCGCGGCCCCGATGGAGAGGTGTGGCGGCTTGAGGAAGGCCTGCCGGGCCTTGTCTCCGATTGCCGCCAACTGCTCGATGCCGACAGCCGCTTCTTGTTCCTCACCGTCTATGCGGTGCGCATGAGCAGCCTCGCGCTGGCGGGCCTCGTCAACGAGCTGTTTGCCGAGCTTCCCGGCACGATCGAGCACGGTGACCTCGCTGTGCAGGAAGAAGGCTCTGGCCGCCTGCTGCCAACCGCGATTTTCGCGCGCTGGTCCAATCCCGGCTAAGAGGTCACCGCATGAACGATTCGCTGATCCTCGAAGTGGCCGATTTCGAGCACGATGTGCTCACCGGCATCTATTCCGAAGAAACCGGCCGCCCGCAGCCGCTGCGCTTCACCATTCAGGTGCGCATGAAGCCGCTGCGCCACTATGGCCCGGACACGCCGCTCGACGATTCGAAGAATTACATGGACCTGAAGTTCGCAGCGTCCGAGGCGCTGCCCGAAGGCGTGCACTTCAAGCTGATCGAAGCGGTCGCGGACCTTGTGTGCGAAACCCTGTTCGTCCAGGACAAGCGGATCGAGGCGGTCACGGTGAAGATCGTCAAGCTGGCGATTGCCGAAGCGGGCGAGAAGATCGGCATCACGCTGCACCGCGAGCGCCCTGCATGAAACGTATCGCGGTCGACGGCTTGCCGGACGAACCGCTGAGCGCGGCGGGCGTGTTTCACCAGCACTGGCTGGCGCATGTCGAAAGCATCCTCGAAGCAGGCGAGGACGTGATGCTCGTCCTGCCAACCGCCGATCACACCCACCGCGAATGGCGCTTGGCCATAACCGCAGGCCTCGCCCGCAAGCACACACCGCGCCGCGTCAACATGGTCGCGGGCGAGGGCGATGCGCTGGATGCGAGCGAAGCCTATCTCACCAAGGCGCTGGGGATTACCGGCCAGTATCTGGAGACCTGAGCCATGGGCGTGCGCATCCTTTTCCTCGGACCGCTGCAAGATCTCGCCGGAGAGGCCGAGCAAGAGGTCGAGGCACCGCTCGACTGGGCGGGCCTGCTGGAGATGGTCGGCCCCGAGATCGCCGAGCAATTGGGCGAAGCCCGCGTCAACGTGGCCTGTGGCGGCAAGGTGCTTGCCGACAAGACCACGCTGAGCGCCAGGGATGGCGATGAGGTTGCGCTGCTGCCGCCGGTGAGCGGTGGCTAGGCTCACCCTCAAGACGCCGCTCGATGTCCGGGTCCTCGATAGCGGGCTTTCCGTGGGCGAGGCTCTCGCGGCCTTCAACGCCGCACACCCACACGCGGGCGGCATCGTCTCCTTCCTCGGCAAGGTGCGGCCCGATGGCGATGTGAAGGCGCTGGAGCTTTCCCATTACGAACCCATCACCCTGCCGCGCATGTGCGATCTGGCGGAAACGGCGCGGACGCGATTCGCTCTCGACGGCGCGCTCGCCTGGCACCGGGTTGGCGTCATGACACCGGGCGAGACGATCGTGCTGGTCGCCGCCGCTGCACGCCACCGGCGCAGCGCGTTCGAGGCCGCGGATTTCATGATGGACCATCTGAAGTCCGACGCGTGGTTCTGGAAGCGCGAGCGGCGCGATGATGGCTGGCGCTGGATCGAACCGCGCGATGCCGACCATTCGGATCGCGAACGATGGGACTAATCGCACGCCCTTGATCTGCATCAAGGATTGCGCGCGGTACCTGGCGCATCACGGCTCCAACAAAGGAGCACAGCATGTCCAAGCATCTTTCCCGTGAACTGGTCGCCCAACACGCCGCCATCGTCGAGGCGCCCAAGCCCGCGCATGAGGTCGACCGCAGTTTCGAGCTGCCCAAGGGTCTCTATGTCGCGACTGTGGGTCTGTATCTTGGCTTCCTCGCTGTCATGGCCTTCGGTCTTTCCACGCCCGGCCTGATCATCCCGATGGTGATCTTCACGCTGTTTATCGTGGCGGGATTCGGTCTCCCGGCGATCTGGGCCACGATGGAGCCGGCGCATCGCAGCAAGCCGATGAGCTGGTCCAAGCTCGCGAGCCAGGGCATCTCCACCTACACGGGCCGCGTGAAAGCGGGCGACGCTGCCGCGCAAGTCCTCATCCTTCCGGTGCTGATCTTCTGCTGGGGCGTCGCCACCGTGACGATCGCTGCCCTGTCTTAAAGGCAGATCAGAAACGGAAGCAGCGCGGGGCCGAGGAGAGCGGCTCCGCGCTTTTTCGTGTCCGCGATCCTCAGCGCACTTGCGCGCGCAGGCGGGCCAGCACGGCGTCTTCTTCCGATACAAGAGCGATCACCGCGTCGCGAGTGGCTTCGATGGCGCTGGTGTCTTCCGCCTGGACCGTCGCCGCGCCGTAGAGGATGTCGAGATCGCCCAGCGCGATGGCAGCGGAGCTGCGGGCCGAATCGAGATCGGCAAGGGCCACCTGCGCGGCGGCCCAGCGATCGCTGCCAATGGCGCTGCCCGAGGCTGCCCCGACGCGCTGCTCGGCCGTTCCCACAGAGCGCAGGAACTGTGCATGAGCGCTTTCGGCCTGCGCCCTTAGCGCGGCAAGCCGGGCCTCGAGCCCGCCGGCCAGATCGACCTCCACCGGCGGTACGTCGATGCGCTTACTTTCGACCGGTTCGAAGGTTCCTTGCGCCCGTTCGACCTCGCGCACGGCGAGGGAAGGGTACCCGTCATCAGCGGTGCTGGCGCAGCCGGCGAGGGTGAGGGCAAGGAAGGCCGTAAGGGAAAGCTTGCGATCGGTCATCGCGCCCTCCATATCACGCGGGCCGGGTGACGCCAGCGAGGATGCAAAATTCCTCACCCCAAGCGTTGACTTGGTCCCTCTATTCGCCTAACGGCACGCTTCTTTCCGGGGCTGCCCATGGCGGCCTGACGGGCGCGCCGTGCACTCGCAAGATCACGGCACAGCAATTTGAACGAGAGATACGTACCATGTTCGCAGTAGTGCGCACGGGCGGCAAGCAGTACCGGGTTGCCGCCGGAGACAAGATCGCGGTTGAGAAGCTGGCTGGCGAAGCCGGCGACACCATCACGCTGGGCGACGTCCTGCTTGCAGGCGAAGGCGACACGCTTCCGGATGCCGGCAAGGTCACCGTTTCGGCGGAGATCATTGCGCAGGCCAAGAGCGAGAAGGTCGTCGTTTTCAAGAAGCGTCGCCGTCACAACTATCGCCGCAAGAACGGTCACCGCCAGCAGATGACCCTGCTGCGCATCACCGACGTCGGCACCGGCTCTGCCAAGAAGGCTGCTCCGAAGAAGGAAGCTGCTCCGAAGGCCGCCGCTGAAGAGAAGAAAGCTCCGGCCAAGAAGGCTGCGCCCAAGAAGGCCGCTGCCAAGAAGACCGAAGCCAAGAAGTAAGGAACCCGGACCATGGCACATAAAAAAGCAGGCGGTTCGTCGCGTAATGGTCGTGATTCGGCCGGTCGTCGTCTTGGTGTGAAGAAGTTCGGCAGCGAAAACGTCGTCGCCGGCAACATCATCGTGCGCCAGCGCGGCACCAAGTTCTACCCGGGCGCCAATGTCGGCATGGGCAAGGACCACACCCTTTTCGCCCTTACCGACGGCATTGTGCGCTTCCACAAGGGCAAGCTCGACCGCAAATTCGTATCGGTCGACATGCTGGCAGAAGCCGCCGAATAACAGGACGCTCCGATAACGGGATCGTCCAGACGGGACGGTCCCAGCCGGGTCCATGATCCGGCAGCCGAAGAGGGAGATGGGACCAGACCCGTCTCCCTCTTGTCGTTTCTCCCTCTTCAATTTCGCGGTGAAATTTTCTTTCGCCATCACGTAATTGTCACGCGTCCGGCCTAGGAGCCCGGAGCGTGGATCCAAGGGGAGAATACCGATGTTCCATGTAACCGAGAGGCTGCTGTTGCGGCCTGCCTGGCCCGAAGATGCAGACGCGCTGTTTGGCGGCATTGCCGACGAAGGTGTCGTACGCAATCTTGCCCGTGCGCCGTGGCCGTATCTCCCCAAACATGCCCGCGAATTCGTCATGCGCGAGCAGGATCCGCGCTATCCGGTCTTCCTGATTACCTTGCCCACCAGCGAGGGGTCCGAGGTGGTCGGCTGCATCGGCATCGACCGTAGCGAGACCGCCGACGCCGAGATCGGCTACTGGATTGCCCGGCCCTATTGGGGGCGTGGCTTTGCCAGCGAAGCCGGCCGCGGTGTGCTGGAGGTGGCACGGCTGCTGGGCCACTACCGCATCGAGGCCGGCCACTTCGTCGACAATCCCGCCTCGGGCCGGGTGTTGCGCAAGATCGGCTTCCTGCCCACGGGCAAGGTCGCGCCGCGCCACAGCTGTGCTCGCGGCGAGGACGTAAGCTGCGCGCTGTTCAAGCTCGACCTCGACGCCGAAGACCAGGTCGCGCCGCAGGCGGCGTGACGACAGGCAAAAGAAAGGCCCCGCAAGCGCTGCGCTTGCGGGGCCTTTTCCTTGTCCAGCCGATGCTTATTCGGCCGGCATGAGAGCGTCTGTGAAGTCGCCTTCATAAAGCTTGATCAGCTCGCGATCGTCGTGGTCCCACGGGTGGAAGCCGGGCTTGAAATAGGCCAGCCACGCCGGGAAGATGCGGCGGACTACGCCCGGGCTCACGGTGAGGTACTTGAACAGGCCCCACTTGGCCTTCCAGCCGGTGATGCCGTCCTGCTTGAGCAGCTCGAGCGTGTCGACCCAGCGATTTTTGAAGAAGCGGGCGGTGACGGTGATCATCACCAGGCTGCGCACGCGCCAGCGCTTGCCGGGTGTCCAATCGCGCGTCGCGTGGTTCCAGGTGTCGAAGGCGACGCCCTTGTGCTCGATTTCCTCGGCCGCATGCCAGCGCCACATGTCGCGCACTTCCTTGTCGGCATTGGCGAAATGCTTCGGGTTGGCGAGGAATTCTGCCGCCATCATCGCGGTGTAGTGCTCGAGCGCCATGGTGACGGCGAGATTGGCGATGGCCGGGCGGTCCTTGGTCAGAGCGAGCAGTTCGGCCACGCGCTTGTCGATCGCCTTGATGTCGTAGCCTGCGTCTTCGGCGAGGCGATTGAAGGCGATGTGTTCGCGCGTGTGGTTGATTTCCTGCTTCACGAAGGCGCGGATTTCGGCCTCGAGCTTCGGATCGGCGCCTTCACGGTGGGCCTTCACGGCTTCGATGAAGAATGCTTCGCCGCGCGGGAAGGTTGCCGACAGGGCGTTGTGCCAGGCGGTGCCGAACGGCTCGCCTGCCCACCAGCGACGCGGGTTGGTGCCGCGGTTGAAGCGCTCGTCGCGCACGGTGATGGTGAGATCTTCGGGCGTGGGCGCTGAGGTGCGGGTATCGGTATCGATGGTGACGGGGGCGTTCATGGACGGCTCCAGCGGGTTAACTGACACTGTTGTAAGTAGCCCTTACTTACACTCATGTCAATAACAGCCCCTTAACGGCTTCCCCCTTTGTCGCAGATAGGTTACCGCTGGGCGCAACATGGCGACACGCAAACGACTTTCTCCCGAAGAATCGCGCCTCGCTGCTCTTGAAGCCGCGCGTGGATTGCTGATCGAAACGGGCCCGCAATCGGTCACGCTGAAGGCGGTTGCGGCGCGAATCGGGCGCACGCACGCCAATCTGCTGCACCATTTCGGATCGGCCGCCGGCCTGCAGAAGGCGCTTGCCGGCCACCTTGCGGGCACGGTGTGTGACACCATCATCGACGCCGTGCGCGCGAGCCGGGCAGGCCTCGGCTCACCCCGAGAAGTGGTCGATCTCGCCTTCGATGCTTTCGACAAGGAAGGCGCCGGCGCACTCGCAAGCTGGATGATCCTGACCGGCAATGAAGACGCGCTGACGCCGATCGTGGAGACGATCCACCAGCTGGTCGACGAGATCGCGCCCGAAGAGGCCGAGCACGGCGCCAACCCGATGCAGGTCCATGAAGAGACCCTCGCGCTGGTGCTGATGGCCATGGGCGATGCGCTGATCGGCACCGCGCTCGCGCGCTCGCTCGGCCTGCCTGATACGGCCGCGCGCGACCGGGCGGAACGGATGCTCGTCCGCTCGCTGGAGCTTACGACTCAGAAGGGCTGAGCCCCTCGCGCATCCATTCGGGCGCGGTTTCGGCATCGATGCTTTCTAGGCGCAGGTGATCCACCGCGAGACCTAGGTCCTCGTGGGCGAACTTGCGTCGCTTTTCGTCGGAACGATCGAGCGGCACCACCACCAGCCTGCGGTTGACCTTGCTGCGCCAGTTCATCCGTGCGGTGTTCTCCTGGCCGATGTAGCAGCCCTTGGAAAAACTGACGCCATTGAGCTCGACCGCGTTGGTCTCCAGCCAGAGGATATCGCCCAGCTCCGCGCGACCTTCCGGCACGCCAAGGGCCAGCCGGTGCGCGCGCCATGCCTCGTCGGCGGTCTCGCTGGTCTCGTCGAGCGGCGCCAACCAGCGCTGGCCGAGCGCGCCAAGGCGCGGATCGGCCGCGCCGCCATCGCCCATTTCCGCCTGCCAATGCACTGCAACGCCCGGATCCCCCGCGATCGCGATCTTGCGACGCAGGCGGTAGAGCGACAGCCGCTTGGCCAGCTCTTCGGCAGCATCGGCTTCGCAGTCGAGCAGCAGTTCGCCTTCCGCCCCAGGCCAGACCAGGAAATCGAACAGCGTCTTGCCCTGCGGCGTCAGCAGGCCGGCATAGGCGGGGAGGGTGCCGGTGACATCGTTTGTGACGAGCCCCTGCAGGAAGTCGGCAACGTCCTCTCCCTCCTCGGTGGCGGACAGGCGGATTACGGCGCGTGAGGCAAGACGAGTGGCGGTCATGGGTGACAGATAGGCCGCTCGCGGCCATAGGCAACCGCATGGTCGAATCGCTTACAATCCGCCGCCCCGACGACTGGCACCTTCATTTCCGCGATGGCGCCACCATGCGCGCCGTTGTGCCTGCCACGGCGCGCCAATTTGCCCGCGCGATTGTGATGCCCAACCTCTCGCCGCCGGTGACCACCACCGCGCTGGCGGCGGCCTATCGCGAGCGGATCAGCGCCGCCGTGCCCGAGGGCGTGGATTTCACACCGCTGATGACCGCCTATCTGACCGACCAGACGGATGCAGATGATCTTGCGGCCGGCCACGCCGACGGCGTGCTGACGGCGGTCAAGCTCTACCCGGCCGGCGCGACTACCAATTCCGCGCATGGTGTGACCGATGTGGCGAACATCATGGGTGTGCTCGAACGCATGGCCGATATCGGCATGCCGCTGTGCGTGCATGGCGAGGTGACCACCTCGGACATCGACATCTTCGACCGCGAAGCCGTGTTCATCGACCGCGTTCTGCAGCCGCT
The DNA here is from genome assembly GCF_019448255.1 of Qipengyuania flava. NCBI lineage: Bacteria > Pseudomonadati > Pseudomonadota > Alphaproteobacteria > Sphingomonadales > Erythrobacteraceae > Qipengyuania > Qipengyuania flava. The sequence continues at coordinate 1,197,751 of NZ_CP080410.1, forward strand.
GGTCGACCGCCTGCCGCACCTGCGCGTGATTTTCGAGCACATCACAACCATGCAGGCAGTGGCCTTCGTGGAAGGCGCGGGCCCCAATATCGCGGCCACCATCACGCCGCAGCATCTGCACATCAACCGCAACGACATCCTCGTCGGCGGCATTCGCCCCCACATGTACTGCCTGCCCGTGGCGAAGCGCGAACAGCACCGGCTTGCGCTGCGCGCGGCGGCGACGAGCGGCTCGACCAAGTTCTTCCTCGGCACCGACAGCGCGCCGCACCATCGCCACGACAAGGAAAGCGATTGTGGCTGCGCGGGCATCTTCAACGCGCCCTTCGCGCTCGAAAGCTATGTCACGGTGTTCGACGAGGAAGGCGCGCTCGAGCATTTCGAGGGCTTCGCCAGCCTTAACGGCCCGGCCTTCTATGGCCTCGCGCCGAACGAGGACCGCATCACGCTCGAAAAGGCGCCAGTCGACGTGCCGGACGAGGTCGATGGCGGAGACGCGCGCATCGTGCCGTTCCACGCGGGCGATACGCTCAGCTGGCGGCTGGCTTCCTAGAGCGCTTTACGAGGTCCCAGACGAAGATCGCCGCTGCTGTCCAGATGCAGGCGAAGCAGGCTGCCTGCGCCGGCTTCAGCTCCTCGCCAAACACCGTGAGGCCGAGGATGAAGACGATGCTGGGCGCAAGGAACTGGATGAAGCCCAGCGTCGAATAAGGCAGCTTGCGCGCCGCAATAGCGAACAACAGCAGCGGGAAAGCGGTTAGCGCCCCTCCCGCGATTATCAGCAGGCTGAGCAGGGGAGAGATCGCAAAGGATGAGCCCTGCGTCTGGGCGTAGTACCAGGCAACCCCGGCGGACGGCACCAGAAGGAGCGCGCTTTCGATCGTGAGGCCCGGGACGGAGCCCACATCCAGCCGCTTGCGGATAAGGCCATAGGTGCCAAAGCTCAGGGCCAGCGTCAGGCTGATCCACAAGGTCGTCAGCGCCCCGCCAGCAAGCAGGGCGACACCCAGGGCGGCCACGCCGACCGCCACCCATTGAGAACGCGACAGCTTTTCGCCAAGCAGCATCGTGCCGAGGAGCACGTTGATCAGCGGGTTGATGTAATAGCCGAGGCTGGCCGCATAGACCTGCCCGTTCTGAATCGCCCAGATATAGACCACCCAGTTGACCGCGATCAGCCCCGCGCTGAGCGAGAGCCAGGCAATCGTGCGCGGGCTACCCACGGCCTTCTTCAGGTCCGGCCATTGCTTGCGGGCAAGCGCGATGGCGAGGCAGATCGGCAGCGTCCAGATGATCCGCCAGCCGACGAATTCGAAGGGCGGCACACTGGCCACCAGGATCAGGTAGAGCGGAAGCAGGCCCCAGATGAGGTAGGCGCCGAGAGCTGAAAACAGGCCCGTCCGATCGTGCTGGGGTGGGGCGCTGTGGTCCATCCAAGGCGCGCTAGGCGCAGCCAACCGGGCCCGCAACCCTCAATTCATCGACGCCAGATACTCGTTTCGTCGAACTTGGGAAAAGCTTACAGCGCTGTTGCATCTGGTTCAGGTTCAAGCGCCTAAAGCTTAACGGCATCGCAGGACGAGGCCATTTCGGCGCTGCGAATCAAAAGGGACCTGACCATGTCGAACCTCTTCAAGACCGCCGCCCTGGCCATTGCCGCTTCGGGCCTTGCCGCCGCTGCGCCTGTCAGCGCGGCTCCTGCGCTGCACGCGAGCCCCGCCGCACACGCTGCGGTCGTCGGCGACATGACCTATGAACACAAGCGCAAGCGCGGGCACGGCCACTACCGCGATCGCGACTATCGCGATTACCGTGACTATCGCGGTTATCGTGATCGCCGGGATTATCGCGACTATCGTGATCGTCGCGATGCTCGGCCCTATTACATGGGCTACGACCGTTATTACGGCCAACCCGTGCGCGCCGATACGCGCATCTGGCGCGGCAACGACGGCCGCTACTACTGCCGCCGCGACAACGGAACTACTGGCCTGCTGGTTGGTGCCGGCGTCGGCGCGCTGCTGGGCCATGAAGTCGCAGGACGCGGCGACCGGACGCTAGGGGCTATCCTTGGCGGCGCGGCGGGCGCGCTGCTTGGCCGCACCATCGACCGCTCCAGCACGCGCTGCGGCTAACCGATTTCTTCGCGAGTTCCGGCCGTGCCCACCCACGGCCGGAAACCACGACTCTTCGGGTCGTGTGGGCGTCGTCCGGCATCCCAAAAGGGGGTCTGGCGGCGCCCTTTCACTTTTGCGCCCGCGCCTGTCCCGCTATGGTGCAGGGGCAGCCAACGGGCTGGAAGCGCATTCGTTTCTCGCCTTAAGCCCCACGTGTTCCAAGCCGAAAGGTCTCCTGATGAAACGTCGCCTGCTTGCCTCTGTCCTGCCCTTCGCCCTGCTTGCCGCATGCGGCGATTCGGCTGAAGACGAGGCAGCGGGCGACGCCATCGACCCGGCCAGCGAACAGGCTCTTAACGACGAGCTGATGACCGATCCCGACATGGCCGGTCGCAACGAGGCGAACGCCGCGCTCTCGGGCACGGGCAACGCCGCTATTCCGAATATCGACAAGTCGCCGCGCGCCATCGAAGCCGCGCGCAGCCGCGCCGCCGAGCTGGTTGGCGGGCGCAGCGCCCTGTCGGCGGCTCCCGAGCCCCGCACCCTTGGCGAAAACGCCGCGCCGAGCCAGGCCATGCAGGCTGCAGCACGCGCTGCGGTCGCGCCGGGCGGTGAGAACTGCGGCGACAAGGTCAACTACACCTCGGCCTGGGCGGCCAAACTGCCCGCGGCCTTTCCCGTTTATCCCCGCGGCAACACCCAGGAAGCGGCGGGGACCGACGAGGGCGATTGCGCGCTGAGGGTCGTCTCCTTCCTCACGCCGGTCGCTCTCGATGAAGTGCTGGCGTTCTACAACACCCGCGCGAAGGACGCTGGCTTCAGCGTCGAGCATGTCCGCGCTGCGGGCGACAACATCCTGAGCGGTACGAAGGGCGATGCGGCCTATGTGGTCTACGCGCGCCGCCTGCCGCAGGGTGTAACCGAGATCGATCTCGTCACCACCGACTAAGGATCGCCGGGCCGCGCGCGGCCCACCATCCGATCAGCTGTCCTTGATGCCCACGCCAATGCTGGCGCGCGGCTGCTCCATTTCGTTGCTTGCGACCGGATAGGCGCAGTAATCGGCCGCGTAGAAGGCAGCCGGACGATGGTTGCCCGAAAGGCCCACCCCGCCGAAAGGCGCAGCCGAGGACGCGCCGTTGGTCGGACGGTTCCAGTTGACGATCCCGGCGCGGATCTCGTTCCAGAACAGCTCGAAATCTTCCGGCTTTCCGCCAATCAGCGAGGCGGAGAGGCCGTAGCGCGTGTTGTTCGCCTCGTAGATCGCATCGTTGAAGTCGGCGACGCGGATCACCTGCAGCAGCGGGCCGAACAACTCGATATCGGGCCGCTCGTGAATGTCGGTCGCATCGAGGATTGCCGGCGACAGGAACGGCAGCTTCTCGTCACGCCGCTTCATGTGCATGATCGGCTTGCCGCCCCGGTTCATCAGCGCAACGAAGCTTTCCGACAGGAGATCGGCGGTCGCGTTGTCGATCACGCAGCCCATGAAGGGCTGGGGCTCGGCAAAGGGTTCGTCGACGATCAGCTTTTCCGCCAGCGCCTTCACGGCGGGCACGATCTGGTCGAACATGGAATCGGTCACGATCAGGCGGCGCGCGGCGGTGCAGCGCTGGCCGGCCGTAGTGAAGGCCGATTGCACGATGGTGGCGGCCGCGTCGTCGATCTTGGGCGTATCGAGCACCACGATCGGGTTGTTGCCGCCCATTTCCAGCGCCACGATCTTGCCCGGATCGGCGGCGAGCTTGCGATTGATCGCAATGCCGGCGCGCGCGGATCCGGTGAAGAGCACGCCGTCGACCATCCAGTGCTCGACGAGGGCTTGTCCAACCTCGACCCCGCCGTGGATGCACTGGACCACGCCTTCGGGGATCTTGGCTTCGTGGAAGCAGCGGGTGAGGAATTCGCCCACGGCCGGCGTTTTCTCGCTCGGCTTGAAGATCACGCAGTTGCCGGCAAGCAGCGCGGGAACAATGTGGCCGTTCGGCAGGTGCGCGGGGAAGTTGTAGGGGCCGAGCACCGCCATCACGCCATGCGGCTTGTGGCGCAGTGCGGCCGTGCCCTGAAGCGCGCTGTTGAGCTTCTTCATGCCCGTGCGTTCGGCGTAGGCGGTGACCGAGATTTCGACCTTCCCGATGACCGCTTCGACCTCGGTGCGGGCTTCCCACAGGGGCTTGCCCGTTTCGCGGGCGATCAGTTCGGCAAAGGGATCGGCGTGCTTGCGAACCTGGTTGGCGAAGCGCCGCAGCAGTTCGATGCGCTGGCCAAGCGGCTGGCGCGCCCAGTCGCGCATTGCTTCGCGCGCGCGTTCGATCGCCAGGTCCACGTCACCAGTGGTGCCGCGCCAGATTTCCTTGCCGGTAGCGGGTTCAGTTGAGACCAGGTCGGTCGCCATTACGGGATTTTTATCCTCTCTACGCCTCGAATCGCGCCTTAAGTGGGCGGTTCCATCGGCCGCGTCAATTCGTGTTTGGTGCGCTTATTGCAAATGTCCCGCCGGAGAAGGGGGTTCTCCATGCGCTTCGCCCATGCGGCGCAGGGCCGCAACCTTTTCCGTCAGCGGCAGCCAGTCGTCGCGTTCGTCGATCGCCGACCAGATCGCTTCGACTTCTTCGATCAGCATCGATTGCGGGGCCTCGCCTGCCCAATACTCATGGCTGTCCTCAACAGCAGCATAGCCGTCCAGCGCCTCGGCAAGGGGCCCCTGTGCGCCGCGCCCGCCGCGATGGGTGAAGAAGAAGGCATCCGGGGACGCACCGCTTTCGGTCAGCGCTTTCTCGCAGGCAGCCACCAAGGCCGCGTCCGCTTCGGCACCCCGGCTGGCAACGCCAAGACGCCAGCACCAGCGGCGCCCGATGGCTTCCATGTAGAGCGGTCCGAAACGCTCCATCGCAGCGATCAGGGGCGGGGCGTCCACCAGTAGGCGCAGCGCAATGGCGAATTGCCCGCAGTTCCAGTGCAGCGCTTCTGGCTGGCGGCCGAAGGCGTAGAGGCCCTGGTGATCGAAATAGGCAGCGGTGAAGCCCGGATCCCACTTCGGCAGGAACCGCCAGGGCCCGTAATCGAAGCTTTCCCCGCTGACGTTCATGTTGTCGGTGTTGAGCACGCCGTGGACGAAGCCGGCGACCATCCAGCTTGCGGCGAGGTCAGCCATCCGTTCGACGACCAGGTGCATCAGCCGCACAGCCGGCTCCTCGCGCCCCGGCGCGTCTTCGGGCGGGGGCGGACCGGGGAACTGGGCGAGGCAATAATCGACCAGCTGGACCATGTGCTCCTTTTCCTCGAGCGCGAGCAGGCGCTGGAAGGTGCCGATACGGATGTGGCCGTGGCTGAGCCGGGTCATCACGGCGGAACGCGTTGGAGACGGCTCGTCGCTGCGCCACAGCTCCTCGCCCGTCTCGACCACGCTGAAGGTCTTCGATGTGTTGACGCCGAGCGCCTCGAGCATTTCGGTGGCGAGGATTTCGCGCACCGCGCCTTTCAGCGTCAGCCGCCCGTCACCCTCGCGGCTCCAGGGGGTCTGACCCGATCCCTTGGTGCCGAGGTCCATCAGCCGCCCTTCGGCGTCGCGCATCTGCGCGAACAAATAGCCTCGGCCATCACCCAGATCGGGGTTGTACACGCGGAACTGGTGCCCGTGATACCGCAGCGCGAGCGGGCGGGGCAGGTTGCCCTCCAGCGGCTCGAACCGCCCGAAATGGCGGGTCCACTCCGCATCGCTCAATTCGGCAAGGCCGACGCTCGCCGCATGGCGGTCGTTGCGAAAGCGCAGCTCGGTTTTCGGGAAGTCCGCCGGATCGACCGGGTCGCCGATCCAGTCGGCCAGCGATTCGATGGGCGTGTCGGGGCGATAGCTCGCGGCTTGCGGTTCGGCGCGCATCCGGCGATAGTGGGCGGCAAGACAGCCCGTTACAAGGGCATCAACGCAAAGCGAGCAAGGTTTTCGCCGCCTACGATGGATAACCCCTACACCGACCGCCACTGGCAAAGCGCCGACGGTCTCACCCTGCATTTCCGCGACTACGGCGAAGCGAATGATCGCCCGCCGGTGATCTGCCTGCATGGCCTGACCCGTAACGCGCGCGATTTTTCGGACCTGGCGCCGCATATCACCTCGCAGGGCTGGCGCGTGATCGTGCCCTCGATGCGCGGGCGCGGGGATAGCGGCTATTCCGATGATGCCAACAGCTACGCGCTGCCGACCTATGTCGAGGACCTGCTGGCGCTGCTGGAGCAGGAGGAGATCGCCTCCTTCGTATCGATCGGCACCTCGATGGGCGGGCTGATGACCATGCTGCTGGCACAGGCGCAGCCGGAGCGGATCGCGGGCGCTGCCTTGAACGATATCGGGCCGGAGCTCGAGACCGAAGGGCTCGACACGATCAAATCCTATGTCGGGCAGGGGCGTAGCTTCCCGACCTGGATGCACGCCGCGCGCGCCTTGCAGGAAACCCACGGCGGGGCCTTCCCGAACTACGCGATCGAACAGTGGATCGACATGGCAAAACGCACGCTCACGCTGTGCAACAACGGCCGTATCGCCTTCGATTACGACATGAAGCTGGCCGAACCGATCCTCGCCTCGCCCGAAGCGGCGGCGCCGGTCGACCTGTGGCCCGCTTTCAAGGCGTTGACGGACAAGCCGCTTTTGCTCCTGCGCGGCGGGCTGTCGCAGCTGCTTGCGCCCGCCACCTTTGAGCAAATGCAGAAGGTCGCCAGCGGGGCCGAGGCGGTTACCGTACCGCAGGTGGGCCACGCGCCCATGCTTGACGAGCCCGAGGCGCTTGCCGCCATCGACCGCCTTCTGGCGCGCGTCGCATGAGCGGGGGCAAGGGCGCGGACGCGCCGCATTTCCTGCACCTGCAATCGACCTTTGCGCCCGGCGGCAAGGAATTGCGCACGGTCCAGCTGATCAACGCTTTCGGTCGCAAGGCGCGCCACACCATCGTCTCGGCCGAACCCGAGCGGCTGGGCGCGGCGGAGCGCATTGCCAAGGGCATTGCGGTGACGCTTCAGCCCGAATTCCCGAGCCTCAAGGGCCGCCCGACGCCGGGCCGCCTGCAGAAGATCGCCAAGGCGATGAAGGGCTACGACCTCGTGTGCACCTATAATTGGGGCGCGATGGACGCGGTGATGGCGCACACGCTGTTCAAGGACCTCCATGCCCTTCCGCCGCTGGTGCATCACGAAGACGGCTTCGACGAAAGCGAGCTGAAAAAGCTCAAGACGGGCCGCACCTGGTACCGCCGTATTGCACTCGGCAAGGCCTCGGGCCTGGTGGTGCCGTCCGAACGGCTGGAGGAGATCGCGCTGGTCGACTGGCAGCAGCCGCTTGGCCGCGTGAAGCGCATTCCCAACGGTATCGACACCAAGGCCTTCGCCATGCGCCCCAAGAAGGACGCTTTGCGGCTCATCAAGCATCCGGGCGAGCTGTGGGTCGGCACGCTGGCCGGCCTGCGCACCGTCAAGAACCTGCCGCGTATGGTCCGGGTCTTCACCGAGCTGTCGGAAAACTGGCAGCTGGTGATCCTGGGTGAGGGCGATGCGCGCGATGCGATCCTTGCCGAAGCCGACCGGCTGTCCATCAACCACCGTGTCCACTTGCCCGGAGCGGTCAGCGATCCGGCGCGCGTGATCGGCCTGTTCGACATATTCGCCCTGTCGAGCGATTCCGAGCAATTCCCGCTCTCCGTTGTCGAGGCCATGGCGGCTGGCTTGCCGGTCGTTGCCCCGGCAGTCGGCGATATCGCGGGCATGGTGTCGGAGGCGAATGCGGAGTTCATCACGCCGCCGGGCAAGGAAGAAGAGCTGCGCATGGCGCTCGTCCAGCTTGCGGTCTCGAAAGAGCTGCGCAAGGAGGTTGGCGAGGCCAACCGGGCCAAGGCGGTTGCCCATTTCGACGAGGCCAAGATGATCGCGACCTACCGCCGGCTCTATTCCAGCGCCATGAAACGTGACCTCTGATCCGTTTCAGCCCGCATTCACGCAGGCGGGGACAGGCTCCGCCAAGCATTGCCCTTGTCCGCGCCTGTCCTTAAAGAGCCGCGGAAACACGTATCTAGTTAATTGGAGCCCGCCCCGGTGGCCCTGACACCCAAATCCGAATTGTCCCGCGAAGAGAAGCGCGCCCAGCAGGAAAACGCCCAGCAGGAAGCCTTGCTGCGCGAAGTGGACGAAGCCGTCCGCCAGGGCGATGCGCAGGAATTCCTCGACAAATACGGCAAGCCGCTGCTCGGCCTGCTGCTGGCAGGGCTTGCGGCCTTCGGGGGGTACCTGTTCTGGGAAAGCCGCCAGGAAGCCGCGATGGAACGCGATTCCGAAACACTGGTCGGCGCGCTCGACCAGGTGGACGCCGGCAACCTCGAAACCGGCTACAGCCAGCTTGAAGAGCTCGCCGGCAAGGACAGCGGCGCGGGCGTCGCAGCGGCCATGTTGCGCGCAGGCATCGCCGAACAGCGCGGCCAGACCGAGGAAGCTTCCACTCTTTTCAAGAGCGTGGCCGACAACGAAGACGCAGCGCCCGCCCTGCGCGATCTGGCCCGCCTGCGCGACGTCGTGATCAATTACGACAGCATGGACAGCGCCCAGGTCATCGCCGCGCTCAAGCCGCTGGCAACGCCGGGTCAGCCGTACTTCGCAAGCGCCGGCGAGCTTGTCGCGCACGCCTATCTCGATCAGGACAAGACCGAAGAAGCAGGCGCGCTTTTCGCTCAGATTGCCAAGGATGACACCGCGCCGGAATCGCTCCGCTCGCGCGCTCGCCAGATGGCGGGTGTCCTGGGCGTGGACGCGATTGAGGATGTCGATGCGCTGCTCGAAGAACAAGGGGTCGAACGCCCGGGGGCTGATGGCGAAAGCGCCGCGGCCGCTACCGAATAAGACGGTCAGGCACCGCACAAGATGGACGGAACGAGGATTACAATGAACCGCAAGAACCTCTCGCGCACGGCAATCGTGGCTGCGCTGGCCGTGGGCCTCGGCGCCTGTAGCGGCGGCCTGTTTGGCGGTGGCGACAAGAAGGAAACGCCGACGCTCGGCGAACGTCAGCCGATCCTCTCGCGCATCCAGACGGGTGCGCAGGTCGATCCCTCGCTGGCCGGCGTATCGATCGTCCTGCCGCCTGCACAGGCCAATGCGAGCTGGGGCCAGGCTGGCGGCAACGCAGGCAAGTCCTACGGCCATCTCGCGCTTGGCGCATCGCCGGCGCGCGTTTTCACCGCGAATGTCGCCGGTGCGACCAACCGTCGCCGTCTCGGTGCCTCGCCGGTCATCGGCGGCGGCATGATGTTTGCGGTTGGTGGTGACGGTGTCCTCAGCGCCTTCGACGCACAGACCGGTGCGCGCCGCTGGAGCTACAATCCCGACCTCGAAAGCGACCTGCGCCCGAGTGCCTTTGGCGGCGGCGCGAGCTACGACAACGGCCGTGTCTACATGACCGACGGTGCCGGTGACGTCGTTGCCTTGAACGCGGACAGTGGCACGGAAATCTGGAAGGTGAAGCCTTCGGGTCCGCTGCGCGGATCGCCGACGATCGCCTTCGGTTCGGTTTTCGTGATGACGCAGGACAACCAGATTTTCGCGCTCGATGCGAACGATGGTTCGGTCCAGTGGCAGGAATCGGGTTCGGCCACGCAGGCCGGCGTCTTCGGCGTTGCGGCTCCGGCAGCCGGGCAGGGCACGGTTATCGCGGGCTACAGCTCGGGCGAACTGATCGCGCACCGCTATGAAAACGGCCGCACGCTGTGGGCCGATGCCCTGGCGCGCACCTCGATCTCGACCCAGGTGGGCTCGCTGACCGATATCGATGCCGATCCGATCATCGACGCAGGCCGGGTCTATGCGCTCGGCCAGGGCGGCCGTATGGCGGCGTACGAACTGGTCACCGGCCAGCGAATCTGGGAGCTCAATCTTGCCGGTATCTCGACCCCGGCAATCGCGGGCGAATGGATCTTCACGCTGACCGACGACGCGCGCCTGCTGGCCATTGCCCGCGCAACCGGCAAAGTCCGCTGGCTCTCGCAGCTGCCCCAGTGGCGCGACGAGGAAGACAAGAAGGGCCCGATCTTCTGGTCCGGCCCGGTCCTTGCCGGCGGCAATCTGTGGGCGGTCAACACCGAAGGCGAAGTCTGGCGGATCAGCACGGGCGAAGGCTCGGCCAGCCTGTTCACCGACCTCAAGCAGCCGATCACGCTGGCGCCGGTGGTGGCGAACAACACGCTCTACATCCTCGACGACAGCGGCCGGATTTCCGCATTCCGCTGATTTTCGTGCTAGCGTGACCGCGCTGTTAACCAATCTGGGCTAACCAGGAGCGGTCATGGACGGAAGCGCGAACGCACCCCTCGCACGGCCGAAGAGCGATGTCTCCTCGGCGGTGGGACTGGTGGGCCTTGCCGGGCTGTTTGCCTGGGTCGCTTTCGCGCGCGCGTTCCCCGGCCTTGCCGAAACCTTCGATTGGCAGGTGCCGCGCGACACGCTGGGTGGCAAGAATTCGGCCCTGTTCGGCCTTGTCGCAGCTGCCGTGCCAATGGCCTTGTGGTCCATCTTCGTCGACAAGGTGCACCTGCGCCCCTCGACCGGGCTCGACTGGTCGCTGGTCCGCAGCCGAACCCCCGACCGCAGCGTCACCTGGGTGAAGCTCGCCGGGTTGTGGGCGACCTGGGCAATCATTGCCGGCCTTTACTGCCTGTGCCGCTGGTACTGGGAAGGGCAGTACGTCTTCGCGATCGAAGTGCTGACCTACGCCGCCCTGCCGCTGGTAGTGCTTTCCGTCCCCTATGTTTTCTGGATCGACCGCGCGCTGGTGAACCCGCGAGACCATGCCTGGCATTTCGGCGCGCTGCTGCTGATGCGGCCGGGCTGGGACGTGGAAGAGGTCAAGAAGCACTGGCGCGCCTGGATCATCAAGGCGTTCTTCACCGCCTTCATGATCTCAATCATCCCCTTCGCCTTCCGCAACATCGTCACCGCCGATTTCGCCGAAGTCATGGCGCGGCCCGAACGTATCGCGCTGACCATTATCGAGGCGATGTTCATGATCGACGTGATGATCGGCACGGTCGGCTACATCGTCACCATGCGCCCGCTCGACGCGCATATCCGTTCGGGCAATCCCTTCCTAGGCGGCTGGATCGCGGCGTTGATCTGCTACCCGCCGATTGTCTGGGGGATCCTGGGCGGAGGCCGGGCGATCAATTACGAGTACGATACGGCCGGCTGGCTCCACTGGATGGCAGGCAATGACACGCTGCTTTCCGTCTGGGGCGCGCTGCTGGTGGTCCTGACCGGCATTTACGCCTGGGCGACCTTTGCCTTCGGCCTGCGCTTCTCGAACCTCACCTATCGCGGTGTCCTCACCAACGGGCCCTACCGTTTCACGCGGCACCCGGCCTATGTGTCGAAGAACCTGTTCTGGTGGTGCGCCGTTCTGCCGTTCCTCGTGACCAGCGGCTCACCCGTCGAGGCGATCCGCAACTGCTTCTTCCTGCTTGTCGTGAACGCGATCTATTTCTGGCGCGCGAAGACCGAAGAGGCGCATCTCCTCGCCGAGGACCCGAAGTACCGGGAATACCACGCGTGGATGGCGCAGCACGGCCTGCTGACCGCGCCGCTCGCCAAGCTGTGGAATCGCTTCAAACCGCGCCCTTCCCTGGCGCAGCAACCGGCCGAATAATCAGCCCAGCGGCGCGCCGTCGTCGGTTTCGTAGATGCGCAGGTCGCGCGACTTGGGCGGGTTTGCGGCCATCACCTTCTGGAATTCCGCCATGTGCGCCGATTTGCCATGCGCTTCGAGCGCGGCCTGGTCACGCCAGCGCTCGAACAGCACCAGCGTGTCGGGATCGGCGAGATCGCTCGCGAAGGAATAATCGAGGCACCCGTCTTCCGCGCGGCTGGCGCGCACCATCTCGACCATCGCCTTGCGCGTGGCCGCGTCGATCGATTGCCCCAGTTTGATCGTACCGTTGATCTGGATCATCGCCTCTCTCCTCATGAGCTGTGGAGAGAGGCGATAGCAGGCTCAGCGGATGAAGGGATCGGAAAATTTCGGATCGCTCGCCAGCGTCTCGTCATCCAGCGTCAGGAGGAAATCGACCAGCGCCTGCCGGTCGCTGACCGAAAGGTTGAGACGCAGCGGCGCGCCGCCCGCCTGTAACCGGTTGTCGAGCGCGGGACCCGCCTGGATGCCCTCGTCGTAATGGACGATGACATCGAGCAGGCTGTCGAAGCGCCCGTCGTGCATGAAATGGGTCGAGCTACCCACGCTCTTGAGCGAGGGCGACTTGAAGACTGTGGTCTCACCTGCGTCGAGCCCGTTCGAACGGCTGTTGCCGGCGAGCGCGAATGTCGGCGGCCGGTGGCATCCGGCACAGCCCGCACCGCCGTTGTTGGGCGCTGCCATGAACAGCTGGCGGCCGCGGTTCTCGCTGGCGGTGAAGCCCGGCAGGTTGACGCCCAGGTTGCGGTTCTGCGCGTTGGGATCGAAGACCTGTGCGTAGGCTTGGTCCCAGCGGCTGTCGGTAGAGATCATCGCGCGCTCGAAATTGGCCAGCGCGCGCTCGATCCGGTTCATGGTGATCGCCTCGTCGCCGAAGACGTATCGGAACAGGACCGGGTAGTATTCAAGGCCCTGTAGCTTCGCTACCAGCGCAGCCAGCCCGCCATTGTCGCTCCAGCCCATCTCGACTGGGTTGAGAATCGGCTGCGTCGCCTGGTCTTCGACGCTGTCGGCGCGGCGATCCCAGAACATGTCGCCGGGCGCATAGAAGCGGATATTGCCAAGGCGCATGGCATGGGCATCGGTAAACTCAGCGCCGCGAAAACCTTCCGAAAAGCGTTCGTCATCGTCGAACCCGAATTGCTGCTGGTGGCAGCTCGCGCAGCTGACCGTGTCGTTGACGCTCAGCGCTGTGTCGTAGAACAGCACGCGCCCCAGCATGGCGAGCTCGTCGGTGACGGGATCGTTGTTCGGCGTGTTGTCGTCGGCAAAGACGGTGTCGTCGTAATAGGCCGGCAGCACCGGGTTGGCGTAGTTGTCGAGGCTATCGAGGTCGAGCCTCAGATAGGCCTGGATGATGGCGTTGGCCTCCTCGTTCCCCGTGGTGGTCGGGGTGGGTGTCGGCGTGGCGGTAGGCGTCGGCGTGGGTGTGGCGACCGCTGTGTTGCCGCCTCCGGCCGAACCGGAAGATCCTTCGCCCCCACATGCCGCCAAGGCCAGCGTCAGTGCGGCAATCGATGGTAATGCATGGTGCTTTGTCGGCATCCTGAGACCCTCATTTTCTTTTCCCTCGTCGCCCTCCTGCGAGCGATGCAAAGGAGATTGTCAGGGTCAATGCTGCGCGGTAACGAATTGTACGAATTCAGGAAAAGACCTGAAGATTGCGACGCAGGTGTTACGACTGCGACAATCCGTTACAGAAGCCGGGCGCGATCAGAAGCTGTATTTGTAGACGCGCTCGATGTCGCCGCCCCATTCGCCGTTGTAGCGGTCGAGCAGAACCTGCGCGGGCACCTTGCCGCTGGCGACGATCTCGTCGAGCGTTTCGAGGAAGCCGGTTTCGTTGTCGCCCGAGGTGTTGAGGCGGGCGCGCCTGGCAAGCCCGTCGCGCGAGATGGCCAGCACCTCCTTGGCAAGGTCGAGCAGCTTGCCGCCGCCCGGGATCGGCGCGTCCAGCGCAAGCTTGGGAACCGCGTTGCGCAGGTCCTCGCGCTCTTCCATCGACCAGTGCTTTACGAGGTCCCACGCCGCGTCGAGCGAGCTCTGTTCGTAGAGCAGGCCGACCCAGAAAGCGGGCAGGGCGCAGATCCGGCTCCACGGCCCGCCATCGGCGCCGCGCATTTCGAGGAAGCTCTTGAGGCGCACTTCGGGGAAGGCGGTCGAGAGGTGGTCCCACCAGTCGCTCTCGGTCGGCTTCTCGCCGGGTAGCACCGAAAGCTTGCCTTCAAGGAAGTCGCGGAAGCTCAGGCCGGCGGCGTCGATGTACTTGCCCTCGCGGAAGACGAAATACATCGGCACGTCGAGCATGTAGTCGACCCAGCGATCGTAACCGAAGCCGTCCTCGAAAACGAAGGGCAGCATGCCGGTGCGGTGCGGGTCGGTGTCACTCCAGATATGGCTGCGATAGGAGAGGTAGCCGTTGGGTTTGCCTTCGGTGAAGGGCGAATTGGCGAACAGCGCGGTGGCCAGCGGCTGCAGCGCAAGGCCGGTGCGGAACTTCTGCGCCATGTCGGCTTCGGACGAATAGTCGAGGTTCACCTGGATGGTGCAGGTGCGCAGCATCATGTCGAGGCCGAGGCTGCCGACGCGCGGCATGTGGCGCATCATTATCTCGTAACGCCCCTTGGGCATCACCGGCAGTTCGTCGCGGGTCTTGTCGGGCCACATGCCGAGGCCGAGGAAGCCGACATCGCACTGCTCGCCGATAGCCTTGACCTGCTGCAGGTGCCGGCCGGTCTCGTTGCAGGTCTGGTGGAGGTTTTCGAGCGGCGCGCCCGAAAGTTCGAGCTGGCCCGCCGGTTCCAGGCTGACCGTGCCGTCCTCGCCGCGCATGGCGATGACCTTGCCGCCTTCTTCGACCGGCTCCCAGCCGAATTCCTGCAAACTCAACAGGATATCGCGAATGCCGCCGGGCTCGTCATAGGACGGTGCGCGGTGGTCGCTCTTGTGAAAGACGAGCTTCTCGTGCTCGGTGCCGATCCGCCACTTGTCCTTGGGCTTCTCGCCCTTCTGCATCGGAGCGACCAGCTGGTCGCGGCTTTCGATGATGGGATCGGCGTCCCCAGAGGCCTCGCGCGTGCTCATGACGCGTGGCGATAGGCAACCGAACCTTGCGAGGGAAGGAAATTATTCTTCGCCGATCCAGTCGCCTGCCTCGGCCATCCACACCGCGATGCCGGCAATCGCCGCCGTCTCGCCGCGCAGGATGCGCGGGCCGAGGCTGATGGCGACCGAGGCGGGATGCGCGCGGATTGCGGCACGCTCGGCATCGTCGAAACCGCCTTCCGGGCCCACCAGCAGGGCGGCGGGCCCCTCGGCGTAGCAGAAGGCGTCGGCGGCCGGTTCGCCGCCTTCTTCGTCGGCAAAGAACAGGTGGCGCTCCTGCGGCCAGTCGCGCAGAAGGGCGTCGAGCTTGGCGACGGGGGCGATTTCAGGAAGGGCGGTGCGCGCGCATTGCTCGGCGGCCTCGGTGACGATGGTGTCCGCGCGGTCGGCGTTCAGCTTGTCCGCCACGCAGCGCCGGGTGAGGACGGGAGCGATGCGGGCCACACCCAGCTCGGTCGCTTTTTCGAGCACGAGGTCGAAGCGGTCTTTCTTCAGCAGCGCCGGGCAGAGCCAGAAATCGGGTACCGGCTCGCGCGGGCGCAGGTGCTCCCTTGGCTGCAGCAGCACCGAGCGCTTGCCCGTTTCTACCACCTCGGCCGCCCATTCGCCGGTGATATCGTCGCACAGGATCACCGCATCGCCGGGCGCCACGCGCATCACCTTGGAGAGGTAATGCGCCTGGTTGCCATCGATGGTCACAGGGCTCTGGGAGGTGACTTCCTGTTCGACGAACAGGCGCGGTGCGCTCTTGGGCGGCCAGGCGGGCGTTGCAGGCATGGCTTTGCAGGTGGCACGAGCGCGGTTAGGGAGCAAGCGATGAGCGATACCGCCACACCCGACGTCGTCCCCGACAGCGAACACCGCGGCCTCGTCGCGCGCCTGCCGCAGGTGCCGCGCGACCTTGCGCAGCTGGCGCGCTTCGACCGGCCGATCGGCTGGTGGCTGCTGTTCTGGCCCTGTGCCTGGGGCGTCTGGCTTGCGGGGGCCGGCTGGCAGGTCGAGCTGGTCGCCTGGCTCCTCCTCGGCAGCATCGCGATGCGCGGGGCGGGCTGCGTCTACAACGACATCGTCGATGCCGATCTCGACCGGAAGGTCGCGCGCACCGCCGTGCGGCCAGTGGCGAGCGGGCGGATATCGAAGAAGACTGCCTGGGGCTGGCTCTTCGCGCTCTGCGCCGTCGGTCTGCTCGTGCTGTTGCAACTGCGCCCGATCGCACAAGGCGTGGCGCTGGCGAGCGTGGCGCTGGTGGCTGCCTATCCCTTCATGAAGCGTATCACCTGGTGGCCGCAGGCATGGCTCGGCATGGTCTTTACTTGGGGCCTGCTGGTCGGCTGGAGCGAGATGCGCGCCGACAATCTCGACGCGCTCGCGGCGATGTACGTAGGCGCGGCGCTATGGGTGATCGGTTACGACACGATCTACGCCATGCAGGACCGCGAGGACGACGCGCTGGTTGGCATTCGTTCTTCCGCATTGCGTCTCGGCGGGCATGTAAAGGGCGGGGTCGCGTTGTTCTATGCCGGAGCGGTGGCGCTGTGGGCGCTTGCCTTCTGGCTCTACCGTGCGGACTGGGTCGCGCTGCTGGCGCTGGTGCCTGTTGCGGGTCACCTGTTGTGGCAGGTCGCGACGCTCGATGGCGAAGATCCCGGCAATCCGCTCGACCGTTTCCGCGCCAACCGCTGGACTGGGGCGCTTGTCGCGGCCGCCTGTTTCGTCGTGGGGAACGCCTGATGTGCAACCTTTACCGGATGACCAAGAACAAGGACGAGGTTGCGGCCTGGTTCGATGCGGTGAACGAGTTGGGCGGCGCCAATTTCGGCGACGAAGTCTTTCCCGGCTATCCCGGCGTCGTGGTGGCCGAGGGCAAGCTCACCCAGATGAGCTGGGGTTTCCCGCTGGTGATGAAGGGCAAGAACGGCCAGCCGCTCAAGCCCAAGCCGGTCAACAACGCGCGCACCGACAAGCTCGACAGCTTCTTCTGGCGCTACAGCTTCGAGGAGCGCCGCTGCCTCATCCCCGTCACCGGCTGGGCGGAGGCCGAGGGGCCGAAGGGCGGCAAGACGCGCACCTGGCTTTCGCGCCCCGATGCCGAGCTGTTCGCCGTCGCGGGCGTGTGGCGCGACAGCGAGGAATGGGGGCGCTGCTACTCCATGGTCATGACCGATGCTGCGGGCGCTGCATCCGAAGTCCACACGCGCATGCCGGTGCTGCTGCGCGAGGAGGATCGGGCCGTATGGACGCAAGGGTCGCCCGAGGAGGCGTTTGCGCTGTGCCGCCCGTGGGAGGGCGCGCTCGACCTCGACCGCACCGACCAGCCCTGGGCGGGCGCCGCGGCCAAGTCGAAGCGGCTGCTGTAACCCCTATGCGCATCGCCCTATTCGAGCCCGAAATCGCCGGGAATGTCGGCAATGTCATGCGCCTATGCGCCTGCATGGGCGTGGGCGTGGACCTGATCGAACCGCTAGGCTTCCCGTGGGACGACCGCCGTGTCCGCCGTGCGGCGATGGATTACATCGATCATGTCGAAGTGGTCCGCCATGAGGATTTCGATGCCTTCCGGGAAGCGCGAGCCGGGGCGCGGTTGGTGCTCTTCACCACGCGGGCCACGCAGTCTTCTTACGACTTCGCCTATGAAACGGACGATATACTCTTGTTCGGCAAGGAAAGCGCCGGGGTGACCGATGAAGTGCGGGCGGCGGTGGATGCAAGCGTACGCCTGCCGATGCGTGCCGAGGTGCGGTCGCTCAACCTTGCGACCAGCGCCGGGATCGCGCTTGGCGAGGCGCTCCGGCAGACCGGGACGCTGCCTGGCTGACGTTCCACGGTGGACAACCTTGCCGGCGCGATTGAGCGACTCGGAAAGGCAATCTTAACCTTGGCACCATGACGGACACCTTCGTCGCCCTTTAGGACCCAACGCGCCGCTTCCTGCTGGACCGGCTGAGCGCTGAAGGCGGGCTGACTCTCACTGATCTCGCCGAAGACCTGCCGATGACGCGCCAGGCGGTCGCCAAGCATCTTTCCGTGCTCGAAGCCGCGGAACTGGTGGCGAGCGAGCGGGACGGGCGCTGCAAGCGCCACTACATCAACCCGATGCCGCTGGCGAAGATGGCGCGCCGCTGGCTCGGCCGGTTCGAGGATGTGCCTCTTGCCGCGATGGCCGGGTTCAACGCCGCGCCCGCCGAGGTCAGTCGACCCGTTTCCCGCCCTTGATCACCGCATCGACGTCGGCCAGCTCGCCGACATCGGCCAGCGGGTCGCCATCGACCGCAATCAGATCACCCCAGGCGCCGGGCTTGACGACGCCCACTTCGCCTTCCTGGCCGAGCGCCTCGGCCGCGTTGATCGTTGCGGCCTGGATCGCTTCGAGCGGGGTCATCCCGTATTCGACCATGACGCGGAACTGACCGCCGACCAGCTCGTGCGGCATGACCGCTGCGTCGCTGGCGAAGACCATCTTCACGCCCGCCCTGTGCGCGCGGCGGAAATTGTCGCGCTGCGCCTGGCTGAGTGCGCGTTCCTTGGCGAGGTTTTCCTCCAACACCCCGTTCGCCGCGCCCTGGCTGAGCGTGTACTCGGTGTTGAAGATATCCATCGAGAAGAAGGTGCCGCGCTCCTTCGCGAGGCGGATTGCCTCGTCATCGGCGTAGCTTGCGTGTTCGATGGTGTCGAAACCGGCGCGGATGGCGGCCTTGATACCGGGTGCGCCATGGGCATGGGCGGCGGCCTTCAGGCCCCAGAAATGCGCTTCGTCGGCAATCGCGGTGAGCTCTTCGAGGCTTAGTTGCTGGATGCCGGGTGCTGTGTTGCGGCTGAAGACGCCGCCCGTGGCGCAGGCCTTGATGACCTCGGCCCCATACTTGCGCTGCTCGCGCACGCGCTTGCGCAGTTCTTCGGGGCTATCGCCGACGGCCGGGCTCTTCGCTTCGAAGCTGGGCGGCAGGAAGGTCTCGTCGCAATGCCCGCCGGTCGCGCCGAGCGCGTAGTTCGCGTTCACGATACGCGGGCCGATGATCCAACCTTCCTCGATCGCCTGGTCGACACCGGCGACGTTGTAGTCGCTGTCGCCCACGTTGCGGATGGTCGTGAAGCCGATTTCCAGCATCGTGCGCGCGTTCGAAACGGCAATCGCGGTCCAGAAACGATCGGTGAACTGGAGGCCGGAATAGCCGCCGTATTCGGGCCGTCCGGACAGGTGCACATGCATGTCGATCAGGCCGGGCAACAGCGTGTGCCCGGCAAGGTCGATCCGCTCCGCCCCTTCGGGGACGGCGCCGCCCGAGGTGACGCTCGACACCTTGCCATCGACGATCACGACTACCGGGTTCGAGACATAGCGGCCGGTCTCCACGTCGAGCAGGCGGTCGGCGGTCACCGCGACCGTTTCGGCCGAAAGCGGGGCTGCGGATGCGGCGAGCGCGGCAAGGGCCGCCAGAACACTGGTCTTCATGTGATTTCCCCCGGATGCGGCCTTGGAAAGAACGGCCATCCGGGGGAAAGTCATACACGAACCGGCTTTGCGGAAAAGGGCGGTCGCGGTCTGGGCGTGGGGGAGGCCGGTTTGTCCTTCGGATCGGGGCGAGGACCGAACAGCGGGCGGCGAGGCATGATCTCATTCATAGCTGACCACCTCGAATTCGATGCCGTCCCAGTCGAAGAAGTAGAACCGGCGCCCTGGTTCGTAATCGTCGTGCCCAAAGGGCTTGAGGCCGTGGGCGACCACCACCTTCTCGGCGGCGTCGAGATCGTCGACCGTAAAGGCGATGTGGTTGAGCGGGTGCCCCTTGGAGTAATCGCCCTTCACATGGTCGCCGGTGTAGAGCGCGAGGTAATCGTGATCATCGCCGACATGGAGGCTGTGGCCGCCCAGTTGCGATTCGCCCCTCCAGCGTTCGTGCCAGCCGAGCAGGTCGACAAGCAGCGCAGCGCTGCGATCGGGATCGGTGACCGAGATATTGGCATGTTCAAGTTTGCCCTTGGGCATGGTGCATCTCCTGATTGGGGCCCTGCGCTGCGGCAGTGGCCCGGTGTCGATGCCGGGATAGATAGAACCTCAACCTAACTTGAGATCAACCTTTGAAAATGCCATGACTGTGATCGATGAAATCGAGCGACCTTCTCACCATCGGCGAATTGGCCGGACGCACCGGCCTCTCCGTCTCCGCAATCCGCTACTATGAGGGCAAGGGCCTGGTCGAGGCGCTGCGCACCAGCGGCAACCAGCGCCGGTTCCTTCGCGGGGACATCCGCCGGCTGAGCTTTATCCTGATTGCGCAGAAACTGGGACTCTCGCTGACCGAGATCGAGGACGCGCTGGCCTCGCTCCCACAAGGGCGAAACCCCACCGCCGCAGACTGGAAGCGCATCAGCGGCGAGATTCGCCGACGGATCGACGCGCAGATCACCGCGCTGGAGAAGGTGCGCGCGAATCTCGACGGATGCATCGGCTGCGGCTGCCTGAGCCTGAAGAAATGCGCTCTCTACAACCCGCAAGACGAGCGCGGTGCAGGCGCGCCGGGGCCCTGGGTTCTTCGCTAGTACTCCGGCCCCAGATCCGCATCGAGGTCGCGCGGGCGGGCGAAATGGACCAGCGTCCCGCAGCCGTCGCGTAGGTCGGCCCAGTCCTCGATGTCGAGCTCGAACACGGCGAAGGCGGCGGTCGGGAACTTGACCTTGGCCTCGTCGTAGAGCGCGTTTTCGTTCTTGGGGGCGACCAGCTCGAACAGCATGTCGCCAAGCCCCGGGTTGTGGCCGGACAGCATGAGCGTGTCGGCGTCGCCGCCCTTTTCGCGGATCACGTCCATGATCGTGTCTGTTCCGGCAAGATAGAGGCGCTCGTCCCATTCGGGCTTGAGATCGGGCAGGCCGACAGCGAGCGTGCGCTTCACGCGTTCGGCCGGGCTTGCGACGAGCCGGTCCCATTTCACCCCGTGATCGCGAATGTGCTGGCCGATAACCGCGGCGCCCTTGCGCCCGCGATCGTTCAGGCCCCGGTCGAAATCGCGCTTGTCGCTATCCCCCCAATCGGACTTGGCGTGGCGCAGAAGACCCAGGACTTTCACGGCGCGTCGTTCTCCACTGGCGGGGCGCGATAACCTGCCCCTTGCGACATAGGGGCCCGGGCAACGCCTGCCCGGACCCCTGCTTTGCCAGTATGTAGCGCGTATGTCAGCGGGGTTGCGGAAATATTCCGCCGCTTGCGCCTAGCCCTGCGCCTGCGCCGCGGCCTGCTCGTCCACCTTGCGGCCCCAGCGGATCGGCTTGGCGACCGCGCGGAAGCGCTCCTTGTATTCCGGATGCTCGGTGCCCATCCAGCGGTCCCACCAGGTGAAGTAGAGCCCGAAATTGTAGTTGAAGGTGCTGTGGTGCAGGTCGTGGTGGGTGGTCGTGTTGATCCAGCCGACCCATTTGCTGTCGACCCAGCCGGCCGGCATGATCTCCACACCGGCATGGCCCATCACGTTGCGGATGATCTGGAACCAGATGAACACCAGGATGGCCATGCCGATGTAGGGAATGCCCATGAGACTGGTGGCGAGCAGGTAGAGCGGCACGAAGGCGGCCTCCGTGATCGCTTCCCAGATCGAGAAGCTGTAGGCGGTGAACGGCGTCGGCGTGCGCGACTTGTGGTGATGCAAGTGCGTGGCCTTGTAGAGCGCGCGGGCGTGCAGCGCGCGGTGCATCCAGTAGAAATAGGCGTCGTGCGCCACGATCATCGCAGCCGCCTGCAGCATGAGCAAAACGGGCGAGAAACTGTCGAAATGGAACCGTATGATCCCGGCCTCGCGCAGGAACAGCGTCGCCAGTGTCGTCACGCCGAAGAAGAACACGGTGCGCACGGAGGAGAGGATCTCCCGCCGGTAATCGGCAGGCGCTGCACGGCGGGTCTGGATCCTTCGGCGGTCGGCCCATCCCTTGAAGATGACGAGGATGGCAAACATCACCGAGGCCGCGACCACATAGCGAAAGAGGTCGAAATACATGACCTCTAGGATGTGGCCGCTGATCTTCTCGGCGAGGCTGGTGAGGGTTTCGGCGTTCATGGCGTTTCTCCCGTTGCGGTGTGGGAGAGGAATGGCAGGTGCACCGGCCAGCGTCGCCGCGGGTTCGAAAAATGCCGGTCAATTGCGAATTCGACCGGCATTTTTCAGTTCTGACCGATGGCTTCGCGCCGGAAATCCGACGGCGTGGTGCCGGTTTCGCTGCGGAACGCCCGGTTGAAGGTGGGCAGCGAATTGTAGCCAAGGTCCATCGCGATGGTGAGGACCGGAAGGTCGACCTTTTCCCTATCGGCGAGCAGCTCGCATGCCTCTGCTATGCGGTGGCGGTTGAGAAAGGCCGAGAAATTGCGATAGCCGAGCCGCTGGTTGATCAGCGAGCGCAGCCGGTGCTCGGGCGTGTCGAGATGCTCTGCAAGACCGGCGATGGTAAGGCCGGGAGTTCGATAGTGCCCGCCTGCCATCGCGGCTTCCAGCTTCTCCTTCAGCACCATTTCAGACGGAGAAAGCGTTTCACCCGAGGCCTCTACCGGCCGATCCTCGACCGTTTCGACCATCAGGACGGGATCGGTGTCGAGCAGGGCGTGGCCTGCAAACAGGGTGAGCGCGAAGATCAAACCTGCGTTAGCAAGCTGGACGGGCGGGTAGGGGATCGCCTCGCCCACGATCAGCTCGAAAGTCAGGATGCCGCCCGCCTGCGCCGCGACAAGCAGGGGCAGCCACAGGCGAATGAGGCGGCGCTTCTCGATCAGATCGTCGGCGCGGTCAGCAAGGCCGATGCGCACGAGGTCCGCAATCAGCACCAGCGAGAGGACGTGGATGACGTAAAAACCCATCGGATGGCCGATCCACCGCCCGACCGGCGTGTCGGCAGAGATGAAATTGCCCGAGAACCAGCTGAGGATAAGGATCGCCGCGCTGCCCAAGATCGCCCAGCGCGGGGGTGTGCGCTCGAACAGGGTCCGGGCAAACATCCAGATCCAGAAGGGGGTGAAGAGCGAGAATAGGTCGACCGCCGATTCCAGCCCCGTCTGCCCGCGCGCGATCAGGGGCGAGGAATTGAACAGGTAGGCAACCGCGCCCAGCAGCAGGCCGGCAAGGCTGATCTTGATCCCTGCGCGGGCGCGGCCTGCAACGAGCAGCAATAGCAGCAGGGTTGCCGCGCCGGCCGTGGCAATCCGCAGGGTCGTATCGAGCGCTTCGATCATGGCGTCTCTTGTGCCGCGCTCTCCGCCTTGGCGCCAGTGCTGTCAGCATCGGCATCAAGGCCCTCGGCGACGCGTTTCAGCGCTTCGTCGAGCGTGACACGGTGGACCGGCGTGCCTTCGGGGAATGCGCTCAGCAAGCGGCTGGGAAAGGCCGAGGAAAGCACGATGAAATGGCCGGCGTCCTCGCGGCTGCGGATCAGGCGGCCGAAGGCCTGCGCGAGGCGAGCGCGGATGATCCGGTCGTCGTAACGCTGGGCGCCGCCCTCCTGCTCGGCGGCCGCGGCGCGGCGTGCGCGGTGGAGAATGGTCGGCCGCGGCCAGGGCACGCTTTCCATGACCACGCAGCGAAGCGAGCGGCCCGGCACATCAACCCCGTCGCGCAGCGCATCGGTGCCGAGCAGGCTCGCGCGCGGATCGTCGCGGAAAATGTCGGTCAGCGTGCCCGTATCGATTGGGTCGACGTGCTGGGCAAACAGCGGCAGGCCGGCACGCGCAAGCCGGTCGGCAATCCGGCCATAGACCGCGCGCATCCGGCGGATGGCCGTGAACAGGCCCAGCACCCCGCCGTCGCAGGCCTCGATCAGCCGGGCGTATGCTCCGGCCAGCGCCGGGATGTCGCCCTTGCGGATGTCGGTGACGATCAGCACCTCGGCGCGGCTCGCATAGTCGAAGGGGCTGTCGGCCTGCGCTGTCTTGGGCATCAGCTCAAGATGAGGCGCGCCGCTCTTGGAGATGGCGTGCGGCCAGTCGGGCCCGGTGTCGCTGCGGTCGGTCAGCGTGGCGCTGGTCATCATCACGCCGTGCGCGGGTTCGAGGACGACGCTCGCAAAAGGCTTCATCGGGTCGAGCCAATGGCGGTAGAGCCCGACGTCGAATTCGCGCGCGTCGTTGCGATCGACCTGCAACCAGTCGACGAATTCAGGGTCGGCCGGGCCGCCAAGCCGCGAAAGCAGCGCCTCCCAGGCCGCGATCAGGTCGATCCGCCAGGCGAGCGAGTGGCGCGCGCCTTCGATCCGTGCGCGGCCCTGTCCGTCGAGCCAGTCGGGCGCGTCTTCCATGATCGCCTCCAGCCGCCCGCCAAGCTTGAGGAGAGGCGTGCGGATGGCCGCCAGCGCCTGCGCAGCGGTACCCGCGGCCTCGACCAGTTCGCCGGGAAGCTGCGAGGTTTCGGTCTCGATTCCGTAGCCGGCCTCCAGCCCCTTCTCGTCGCGCGCAAAGGTGGTCGCGCGCACGGCGGCGAGCAGGTTTTCTAGCGGTCCCAGCGGGGCACCTTCCGCCAGGCGACCGAGCCAGCCATCCGACGGCAGCGCCTGCGCCGCTTCGACCGCGTCTTCCACCGCTTCGCCGCCCGCGTCGTCACAGCTCGCCACGTCGGCGAGACGGGCGGAGAGACCCCGGCGGCGACCCCGGCTGTTCTTTTCCGGCCCGATAATCCAGCGCCGCAGCTCGATTGCCTCCTGCCCGGTGAGCGCGGCGGAAAAGGTGCTGTCGGCGGCGTCGAAGACGTGGTGTCCCTCGTCGAAGACAATGCGGGTCGGGCGGCTCGTCACATCGCGGCCGCGCGCGGCGTTGACCATCACGAGCGCGTGGTTGGCGATGACGAGATCGGCCTGCGCCGCGTTTCGCGCGCTCCTTTCGATGAAGCACTTCCGGTAATGGGGGCAGCCGGCATAGACGCATTCGCCGCGCTGGTCGGTCAGCGCGGCAATCCCGCGCTTGCGGAACAGCGTGCCCAGCCAACCCGGCAAGTCGCCGCCGATCATATCGCCGTCCTGCGAGTAGGCCGCCCAGCGCGCGACCAGCTGCGCAAGGATTGCGGGCCGTCCCGCAAAGCCGCCCTGCAACGCGTCTTCGAGGTTGAGCAGGCAGAGGTAGTTTTCCCGCCCCTTGCGCACGACCACGGGCGGCGACCCGTCGGGCCGAATGCTGGGCCAGGCGCGGCGGCTCTCCTGCCGTAGCTGCCGCTGGAGGTTCTTGGTGTAGGTCGACACCCAGACCGTCCCGCCCGATCGTTCCGCCCAGAGCGAGGCGGGCGCAAGGTAGCCAAGCGTCTTCCCGATCCCCGTTCCGGCCTGGGCGAGCAGGACATGCGGGCGCCTCTCCTTGTCGCGCGGGCTGAAGACATGGCCCGCGCCCTTGGAAAACAGACGCTGGCCCTCGCGCCGCTCCGCGCCTTCACCAGTCAGCCGCTCGAGCTGCGCTTCGATTTCGGGTTCGTCGATCAGGACCTGCGCGGGCTGGGGACGCTCGGGCGTTTCTTCCCATTCGGGCAGGCGGCTGAAGAGCCATTTCTCGGCCCGTTCCGGGCGGCGGATATGCGGCGCGAGCACGCCCGCCCAGGGCCAGCGCAGCTTGGCGAGCGATTGCAGCGCGGACCAGGCGCCTTCGCGTTCGGCCCAGTCCTCGCTCTCGCACGTCGTCACCAGCGCGCCCGCCGCCTGCTGGAGAAGCAGCGGGACGCCTGCGTCATCGGCCGGTTCGTCGAGGCCCAGCGCATCGGCCAGTCCCTTTGGCGTCGGCACGCAGAATTTGGCCGGGTGGACGAAAGCGAAGAGCTCCAGCAGGTCGAGGCCGGAAAGGTCCGGATAGCCCAGCCGGTTCGCCACCAGCGGCGCGTTCATCAGCAGCTGCGGCGTATCGGCGGCAGCCATGACCGCCTCGCCCTTGGAGCATCCCCGCGTCGCGCCATTGGCGTCGCGCAGCCAGGTGCCGGCGTGGCTCGCGTGCAGGGCAGGGAGGGGGAGAGGCTGGCTCACCCCTGCGGGTTAGAACACATGCGGAACGCTGCGCAAGCGTGTGCAGCCCACTTATGCCGCGATCGACAGCTCCGATGCGGCGAGCGCCTGTTCGAGGTCGGCGAAGATGTCTTCGGCGTCTTCCAGCCCGATCGACAGGCGCAGCAGGCCTTCGCCGATGCCATGCGCGGCGCGCTCTTCGGGGGTGTAGGTCGAATGGGTCATGCTCGCCGGGTGCTGGATCAGCGTTTCCGCATCGCCCAGCGAAACCGCGCGGGTGATCATGGTGAGGCGGTTCATGAAGCGAATGCCCTGTTCGTACCCGCCGGCAAGGTCGAAGGCGATCATGCCGCCCGGCAAAGCCATCTGGCGGCTGGCAAGCTCTGCCTGGGCGAAGCTTTCGAGGCCGGGATAGTGGACGGCGGCGACCTGCGGCTGGGTTTCGAGCCAGCGGGCGACCGCAAGCGCGGTCTGGCTGTGACGTTCCATGCGCAGGGCAAGGGTCTTGAGGCCGCGCATGATCAGCGTTGCGGTGAACGGGCTCATCACGGCACCGGTCATGTCCTTGAGGCCCTCGAGGCGGACCTTCTGCATCGTCTCCGCGCTGCCCGCGACGAGACCGCCGACCAGATCGCCATGTCCGCCAAGATACTTGGTCGCCGAATGCACGACGATATCCGCGCCCAGCTCGATCGGGCGGGTGAGGGCCGGGGTAGCGTAGGTGTTGTCGACCACGACCTGCGCGCCGGTCTCATGCGCGACTTTGCTGATCGCGGCGATATCGACGAGGCGCATATTCGGGTTCGCCGGGGTCTCGAAATAGACGACCTTCACGCGCTCGCTCATCGCGGCCTCCAGAGCCGCCGGGTCGGTCAGGTCGACATGCGTGACCTTTACGCCGAACTTGGCAAGGCCGTGGCGGAAGAAGGCGAAGGTGCAGCCGTAGAGCGTCTTGTCGGTGATGATCTCGTCGCCGGCCTGCAGCAGGCTCCACATCACCGCCGTGATTGCGCCCATGCCGCTGGCCGTCGCGACGCCCGCTTCGGCGCCTTCCAGCGTCGCTATGCGCTGTTCGAGCAGGTCGAGCGTGGGGTTGGAGATGCGGCTGTAGAAGTAGCCCTGCTCCTGTCCTGCGAAGATCGCGCCGCCCTGTTCCGCGCTGTCGAACGCAAAGGTCGAGGCCATGTGCATTGGCGGAGTCAGCGCGCCCTGGTTCTCGGCCGGATCGTAGCCATGGTGGATGGCGCGGCTGGAAAATCCGGACAGGGTGGTGCGACTCATGGGGTGTGCCTCTCTTCGATTGATTGAGGCCGATATACAGCAGCGGTGCTGGCATATCCCTGCGAAGTCTGCCAAGTATATACTCATAATTGGCAGAATCTGCCAAAGGGGAGTGAGATGGACGCCAAGGATCGCCAGATACTGCGCGAATTGCAGCGCGACGGCAGGCTCACCAACGCCGAGCTGGCCGAGCGGGTGAACCTCTCGCCAAGCCCGTGCCTGCGCCGCGTCCGCAATCTCGAAAAAGCCGGGGTGATCGACCGCTACGTGGCCATCGTCGACCGCGAGGCGGCGGGTTACCCGGTCACCGCCTTTGTCCAGGTGACGCTCGCGAGGCACGACCGCGAGGTGGTCGAGGCCTTCGAGAAGCGCGTGCGCGAAACGCCGCAAATCCTGACCTGCCACCTGATGACGGGCAGTTCCGACTATCTGCTGCAAATCGTTGTGGCGGGCCTCGATGCCTACGAAGCTTTCATGCGCGATACGCTCCACACGACACCCGGCATTGCGACGATCAACACCAGCTTCGTCTACGGTACGGTGAAGGACACTGTCGAGCTGCCCTGAACGGGTGGAGTTGCAATCTGCTCCAAGCTCATTATTAGTTAGGCAACTAACAAAATGGTGGAGCAGAATCATGGGTGTTTCGAGACGCAAGCTGTTGGTGGCGGGAGGGGCCACCGCACTCGTTACTTTTGCGGGGGTTTACGGTGTTCTTTCGTCCCCGTCATTGAAGCGCGCCTCGCAGCCGTGGAGGCAGGCAGGGCTCGGCTTTCAAGACCCGCGCCTCAACGCGCTGTCTTACGCGATCCTCGCTCCCAACCCGCACAACCGCCAGCCCTGGCAGTTCGCTCTGGTTGGAGAAGACGCGATCGACGTGACCTGCGACCTCGATCGCCGTCTCCCAGCAACCGATCCGTTCGACCGGCAGATCACCATCGGCTTCGGATGCATGCTGGAAACGCTGTCTCTCGCCGCGGCGCGAGCGGGCTTTCGCGCGGAGATCGATCCGTTTCCCGATGGTGCAGGACGGCCACGGCTCGATCGGGGCCGCGTGGCGCATGTGCGGTTTGTCGCGGACGGGGCCAAGCCTGATCCCCTGGCAGAGGCGATCCTCGAACGGCGCTCGACCAAGGAACCCTTCGCAGGTCGCGATGTGGGGGAGGCCGATCTGCGCGCCTTGTCCGCAAGTCTTACCGAAAGGGTGCGGTTCGGCTTTACCAAGGACGATGCGGAGCGTGCGGCCATCGCCGACAACGCCTGGCGCGGATGGGTCATCGAACAGGAAACCGATGCCACCCGGCGCGAAAGCATCGAAGTGATGCGGATTGGAAACGATGCGGTGGTCGAACAGCCCGACGGGATCGATCTTGGCGGCACCTTCATGAGCGCCGCGCACGCGGCCGGCATCGTCACCCACGAAACACTCGACACGCCCGGTTCGCTGGCGAGCCAGTCGGGCTACGACATGTACAGCGCGATGGTCGAATCCACGCCGCGCTGGGCCTGGCTGGTTACCGATGACAACAGCCGCCGCGAACAGATCGAGGCGGGTCGCAGCTGGGTGCGGGTGAACCTTGCGGCACAGGCGCGCGGATTGGCGGTTCACCCGTGGAGCCAGACGCTGCAGGAATTTCCCGAGATGGCCGGGCTCTACGCCGAGCTGCACAAGCTGGTTGCGCCGGGCGGCGGGACGGTCCAGATGCTGGCGCGTGTGGGCTATGGCCCGCCGGTACCAGCCAGTCCGCGCTGGCCCCTGGAGGCAAAACTGATCGATGCCTGATACGCCCGACGATCCGACCGCCTACCGGGTCTTCAACGAAATCGGCATCATCAACCAGTTGGCCGGCGCTGCCTTTCGCGAAGTCTTGCCGCGCCCGCTCAACACCGCGATGTTCGGCGTGCTCAACCATTTCGTGCGGCTCGGGGACGGCAAGACGCCGAGCGCGCTGGCAAGCGCGTTCCAGGTTTCCAAGCCGTCCATGACCAGCACGCTGGCCAAGCTGGAGCAGGCCGGCTTCGTACGCATCGCTGCCGATCCGGAGGACGGGCGCACGAAACGGGTGACCATCACCGAAGCGGGCCGCGCCGCACGAACTGAAGCGGTTGCGCGGACGCAGACCCTCTTTGCCGAACTCGAGCCCCATTTGCGCGACTTCCCGATGGACCGCCTGCTCGAGGATCTGGCGCGTCTTCGCGCCGTGCTCGACGCCGCGCGCGACTAGCCGGGTGGCGCGGTTTCGCGCTTGCAACAGGCCCGCGCTTGCGCAAGAGGCTCACCCTATGAGCATGAACGATCTGATCACCGCCGCACGTGTGTCCAAGGCCTGGCCCTTCCAGGAGGCGCAGCGGCTGCTCAAACGCTATCCCGACGGTGCGAAGCCGGACGGCTCGCCCGTCCTGTTCGAGACCGGCTACGGCCCCAGCGGCCTGCCGCACATCGGCACCTTCCAGGAAGTGCTGCGCACCACGCTCGTGCGCCGCGCTTTTGAGGCGATGATCGGTGCGAAGCCGGAAGACGGCAAGACGCGCCTCGTTGCTTTCAGCGATGACATGGACGGGCTGCGCAAGGTACCCGACAACGTTCCGAACAAGGAGCTCTTGGAGGCAAACCTTCACCTGCCATTGAGCCGCGTGCCCGATCCCTTCGAGAAGGGCCACGAAAGCTTCGCCGCGCACAACAACGCCATGCTGCGCGAATTCCTCGACCGGTTCGGCTTCCAGTACGAATTCATTGCGTCGAACGACATGTACAATTCGGGGCGCTTCGATGACGCGCTACGCCAGGTCCTGCGCAAGAACCAGGACATCCTCGACATCATGCTGCCGACGCTGCGCGAGGAACGCCGCCAGACCTATTCGCCGGTCCTTCCGATCTCGCCTGCCACGGGCCGCGTGCTGCAGGTGCCGGTCGAGGTGGTCGATGCCGAAGCGGGCACGATCCGTTTCACCGACGAGGACGGGACGGTTGTCGAACAGTCGGCGCTGGGCGGCATGTCCAAGCTGCAGTGGAAGGTCGACTGGGCCATGCGCTGGTACGCACTTGGCGTCGATTACGAGATGTATGGCAAGGACCTGACCGACAGCGGCGTGCAGTCGGGCCGCATCGTCAAGGTTTTGGGCGGCCGCAAGCCGGAAGGGCTGATCTACGAGATGTTCCTCGACCAGAACGGCGAGAAGATCTCCAAGTCCAAGGGCAACGGCCTCTCGATCGAGGAATGGCTGCAGTACGGCAGCGAGGAGAGCCTCGGCTTCTACATCTTCCCCAATCCCAAGAGCGCCAAGCAGCTGCACGTGGGTGTGATCCCGCGCGCGGTCGACGATTACTGGCAGTTCCGCGAGCGCCTGACCGAACAGCCGCTCGACAAGCAGCTCGGCAATCCGGCGTGGCACTTGCTGCGTGCCAATGGCGGGTTCGAGGCGGAGGAAGCTCCGGGAGCGGGCGACAGCCTGCCGGTGACCTATGGCCTGCTGCTGAACCTCGCGAGCGTGCTGGGCGCCGAGGCGAGCGAAGAATCGCTGCGCGATTACCTCGCCAGCTACATCGGTGCAGACCAGGTCGGGCCGGAGCTCGAGGTGCTGATCGGCACCGCAGTGGCCTACACGCGCGACTACATCGTGCCGACATTGAACAAGCGCGCGCCGAGCGAGAACGAGGCGGCGGCGCTGGCGGCACTGGATGCCTATCTGGCGAACGCTGCGGAAGACACTAGCGCCGAAGACCTGCAGACCGAAGTCTACGAAATCGGCAAGCGCGAGGAATACGGCTTCGAGAGCCTGCGGGACTGGTTCAAGGCGCTCTACCAGACGCTGCTCGGCAGCGACCAGGGGCCGCGCATGGGCAGCTTCATCGCGCTCTATGGCGTGGCGAACACCCGCCAGCTGATCGCCGAGGCGCTTAAACGCGGGTGAACGCGCCCGTCAGGCATCACCGCGGGCAGCGGTGTTCGACGCGCAAGTCGTCAGGCGTCTTGAGCTTGTCGAACTCCGGCCGGAACATCGCGCCATAGTTGAGCTGCCAGGGTGAGAATTCGAGCGACAGTTCCGTGGCCTCGGCGCCATCGGGATAGACAATCCTGCGCAGCCGTTCGTAGGTCGCCTCGTATCGATTGATCGCGTAGCACACCTCGGTCATTTGCAGCTCGACCATGCCTTCGAAGACTTTCGTCGGATCGAGGATCGGCAGGAGGGTTTCGATCAATTCAAGCCGCTGGAAACCGGCGCTTATGCCATTGATATTGTCGTAGCCGTTGTAGCTGTCGCCATGGGTTTCATAGCAGTCGAAGAGCGCCGCCTGGCGTGACCGCTCAAGGCTTTTGTCCGCCCGTTCGGCGCGCGCCCGAGGGGCAGCGATCTGAAGCGCGATCGGCGCTGCGTAGGACGTGGGATCGTCGGCAATCGCGTCAAGCTTCTCGATGAAGGCCTTGCGACTTCGCAAGCGGCGCTGCAGCGCATGGCCGGTTTCGAAATCGCATTTCCTGAACGCTTCGCGGGCAGGGCCAACCAGTTGTTCGGCGTCGTCCGCCGCCATCTTTGCCGCGTCGAGCATTTGCGCTCGCAGGACCTCCGCGGGTTCGGGATTGGGCTGTGACAAGGCGGCTGTCGGAAAGGCGCACAGGACGGCCGCAGCCATAAGTATAGATTTCCGCATCACAGCATCTCCCACCAGCTGAAACGAGAGGCTGCAGCCTGCCTGCAATGGCAGGTTTGGTCAAACCGGGGGCTGGTCAGCTGTGCTTGCGCGTGCGGTACCACTTTGTGAGTACGTATTTCTGCCCGCGGATTACAGGGGTGCCGGCGTGCAGCGTGCCTTCGTTGGGCAGGCCTTCGGGCGTGGCGTTGTTCCAGATCAGCAGTGCGCCCGGCTTGGGTTCGATCGAGGCGCCGACTTCGACGAAATGGGTGTGCCCGCCTTCCTCGACCTCGTTTAGGAACGCCATCGCGGTCCAGCAGCGCTGGCCGCCGCGCTTGCGTTCCAGGTTCCAGTATTCCTGGTCGGTGTAGAACCAGTCGTTGTGCGGCTTGAACTCCTGGCCCGGAAGGTAACGTTGCCCTTGGATGCTCTCGCCCACCTTGCCCGGTAGGCCAAGCCGGTCGTCGATCCGCCGCGAGATTGCTTTCACGAAAGGATCGTGGGGGTCGAAATTGCCGGAATAGGAGGTGCGGAACTTGGCGATATAGGCGGTTTCGTGCAGCTCGCTTGGCTGGGCGACCGCGTCGATCATGTCGATCAGGCGCGTGCATTCCGACGGCGTGAGGAAATCGCCGATCGCGTAAATCTCAGCCAGATCGGTGGGGATCTTGTAGGCTTCCGGATCTGCGTCGAGACGCGCGCGCACCTGCGCGCCGACGCGCTTGAGGGCATCCTGGTCGGGAACGGCGGCGGTCTTCGTCATGGCCACCTGTTAGCAAGCGTGCGCCGCGCATCAAGGGACTGGCTTGAAGCAAACGGCCAAAAGGTTAGGCTGCGCCGCATCTTCGGGGAGGAAAGACATATGACTGATGCCGTCCAGCGCCGCTATTCGACCGGCGCCATGTTGTTTCACTGGGTCATCGCGATCGCTGTCATCGTGAACTGGCGTATCGCCGAAGCGGCCGAGCACACCGACGATATCCCGGAAAAGATCGCCCTGTTCGCCGATCACAAGGCGCTGGGCATAACGATCCTGTTGCTCACGCTGGGCCGGCTCGCCTGGCGCTGGACGCATCCGGTTCCGCCGCTGCCGAGTGGCCTTGCGGCATGGGAAAAGGCGCTCGCCCGCACGGTCCACACGATCTTCTACGTGCTGCTGATCGGCCTTCCCATCGGCGGGTGGCTGGCCAATTCGCTCACCGGCCGCGATATCGACTTCTTCGGCCTGTTCACCATCCCCCCGCTTCCGGTGGGATCGAACGACGATCTCGGCGGGTCGATCTTCGACCTCCACGCACTGGGAGGTGAGATCTTCATCTACCTGATCGGCCTGCACATTCTCGGCGCGCTCAAGCACACCTTCATCGACAAGAACGGCGGCATCTTCCGTATGCTGCCCTTTGGCAAGGTGCCGGGCTAAGCCGCACCTGCATTGGCGCACACACAAAAGGCCCCCGCCGATCGTTCGGCGGGGGCCTTCGTGATCCAGCCGGTCCACTCCTGGAAAAGCCCGGCCGGTTCCTTGGATTACCAGAAGAAGTCGTAGATCACGTCGACCACTTCTCCGCTGTAGATATCGACCAGCACGACATCGTCATAGTAGCGCACCCAGCGGTAGGGGCCGTAGACGTCGGGCAGACGATAGCGCCAGGGATCGTTGATCCAGTAACGGCTGCCGAAGAACAGGCTGCCCAGCTGCACGCCGATGCTCAGGCGGCGATAGCGATAGTCGCGATAGGGTGCGTAATACCGGCCGAGACGGAAGATATTGCGGTTGTTGTAGCGATATCCGTGCCAGTCATAGCGGCGGTTGTCGCGCCAGCGACGCGTGTCCCAACGGTTGTAATCGTGCCAGCGGCGGCCGTCGTAATAGCGGGCACGACGCTGATCGCGGCGGTAGTCGCGGCGCGCTTCACGGTAGCCGTCACGGTAGCTGCGCTCGCGGATGCGGCGGTCCTCGTAACGGTCCCGGCGGCGTTCGGCCCGCTGGCCCTGGCGATAGGCCTGGTTGCGGATCCGGCGATCCTCGCGCGCGTCCCGCCGGCGTTCGTCACGGCGGCCCTGGCGATAGGCGTCACGGCGGGCTTCCTGCCGGCGCTCTGCGCGGCGCTCCTGGCGCTCGCGGTCGACATAGGTGCGGTTGCGGTCGCCGCGATAGGTGCGGTTGCGCTCCCGCGCCCGTTCGCGCTGCTGAGCGCGCTGGCGTTCGCGAGCGATGTCCACACGGTTGTCACCGCGCGATTCGGTGCGCTCCCAGTTGCGGACGCGGCGCTCGCTCTGTGCGCGGCGGAATTCGCGGGCATCGCCGCGATCCATGCGCTGGCGCTGTTCGCGTGCCCACTGCTGCCGGGCATTCTGGCGGCGCTCGGCCTGACGACGTTCGCCACGGCGTTCCTGGCGGGCCTGCTGGCGTCGGAGCTGCTGCGCCTGGCGCTGCTGGCGCTCGACGCGCTGCTGGCGGTTCTGGCGCTGCTGGCGTGCTTCACCGCGATCGCCGCGGTCGCGCTGGGCCCGGTCCTGGCGATCCTGGCGGTCGCGCGACTGGGCTTCGGCCTCGGCGGGCAGGGCGGTGAAGGCCATCGCCGCAGCGAGGGCGCTCATCGCGCTGCCTTTCAATAGCTTGGTTAGTTCCATGGAGCGTGTCCCTTCGTGCTTCTAAGCGCCGCTCCACCACCTGCGGCTGGTTTCGATGTAGCGGTATGTATCAGAACGGCCTGACGCCAATCTGAACCGGTCTGTCAGGCTTCTGTTAATGTAAAGGGTCTTGTTTCTGAACAATGAGGCGCTTGGCACCAGGCCGCCGCCTGTGCATTGAGAGCGCATGCACGAGACATTCGAGGCTATCCGCGCCGATGCGCTTGCCCGCCTGGCCGATGCGGCGGGCAACCGGCGTTCCCCCATGCACACGCCGGTCGTGGCGA
Source organism: Qipengyuania flava (assembly GCF_019448255.1). NCBI lineage: Bacteria > Pseudomonadati > Pseudomonadota > Alphaproteobacteria > Sphingomonadales > Erythrobacteraceae > Qipengyuania > Qipengyuania flava. The sequence continues at coordinate 1,232,464 of NZ_CP080410.1, forward strand.
CGGCGGATGCGGATGCGCGGGTGATGGTTCTGCGCGCGTTTGATCCTGACGACTGGACCCTGCGCTTCCACACCGATGTACGCGCGCCCAAGGTCGCGGTGATCGAAGCCGATCCGCGGGTTGGCGTTCTTGCCTATGACAAGGAGGCCAAGGTCCAGCTGCGCCTGCGCGGGCAGGGGCGCATCCTGCGCGAAGGCTCGGCGGTCGACGAGGCCTGGGAGGCAAGCACGCGCTTTGCGCGGCGCTGCTATCTGGGGGATGGGCCTGGCGCTGTCTCGCAGAGCCCGACATCGGGATTGCCCGAGGCGTTTGAAGGTGCCGAGCCGGACGAAAGCGACCTTGTCCCAGCGCGCGAGAATTTCGCCCTTCTGCGGGTCGAGGTCGACGAGATCGACTGGTTCTGCCTCGCCCACACGGGACACCGCCGGGCGCTGATCACGCGCGAAGCGGGCCAGTGGGTCTCGCCCTAGCCCTCGGTGGAGTAAAATTCGTCAACCAATTCCCGATAGCGTTCACATAGGCGCCGCGGAGCGCTTATCGGAAGAGGGAAGGGAGTTTGTCGTGGCTGTAGCGACCAAGCTTTTGCTTTTGGCGGACAATCCGGGGCGCGAGTATGTCGCGCGGATCCAGACGGGCGCGAGTCGCTTTGCGGCGCGTACGAGCTTCGATCTGGCGATGGAGAACGTTTACGACAGCAAGCGCCGGCTCGAAGACATTCTCGCCGACGATACCATTGCCGGAATAATCCTCACTCCGCCGTTTTCCGACGACCGGCACGCGCTGCTGGCGATCAAGGCGAAGCGGTTGCCCTATATCCGCATTGCGCCGCTGCTCGATCCCGATCGCGGGAGCAGCGTGGTGATGGACGAATTCGAGGCCGCCGAGACGGTCGTGAAGGTGATGCTCGAGAAGGGGCACCGCCGGATTGCGCATATGCGCGGTCCCAGCTCGCACCTTGTCAGTATGCGCCGCTACAACGGGTATACCTCTGCGCTCGGCACCAAGAGCATCAGCGTCGATAAGAACCTGGTCGTGCAGGGCGATTTCACGCGGGAAACGGCGCGCGAACTTGCTCCTAGGCTCTTTGCCATGCGCCCGACCGCTATCTTCGCCGCCAACGACGCCATGGCGCTCGGTATTCTGGACGCGGCGCAAAAGGCCGGACTTTCCGTCCCGGGCAACCTGTCGCTGGTGGGCTATGACGACAATCCGGGTGCAAAGACCTGCCGTCCGGGTCTCACCACCGTGCGCCAGCCGCTTGGCCGCATGGGTGAAAGCGCGTGCCGCCTCCTGGTCGAACGCGTCAAGAACCCGGCGCTTTGCAACGAGACCGTGACCGAACCCTACGCGATCATCGAACGCGGATCGGTCGCGCAGGTGAGCGAAAGCCAGGCTGCCTGAGGATCAGGCCGCAGGCTTGATCGCGCGCAGCGTGATATCGAAGGTCAGGTCCTCGCCGGCGAGCGGGTGATTGCCGTCCACTGTGACGGTATCCTCGGTCACTTCGGTAATGTGGAGCATCATCGGGCTACCGTCCTGCCGCTGGGCCTGCAGGGCCATGCCGGGCTGCGGATCGGGGCCGGGGGGCAGGTCGGAACGCGGGATCTGCTGCACCGCTTCCTCGCGCCGCGGGCCGAAGGCCTTGTCGCAGGGAATGGCGACGGTCTGTTCGTCGCCCACGTCCATACCCATCAGCGCTTCCTCGATCTGCGGGAAGGTGTTCCCGCTGCCGAGCGTGATCTCCTGCGGGCCGACCTGAGCGGTGGTGCCGACCTCCTCGCCGTCCCCGCGCTTGAGGACATAGTCGATGGTCACGGTGTCGCCGGTCGTCGGATGGGTCATGGAAGTCCTTTTCGGGATGGTTTCGAAAGAGCGGCTCTCGCTCCTCAGGGAACGCGGGCGGGGCCTCGCGCGTCTTGAGGGCAACGTCTCGCAACTCGCCAAGCGCGTGTCAATCGAAGCGGGACAGGCCGGTCACGGCGCAAGGGGGAACCGCAGCAATGACAGGATGGAAATTAGCCGGAATCTGGGCCTTGCGCGCGATTTCCGTGCTCCTTGTGGTGGGTTCGCTCCTCAGCACGACCGAACTCAACCAGTGGTGGATCCGTATCTGGGACTTCCCGCGCATCCAGATCCTTGCCGGAATGATCCTGTGCCTCATCGCGCTGGCCAAGTTCGATCGCGGGTGGCGGCCCTGGCTGCCGCTGGCGCTCGTGGGTTTTGCGCTGTGGCAGGCCTACCGCGTCTATCCCTACACCCCGCTCAGCCCGACCGAGGTCGCCCGCGTGGCCGAACAGCAGACCGACCGTACCGGCTGCTTCACCGCGCTCACGCTCAACGTCTATCAGGAAAACCGCGAATACGGCCGCACGGTGGACCTTATCCGGCGGATCGATCCCGATATCGTGCTGCTGATGGAGACCGACCAGGCCTGGGCCGATGCGGTGGCGCCGGCGCTGGCGGTCTATCCCGAGCGGATCGACAGGCCGCTGGACAACACTTACGGCATCATGTTCGCCTCGAAGTTGCCGATGCGCGATGCCTCGATCCAGGACCTTGCGCAGAAGGACACGCCCTCGGTCCTCGCCACGCTGTCGGTCGGCGGGCACGATTTCCGCATGATCGCGCTGCATCCGCGCCCGCCCGTTCCCAAGCAGGATACGGAGGAACGCGACGCCGAGATCGTGATGGCCGCCAAGCAATCGCAGTACATGACGCTGCCGGTGCTGGCGATCGGCGATTTCAACGATGTCGCCTGGTCGGATACGACGCGCCTGTTCAAGGATATCGGCGGCTTCCTCGACCCGCGGCGCGGGCGGGGGACCTACGCCACCTTCCCGGCCGGCATGGTGTGGCTCGGCTGGCCGCTCGACCACCTGTTCATGACCGAGGAATTCCTCTTCTCCGAAATGCGCGTGGGCGAGAGCGTCGGCTCCGACCATCGCCCGGTCATCGCCCGCCTGTGCCTCGACCCGGAGCGGGCGAGGGCGCGCAACGAGGAAGCGGCCGCGCCCGATGAGAGCGACGAGAAAGAAGCGGGCGAGGTGATGGAGGAATTCGAACAAGACACCGCGAGGGATGCGGTGGAGGGTGAGGCGGGCTAGGGCTCGGTCAGCCTAGTTCCTTGGCGCCCGATGCAGAACATAGTCGATCGCAAGGCTGCGCAGCTTGTCCGCCCCTTCGCCGCCACGCGTCGTCAGCATAACCACGCCGCGGTCATTTTCCGGCTGGAATACGTAAAAACCGGCGTACCCGTCCATATCGCCACTATGATAGAAAAGGGGAGTTACCACATCATTCAGGGTGACCTCCTGACGGTTCAGCCCGAAACCGTAGCTTCGACCTTCCGAAACCGAAATGGCCATGTCCGTAAGGTCGAGTTCCGGAGTATCTTCGTTGCGATAGGCGTTCAGTTGAGCAACCATCAGCGACGAAAGATCGGCAGGTGTCGAGAAAATGCCGCTCGCCGCGACCAGCGTCCCCGTATTCCATGGCTGCGTGGCGCGAAATGCATCTTCCTTGCGGTAGGGTGTGGCCAGAGCTTTCTCGCCCGCTTCGTCCAGATGAACCATCGTGCGGCTCATGCCATACTGATCGGTGACATAAGTGGCGTGGAGGGCATCGAACGACATTCCCGAAACCCGTTCGGCGATATATCCGAGAAGCGCGTATCCGAGATTTGAATATTCGTAAGTTTCGCCCGGGGTCCCCACCATCTCGGCGATCGCGAGGTCCTTCAGCAATTTGTCGGAGGTCAGGGGCTCCAAAAGGGGATCATTGCCCTCGCGCGTGATCACCGATGTGTCACGCGGCAAGCCTGAACGGTGTGCGACAAGGTGCCCCACCGTGCCGCTGCCAAGATTTTCCGATATTCGCGCATCTCTCGTATCAGGCAAATAGTCGAGGATCGGGCGGTCGAGGTCGAGTTTTCCCTCCAAGACCAGATTGCGAACGATGATCCCGGTCTGGATCTTGGACAGCGATGCTATCTGGAATTGAGTCGTGGGAACCACCGGTTCGCCAGATTGCCTGTCGACTACCCCGTGGCTGACGAATTCCTCGACCCCTGCGGAACTGACAAATGCCATGACGAACGCCGGAACATCGTGCGCGATTGCTGCCTCTATCCCGGCTTCGGCATAGCGGCTGACGGGTACCGGGTGGTCGTCGGATTGTTGCGTTGATGATTCAACCGGCTGGGCGTTGCCAAAAGCGCTTGCGCACAGCACTGCGGCGCCGCCAGCGAGGGCGGCCTTTCGCAACCATGTCACGCTCATGTCAGCGCGTCAGCTTCTTGTACTGCAAACGCGTCGGACGATCTGCTGCATCGCCGAGGCGGCGACGCTTGTCCTCTTCGTAGGCTTCGAAGTTGCCCTCGAACCATTCGACGTGGCTGTCGCCCTCGAAGGCGAGGATGTGCGTGGCCAGGCGGTCGAGGAAGAAGCGGTCGTGCGAGATGACCACGGCGCAGCCGGCGAAGTTCTCGATCGCCTCTTCCAGCGCACCCAGCGTTTCCACGTCGAGGTCGTTGGTCGGCTCGTCGAGCAGCAGGACGTTGCCGCCCTCCTTCAGCATCTTGGCCATGTGGACGCGATTGCGTTCACCACCCGAGAGCTTGCCGACATTCTTCTGCTGGTCCGCGCCCTTGAAGTTGAACGCACCGACATAGGCGCGCGTCGAGGTGTCGTGGCCGTTGACCTTCATGTAATCGAGTCCGTCGGAGATTTCCTCCCACACGTTCTTGCTCGGATCGAGGTGGTCGCGGCTCTGGTCGACATAGCCGAGGTGAACGGTCGAGCCGATTTCCACCGTGCCGCTGTCGGGCTCTTCCTTGCCGGTGAGGATCTTGAACAGCGTGGACTTGCCCGCGCCGTTCGGCCCGATCACGCCGACGATGCCGCCCGGGGGCAGCATGAAGGAGAGGTTTTCGAAGAGCAGCTTGTCGCCATAGGCCTTGGAGATGTTCTTGGCCTCGATGACCTTGCCGCCGAGCCGCTCGGGCACCTGGATGACGATCTGCGCCTTGCCGGGCTTGCGGTCGGCCTGCGCCTCTTGCAGCTGTTCGAACTTGCGCACGCGCGCTTTCGACTTGGTCTGGCGCGCGCTCGGCGTCTGCCGGATCCATTCGAGTTCTCGGCTAAGGGCCTTCTGGCGCCCGCTTTCCTCGCGGCTTTCCTGCTCGAGGCGCTTGGCCTTCTTTTCCAGGTAGGTCGAGTAGTTGCCTTCGTACGGGTAGTAGGAACCACGGTCGAGCTCGAGGATCCACTCCACCACATTGTCGAGGAAGTAGCGGTCGTGGGTGATCATCAGCACCGCGCCGGCATAGTCCTTGAGGTGGTTTTCGAGCCACTGGACGCTTTCGGCGTCGAGGTGGTTGGTCGGTTCGTCCAGCAACAGGATCGAAGGCTTCTGGATCAGCAGGCGGGTGAGCGCGACGCGGCGCTTTTCACCGCCCGACAGGTCGGTGACGGGCCAGTCGCCCGGCGGGCAGCGCAGCGCTTCCATTGCGACTTCGAGCTGGTTGTCGAGCGTCCAGCCGTCGACCGCGTCGATCTTGTCCTGCAGTTCGGCCATCTCGGTGCTGAGCGCGTCGAAATCGGCGTCTTCCTCGCCCATCTCCATGCCGATCTGGTTGAAGCGTTCGACCATGTCGGCGATCTCGCGCGCACCGTCCTTGACGTTTTCGAGCACGGTCTTGCTCTCGTCGAGCTCGGGCTCCTGCTCGAGATAGCCGACGGTGATGTTCTCGCCCGGCCATGCCTCGCCGGTGAAATCGGTGTCGATGCCGGCCATGATCTTGATCAGCGTCGACTTGCCCGCACCGTTCGGGCCCACGATGCCGATCTTGGCGCCCTGGTAGAACTGCAGGTTGATGTTGCTGAGCACCGGCTTCTGTGCGCCGGGGAAGGTCTTGGTCATGTCCTTCATGACGAAAGCGTACTGGGCGGCCATCGGGCGTGTGTCCTTCGGGAACGGAAAATGGGGTGGCCGGGCGGATGCGCCCGGAAGGCTTGCGCGCCAGATAGTCGCACGGGGGCCACGGGGCAAGCGCCGAGGCTGCATGGGCTGATCCGCGAAAATGTGAACGTTCAAGTCCGGCAATCGCATCGGTTTTGGGGGAAAACCTTGGAATTCCGCGATTTTCCGCTTCAAAAGCAGGCTGAAATTATCGATTGGTTAACTCTCATTGCCTACATCCGGGGCACGAGAATTGGGGCTATTCATGCGCGAACAGATTATGGGATTGATAACGCCCACGATGGCGATCGTGTTCTGCGCGGTCTTCGTCGTGCTGTGGTGGCGCGGCAAGATGGGCAACTATGTCCTGGGCTTTGCCGCGGCTTATCTGTTCTTCGCGATGGGCTTCGGCGTCACGCACCTGTTCGACACCGGCTCTCCCTATGTCTTCCACGTTACGCAATTCTTTTACACGCTGGCGACGGGCGCGGCGCTATGGGGCCTCGCCAAGCGCGCTGGCCAGCCGCACCATCTGGGCGCGATCCTGATAATCTACGCCCTGGCAGCCGCGACGCTGTTTGCAGCAATCCTCAACAGCAATGACATTTCTTCGCGTCTCGTCATCGTCAACATGGGCTACGGCGCGATGAAGCTCGTCACCGTGATGGTGTTGATGAACGCGCACAGGCGCGAGGCGATCGACAAGCTGATCATCTTCACCCAGGCCGTGTTCGCCGCGCAATTCTTCATCCGCCCGGTCCTTACGCTGACGCTGGAACAGGGGATTCCGGCCGAGGTTTACCGAGAATCGATCTATTATTCGGTGCTCAACCTCTCGCTTGCGCTGATTTCGTTGATGGGGGCGATGGTCCTGGTGGGCGCCTGCGTCTACGACCAGATCAAGGCGGTGCGCGAGCAAGCCGAGCTCGACGGGCTCACAGGCCTGCGCACCCGGCGCGCCTTCGAACAGGACGTGGTCGAGCTGCTCGAGAAATCGAAGCAGGGCGATATTCCGGTCTCGTTGGTCGTGGCCGATATCGACCACTTCAAGGCGGTGAACGACGTCTGGGGCCACCAGATCGGCGACAACGCCATTGCCCAGTTCGGCGAGATTATCGAAGGCACTATCCGCGACACCGATATTGCCGGCCGGATCGGGGGCGAGGAATTCTGCATCCTGGCGTGGAACTGCGAAGGCGAAGCCGCGGTCAAACTGGCCGAGCGCATCCGCGTCGCATTCGCAAAGACGCAGATCAGGGGAATGCCTGAAGATCACCGCCTGACCGCCAGCTTCGGTGTAGCCGGGCGGGGCGAAGGCGAAGGCTATGGTCGGATGTTCGCCCGGACCGATGCGGCGCTCTACCGTGCCAAGGAAGAAGGCCGCAACCGGACGGTGGGCGACCGTGTGGGCGTCGCAACCTCTGTCGTCACGCCGATCAACAAGGATGTGGCCGACAAGCGCGAGGCGCGGGCCTAGTCGAGGCTTTGCCGCAGCAAGCGCGGTATCATCACAAGTTGCAGCGCTGCTCTCAGGAGCAGGAAGGCGATGAAGCTCGCCCATAGTCCGTTGTTGCCCAGCGGAAGGGTCAGCCAGAGCAGCGCGGCATACCCCGCCGCCGCGCCAACCATCGAAACCAGCAGCGCGCGCGTCCAGCTGGCCCCAACGAAAACGCCGTCGAGCACGAAGCCGGCAAAGCCTGCAAGCGGGATGACCACCAGCCAGGGCCACAGCGCGCGCGCTTCCGCCGCCACCGCAGAGGTCGCGGCAAAGCTATCGGTGATGAGGCTGCCGAACAGCGCAAAGACACTGGAAAGCGCGATCGCCACGCCAAGGCAACGCCACAGGATCGCCCGGATGTAAGCGGAAAAGCCGTCCCGGTCGCCGTCGCCCGCGCGCTCGCCGTTGAGCACCTGGGCGGCGTTCTCGAACCCGTCGAGCAGCAGCGAGGAGAGGATGAAGAGCTGGTAGATGATCCCGTTTGCGGCGAGCACCACCGGCCCCTGTTCCGCCCCCACGCGGGTCAGCGCGCCAATCGCGACCATCAGCACGACCGTGCGCAGGAACAGGTCGCGGTTGACCGAGAGGAAGGGTTTGAGCGCGCGGAGCGAAAGGCCGGCACCCGCCTTCAGAGCTGCGGCGATCTCTTTGCCTGCAATGACCCAGATCAGCGCGGTGGTCGCGGCAAGCTTGGCGTATTCGGCGATGAAGCTCGACCAGCCGATCCCGGCAATGCCCCAGCCGAGCCCGAGCGTTAGCCAAAGGCCCAGCGCGACGTTGAGGAGGTTGTAGGCGACCTCGATCACCAGCACCTCGCGCATGCGGCGACGGCCGATCAGGAACCCGACCAGCGCGAAATTGGCCATCACCGCCGGCGCGCTCCAGTAGCGGATATCGGCGTAGATACGGGCCGCGCCGCGCACATCGCCTTCCGCGCCCAGCGCGCCAAGCAGGAAGGGCAGCAGCAGGGGCTTAAACAGCAACAGCAGCGCGGCGATCGCAAGGCCCACGGTAACGCCCTTGATCAGGACCGCCGCCTGCGCCTCGCGCCCCTCGCGCGTTCCCGCCTGGGCGACGAGGCCGGTGGTCCCTGTCTTGAGAAAGTTCATCACGGTGAACAGCGCGGCAAACAGTTTCGCGCCCACGTCCACGGCGCCCTGCGTCGGCGCATCGCCGAGGCGTCCCACGATCCACATGTCGCCCACGCCGATCAGCGCGGTGGCGACATTGGTCACCATTGCAGGGATAGCGATGGCCCAGATCAGGCGCGGGTCGATGGTGGGGGAGGCGGAGGTCTTCGGGCTGGTCAATCCGGGTGCCTCCCGTGCTCGGCGCAGTCCCGCCTCGCCTCAAAAGAACTGGTCGGGGAGACTGGATTCGAACCAGCGACCCCTTGTACCCAAAACAAGTGCGCTACCAGGCTGCGCCACTCCCCGACCGATTTTTCCGCAAGACGCCCGGCCTGGTGGGCCCGGCAGGACTCGAACCCGCGACCTAGCCGTTATGAGCGGCCAGCTCTAACCAACTGAGCTACAGGCCCCCAGCCACGCCGTGCGGAGAAGCGCGCCTAGCCCCGGTCGGGCAGGCTTGCAACCTAGAGCTGCACCGCGTCGATAATTTCCGCAACCGTCGTCGGGCGGACCTCGCGCGCGCGGAGGTAGGAATAGACACCGCGCAGCCAGTCATAGAGGCGGTCGAGGTCATCCTCGTCGCGTACATAGGGCGTATGGCCGGGCGCGAGCGAGGGACTGTGGAAGCTCAGCACGAGGATCGGCAGGCCGTCGTCGATGGCGATGTCACAGCCCCGCAGCGCTTCCTCCAGCGTCACGCCTTCCGGCGTCAGTGCAATGCGCTCGAGCATGCCGAGCTTGCTCAGCAGGCCGCCAAGGCGCGGGATTTTCTGCGACAGCGGGAAGAGCTGTTCGCCCTGCTTGCGCAGCATGCCCCAGAACACGGTCGTCAGCGGCAGTTCGAGCAGTTTGCGGTCGCGGTCGGTCCAGTAGGGTGTCAGCGGGTGATGGCTGTAATCCGGGCCTTCGAAGCGCGAATAATCGTAATTCGCACGGACTGAGCTGTCGATCGCAATGCCGGTTTCCGAAAGGTACCGCGCGGTCTGCGTGCCAAGCCCGTAGCGGCCCGCACGGTAGATGCGCGGGACGGTGCCAAACCCCTGTTCGATGGCGTCGCGCAGGCGGCGGAACTTCTCTTCTTCAAGGGCTGCAGGAAGGTTGCCGGCAAAGCTGTTGCGCGTGCAGATTTCTTCTTCGAGCGGCGGATTGACCCAGGGATGAAGTTGGACGCCGACTTCCGCCGTACCGCGCGCCACAGCGTCGCCGATGATTTCCTGCGAGCCCGGGTCGGTCGCAATGGGCCAGTCGACCAGGTAGACCGGGGACACCCCGATGCCTTCACAGAACTGCTGGAACTTGGCGATCCATTTGACGTGGGCGAGCCCGTAGCCATCGCTGCGGAAGCTGTCGTTCCACTCGAATTCTTCTTCGGTGTCGACGGTCAGCAGCGAACGTTGGCCGAAGTCATCGGCGAACTGGACGTCTATGGGTTTCTTCGGAGGGTCGAGAAGGTTTGCGTGTGGAATGGCCTGTCCGTCCTAGCCAGCCGCGCGATCGGGCGTGTCCGCTGGGCTAGGCAGGGCGTCCGAAGCGGTCAAGAGCGGCAGGGTGAGGACGAGGCGTTCATCCACGCGTGATAGCTCACCCCCGGCTGCGCGCGCCTCGGCACGGGCCAGGCGCAGGGAGAAGCCCGCGCCGAAGATGCCGGAGCTGAGCGTGCTGCCGCCCGAACGGACTTCGGATGCAAAGACATTCTCGGCCTGGGCCAGCTTTGCAGGGAGCTGGGCGCGCAGGGTGACCTGGTCGTCCTCCAGCGCCAGGGTCAGGGCGATGGCCTCGCCCGCACCGGTCGCGCCTGCAAGCGTCGCCAGGATGCGCCAGCCGAGCATCTCGGCTTCGCTCTTTGCGAGCGCGAGCGGGGCGGGCTGGTCCGTGAATTCCGTATCGAAACGCGCCACCCGCGGGCCGAGGACCGACTGGAGCTGTTCGGATTGCGTGCGGGCAATGGCGGCGAAGTCGCTTTCGCCCGGTTCGAGGTCGAGCGCGCCCGTTTCGAGCCGTGCGAGGCGGTCCAACTCGTCGAATCCGGCAAGGATCCGCGCGCTGTCCCCGGCGATTGATGCGGCGAGCGCGCGGTATTCGTGCGGAGTCGGCCCGAAAACCTGCTGCTGGATCACCTCCGCGTAGCCCTGCATGGCGTTTACCGGCGTGCGCAATTCGTGGAGCAGCTGGCGCAGGCGGTCGGCGCCGCGCTGGGCCCGGTCGTCGACCGGCGCGACCGCGCGGCGGAAGCGGCCGACATAGCCGTAGAAGCGCCCTTCGCCGCGGGTGAAGCGTGGGGCAGCATCGACGATCCAGTCGCCTTCGATGGCTTCTGCGCCCCGCAGCGCAAGCGCGGCTTCGCGCACCGGCTGGCGGTTGAGGAAGGCGCTGGCAAAATCCTCGCCCGGCTCGCCGCCATCGCGGCGCTGCGACAGGTCGAGGCCGATGACCATCGGTGCAATGTCGCCTTCGGCCCAGTCGATCCGGCCTTCGGAATTGGTGCCGAAGGCAAAGGCTTCGACTGCCTTGCGCGGCGTGATGTCCTCAAGCCCCGCCATGGGCAGGGTGGGCGCATCGCCTTGGGCCGAAGCCGGAGCGCGAGCCTTGCGGAAGGTTTCGATCCGCTCGACCAGCGCGCGGATGCCATCGGATTTCTCCGGAGCAGCCGCGGCGGGAAGAGGCTCTTGCGCTTCGACGACAGGCTCTGGCTCGGGCGCTGCTTCTTCCTGAGAAGCCGGCTCGGCAATGTCTTCGGAGGGGTTCTCATTTGCCGGCCGCAGGATCAACGGTTCCAGCTCGCCGAGCTCGTCGTTCTCGACAGGCGCTTCCACGGGCTCCGGTTCGACCTGCGGCAGGTCCGGGGGCAGGGGCAGCGCGCGGTCGGATACGCCGAGCCGGTCGAGCACGCGCACCGCCGCTTCGGGCAGGTCGCGGCGATGGCGCAGGAAACCGCGCGCGCGGATCGGCAGGCGCGGGATCAGCTCTTCCCATTCCTCGCCGCTCAGCTGCGCCCGGTAGAGCGCCGCGCCGGCAATCGAGGGATGCGCCTCGCCGAACCAGCGGACCAGTTCGGGGTTGCGGAAACGCCAGCCGTTCTCGCCCACCATGGCCGCGCGATCGGCGGTCGGGATGATTTCAGCAAGCGCGATCAGGCGCAGGTAGGCCGCTGCCTTCAGCGCCGGATCGCCCGCCTGCGGCCGCTCGCCCAACAGGTCGAGCAGCTGCCGGAACTGCGTCTTGGCCGCACGCTCGCCGGCAGCGCGGTTGCGCAGCACAGTGGCAAGGCGGTCGTCAAAATGCATCAGGTCTCCGGCGTGTAGGTGCAAAAGTGCAAACTATCCCATGCCACGCGGGGGCTTGGCCGAGGGACAAGGGATATAGTTACCCGCGCCTTTACCTCCAGTGAGCAAGGGAGGCGCGTTGCAAAGCGGGACAATTGCTGGCAAAGATAATAATGTTAGCCAAGACGGCTGCATCGCGTTGTCAACATTTCGCCAAACTTTCGCGATGCCCCGCCGGAAGAGTGAGGGTAGCAGGGACTTATTGTATGGCCAATCTCGACGATATCGACCGGCGCTTGCTGGGTGAACTCCAGGACGAGGGGCGAATCACCAATGTCGAGCTGGCGCACCGCGTGGGGCTGACCGCTCCGCCGTGCCTGCGCCGCGTTCGCGCGCTCGAAGAAGAGGGCGTGATCAAAGGCTATCACGCCGATCTCGACCCGTCGAAACTGGGCTTCTCGATCACCGTCTTTGCGATGGTCAGCCTGAAGAGCCAGGCCGAGGACGCGCTGCGCGAATTCGAGGACGCGATGAAGGATCTTCCGGAGGTACGCGAAGTGCACATGCTCAACGGCGAGATCGACTTCATCATCAAGATCGTCAGCAAGGACCTACAGAGCTTCCAGGAATTCCTGACCAGCAAGCTTACCCCTGCGCCCAATGTGGAAAGCGTGAAGACCTCGCTCACGATCCGCACCAGCAAGCACGAGCCCGGCGTTCCGCTATGAGCGGGGCGGAGCGCATCGAAGGCCATTGCCTGTGCGGCGCGGTGACGATCGCGCTGGAAAATCCCAAGCACGAAATCGAGATCTGCCAGTGCGACATGTGTCGCCGCTGGGCCGGATCGTTCTACACCGCGCAAACCGGCGACAGCGCGCAGGTTTCGGGCGAAGACAGCATCACCGCCTACCGGTCGAGCGAATGGGCCGAGCGCGCCTTCTGCGCGAAATGCGGAAGCAACCTGTGGTACCGCTTCCTGCCGACGGGCAACCGCAGCTTCTCGGCTGGCCTGTTCGATGCCGCTGCTACCCATGCGATCGAGAAAGAAATCTTCGTCGACGAACGCGCCGACTGGTGCCGCATCGAAGGCGACCACCCGCGCCAGACCGGCGAAGAGGTGATTGCCGAGGCGAAGGCGGCCGGGTTCACCTTTGACTGACCTGCCGTTGACGTTTCTCGGCTGCCTCGGCGTCGCGATCGTCATCCTTGCGCTGCAATATGGTCACGCGCGCTGGCTCGACCTGCGCCTGCCCAAGCGAAAGCGCCTGCCTGTCTGGCTACGCGGCGGACCGACCATGTACCGTCGCCGGACCGCGCTGTACGCCTACCCCTGGATGTCCACCTTCCTCGCAGTGCTGTTGCTCTTCGTGGCCGCGATGCAGGAGATTTCGCCCGGTCCGCGCACGCGCGTGGAAATGATGATTGCGGTCGGTTTTGCCATGGCGCTATTCGCCCTTGTCCAGCTTTTCAGCTGGCGGTTCCTGATGCGATGGTTCGCTCGCGGCGAGCCGAAGGTCTGAGCCTCACCCTTCGCGGGTCTTCAGCCACTCTTCCAGCCACTTGATCGAATACTGGCCGCTCTTCACGTCGGGCTGCTGGAGCAGTTCCTGGTGCAGCGGGATGCTCGTCTTCACGCCTTCGACGACCATTTCCTCCAGCGCGCGCTTGAGGCGCATCATGCAGCCTTCGCGGGTGCGGCCGTAGACGATCAGCTTGGCGATCATGGAATCGTAATAGGGCGGGATGCGGTAACCCTGGTAGAGCCCGCTATCGACGCGCACATGCATGCCGCCGGCCGCGTGGTAATAGGTCACTTCGCCCGGTGACGGCGCGAAGGTCCACGGGTCTTCGGCATTGATGCGGCATTCGATCGCGTGGCCCTTGAACTCGATCTCGTCCTGCGCAACCGAGAGCTCCTCGCCCGCTGCAATGCGGATCTGTTCGCGCACCAGGTCGACGCCTGTGATGGCCTCGGTCACGGGGTGTTCGACCTGCAGGCGGGTGTTCATTTCGATGAAGTAGAACTCGCCGTTTTCCCACAGGAATTCGATCGTGCCCGCGCCGCGATAGCCCATGTCGCGCATGGCCTGCGCGCAGACCTCACCCATGCGCATGCGGTCTTCCTCGCCCAGCACGGGGGAGGGGGCTTCCTCGAGCACCTTCTGGTGGCGGCGCTGGAGCGAACAGTCGCGTTCGCCCAGGTGGATGGCATTGCCATTGCCGTCGCCGAAGACCTGGAATTCGATGTGGCGCGGATCGCCCAGGTATTTCTCGATATAGACGGTGGCATCGCCGAAGGCAGCCTTCGCCTCGCTACCGGCCTGCTTCATCAGCGTTTCGAGCTGGTCCTCGCTTTCGCAGACCTTCATGCCGCGCCCGCCGCCGCCGCTGGCGGCCTTGATGATGACGGGATAGCCGATTTCGGCAGCGATTTCGCGCGCTTCGCCGATCTCGCTCACCGCGCCGTCGCTGCCGGGGACGAGGGGGAGGCCCAGTTCGCCGGCGGTCTTCTTCGCCTGCACCTTGTCGCCCATCGTGCGGATGTGTTCGGGCTTGGGGCCGATCCACTTGATGTCGTGCGCCTCGACGATCTCGGCGAACTTGGCGTTTTCCGAAAGGAAGCCGTAGCCCGGGTGGATCGCATCGGCATGGCTCACCTCGGCAGCCGAGATGATGTTGGCGATGTTGAGATAGCTGTCGGTCGCGGGCGGCGGGCCGATGCACACCGCATGGTCGGCCAGGCGGACGTGCATGGCATCGGCGTCGGCGGTGGAGTGCACCGCGACCGTCTCGATGCCCATTTCATGCGCCGCGCGGTGGATACGCAGCGCGATTTCGCCGCGATTGGCGATCAATATGCGCGAAATAGTCATGGATTACCCGACGACGACGAGCGGCTGGTCGAATTCGACCGGCTGGGCGTTCTCGACGAGGATCGCCTTGACCGTGCCGGCCTTGTCGGCGGCGATTGGGTTCATGACCTTCATCGCTTCCACGATCAGGAGGGTCTGGCCTTCCTTCACGCTGTCGCCAACCTTCACGAAGTCGGCTGCGCCCGGCTCGGGGGCCATGTAGACGGTGCCGACCATGGGCGACTTGATCGCGCCTTCGGTATCCGCGCCGGCGGCTGCAGGCGCTTCGGGGGCGGGCGCAGCGGCAGCCGGGGCCGCAGGGGCGGGGGCCGCCATCGGTGCGGGCGCTGCGGCAACAGCCACGCCGCCGCCACGCGAGACGCGAATCTTGCGCTCGCCATCTTCGACTTCGATTTCGGTAAGCCCGGTGTCACCCAGCATTTCCGCAAGCTCGCGCACGAGTGCGGTGTCGACGTTCATGCCGGACTTGCCAGCGCTGCCTTTACGATCGGCCATGGAACCCCTTGTGTGTTGTTTGGCTCGCCTATGCTCCGCGCAAGCGCCAAGGGCAAGGGGGCAGGGCGTGTTTTAGAGCGCCGCGGCCTTGTCCAACGCTACGGCATAGCTGCGTGCGCCGAGGCCTTTCACCTCATCCACGGCGGCCATGCCGACATAGGAGATGTGGCGGAATTCCTCGCGCGTCAGCGGGTCAGAAAGATGGACTTCGATCACCGGCAGCTCGATCGCCTTGATCGCGTCGAGCAAGGCGACGGAGGTGTGGGTATAAGCGGCCGCGTTCAGGAGGACCGCTTTGGCGCCCGCGGCGCGCGCTTCGTGCAGCCAGTCGACCAGCACGCCTTCGTGGTTGGTCTGGCGGAAATCGATTGCAAGGCCGAGCGCCTTCGCCTGCTCGGTAAGTGCAGCCTCGATATCAGCTAGCGTGTCCGAGCCGTAAATCTCCGGCTCGCGCGTGCCGAGCAGGTTGAGGTTGGGGCCGTTGAGGACGAAGACGGTCTGGGTCATCGCTTGTGCTCATACCCGGGCTTGTCGATGTAAACGCTATAGGAATTCATGATCCGGTCGCGCGTGGCGTAAATCGCACCGCCTTCGAACGCTCGTTTGCCTTCCGCGAGGAACTCAAGATAGTCCTGGCCTTCCTGGCGAAGCTTCATCGTCGCCGAAATCTCGGTATCCGCGAGGGCCTGGCGAGCCCTTGCAAGCAGCGCCTCGCTTTCGGGACTGCCGGGCTCCCAGCCGATCAGTGCGGCGATCATGGGCAGGCTGCGTTCGAGATGGTCGCGCACGCGCGGCTCGTAGTCGGCGGTGAACTCCGCGTTTTCCAGCAGGCGCGACATCGCGCTGATCTGGTATTGCAGCGTGCGCCCGCTGTTGCGCAGATTGGTGGTGAAGATGAAGCCCGAATGGCTCTGCATCGGCCGGCACGTGAGCTTGCGGCGCTTCTTTTCGCACCCTTCGAGCGGGTGGGGCGCGATAACGCGCAGTTCCGGCGTGGCCTCCGTGGCCGGTTCGCTAGTCTCCTCGGCCAATAGCGGCGTTGTGGCGGCTGCTGCGAGGAGTGGCCCCGCGATGAGAAACTTCAGCATGGGCGACCCCCTGTCCTGTCCTTGCGCTTGCCTCGGTGATGGCATGCATCGCGGCGCAAGCGCAAGGCGGCAGGTGAGGGCGGTCGCCGGCAGGCGTTAGCGTTCCACGCCCTTCACCTTGCCCCACTGGCGCGCGGCGGTGTAGCCGAGGTATCCCGTGCCGAAGAGCGCATAGAGCGGTTCGGGCAGGGCAGCGAGATAGGCGGTCATGCCGCCGCCGATGGCGCGGGCAGTGATGGGATCGAAGGCCGCGATCACGCCCATTGGCACGCTGAACAGGATCAGCGCATACATAACGTAGAGGAAGCTGGGGCGCGCGCGGCTGGTCCACGGGTCACCGCTTTTTGCCTCGGCAACGATGGCCGACAGGCGCGCTTCGATCCGGTCGAGTTCCTGCGTGCCTTCGAGCGCGAGGAGCTCCAGCTTGGCGCGGGCGCGGGCTTCCTTGTCGGGGATGATCTTGTCGAGCAGCGAGGCGATGGGGCCAACGAGCGATTCGAGTAGCGGCATAGGGCGTCTCCGGTTTGCGATCCATCGGAGGATAACCAAATCGGTTCGTGTAGGAAAATGGCGCGTAAAGGGCCGATCCGTGGCTTCGTTGTTCGCCCGGTGGCCGCCTGTTAGCCCCTGCGAAACGGAGGGCGTATGATGAAGCGAATCGCAACTGCATTCCTCGCAGCGTGTATGGCTGCGCTGGCACCTCAGGCTGCTGCACAGGACGCAGCGCCGCCAACGCTGATCATCGGCGCGACCATACTCGAACTGAGCGGAGAGGAGCCCCGCAAGTTGGACGGGCAGGCGGTGCTGGTCGAGGGCGGCGTGATCACGGCTGTGGGCCCGGTCGGCGAAGTGGACACGCCGGAAGGTGCCCGCATTGTCGATGGCGCAGGTCATACGCTGATGCCGGGCCTCGTCGACATGCACGTCCATGTCTGGGACGAGGCCGAACTTGGCGCTTATCTCGCAAACGGCGTAACCACGGTCCGCAACATGTCCGGCATGCCGTTCCTGCTTGCGATGGGCGAACGGATCGAGCGCGGCGAGCTTGCCGGCCCGCGCCTTGTCACCACCGGGCCCATCCTCAACAGTCCCGGCCCCAACGCGCAGCTCAACCACCAGATCGTCGAGGATGCGGAGGCCGCGCGCGCGGCGGTGCGCTGGCAGCACTCGCAGGGCTTTGGACGGGTGAAGGTCTATTCCAACCTCGGGCGGGAGCCGTTCGAGGCCATCCTCGCCGAGGCACAAGCGCTGGGTATGCCGGTCACCGGGCATACGGCGGAAGGGCCGCGGGCCGAGGGCGTGCCGGCAACGCGCCCCTTTGCGATTCCCTTCGAGTTCTCTCTCAAAGCCGGTTTCGAGACCATCGAGCATGTGGAATCGATCGTGTGGCACGGGCTGCGCAATCGGCAGGATGAGGATGCCGCGCGTGAGCTTGCGCGCCGCATCGCTGCATCGGGAGTGCCGGTCGACGCGACGTTGATCGCTTTCGAAAACCTCGCCCGGATCGCTGACACGAAGGGCGCGCACCTTTCTCGCGAGGGCACCGACCGGCTGAACCCCTTCATCGGCGCGACCGAGACCGAGCAATTCGAACGCTGGTCGAACGAAGACGCGGAGCGCGCCAAGGCCGATGCGGGGTTCTACCGGCGCTTCACCGGCATGCTGGCTGAAGAAGGTGCGCTGATCGTGGCGGGTTCGGACGCCGGGATTGCGACCAATATCCCAGGCGTTTCACTGCACGACGAGCTCGACTTCCTGATGGAGGCCGGGCTCGAGCCCTTCGCCGTTCTGCGCGCGGCCACGATCTTGCCGGCACGGATCCTCGCAGCGGACCAAACGGCTGGTCAGATTGCACCGGGACAGCGGGCAGACCTGTTGCTGGTTGAAGGCGACCCGCTTGCGGATATTGCAGTGCTGCGCCAGCCTGCCGCGGTGATCGCAAATGGGCGGCTTTACACGCGCGACGATATTGCAGGATTGTGGGCATCGGCGTCACGCACCGACCCTGCGCGCACGCAGCAAAACGTGCTCGCCGCAATGGCCCAGCAGGGTACGGAAATCCCACTTGGAGAGTGAGACCCCTGCCTGCGCCGAACAGCGCTTGCAAACATGCAGCAGCTGGGCGTCCGCTCTATCGAGCCTCCCTACAGCTTTCGTCGTTCGACGCGGCGTGGTCTTCTTGTGGCAAACTGCAAGGCATGTGTCGAACCTGCCTTCCGCACCGTCAACCTAGCTTCCTGAAGATCTACATGACGACCAACCGTACACGGAGGCTAAAGGAGGAAGAGGGCAACAACTGCCCGCTTGGTCGCACTCGAAAGTCGCTGATCGCACTGTCGCAACCATCGACATCCAAGCTCGGGGAATACCCCCATGTCGCCCCATTGTCAGACGAAAATTCTAGATCGTCAGTCGTATCACTGAGGCTTCCGTAGGAGTAAGTGAGTCCCGAAGATGGGCTCCCAACGTCGAACAAGATCGGCCCTGTCCCAGCGCCACCTAGTTCATTTAAGCAGACTTTTGCGTCTACAGGAGCGTTGTCTACAACGGCAACCGTATCAGCGTCAGTCGGCTCGTCACCGTTGTTGCTTACGGTGATCAGGTATTCCACTAGCGCTCCCGGAATGGCCTTGGGGTTGCTCGAGCCATTTACCGGGTCGGAAATGATCGAGCTGATCTTCGTCACGCTAAGGGTCGTATACGGGAGGCAATAGGCGATGTCGTGGATTGCGATGCCCTGCTGGCCGGGATCGGCCGGCGCGGCGCTGTGATTGCCGTATGTGATGACCACGGTATCGACCTTGCCGGAAAAGGTGACGACGAGATTGCCGCGTCCGCTGTCGCTGTCTGCGGCCAGATCGCCAAACGCCTCGTTTCCCGAAACGTAGTTGGTATTGCCGTTGGTCAGGGTCGGCAGGATGGTCGATCCGCTCGAGCTGCCGGTGACCACGACCCGGTCGGCAAACTGGTTGGCGCCGTAATCGACATCGAAAATCGTGAATTGCAGCCCGTCGAACGCGCGGGGCAGGGAAATCGTCACGGTGACGGCGCCGCTCTGGCTGGCCTGATTCGACAGGATCCCAAGACTTTCCTCGGCCGGAGACAGCCCGCCCGTAAAGACGCTTTGCTGGGTCGGCGATTGCCCGCCGAACGTCGCGTTGTTGATATAGGCACCGTCGTTCGACAGGCTGAAATCGATCTGACCGAAGCTGCCCAGAGCATACTGCCCGCTCGTGCTGCCGGCAGTCCAGCTCACCGAAGGGTCGTCCCAGTCGAACAGACCCGAACCGTTCAGGCAGTTGAGCGTCGGCGCAATGCCGGCGACCCGTCCGGTTTGCACGGTCAGGCTGGCGCTGTCGTAGTCGTCTTCGCTTGTCGCTCCGTTTCCCGGAGTGGAATCGCTATCGGTCACGCCGCTTGTCGAAATCTCGGCCGTGTTCGTGATCACCGTTCCAGCCGAAGCCGAGATTTCAGCGGTCAGGTTGATCGTCGCGCTGTCACCCGGAGCGAGATCGGGCACAGTCCATACACCACTGGTGGACGAATAGCTGCCCGCCCCGGATGAGGAGACGAAAGTGAGCGAAGCGGGAAGGCTGTCCTGCACCGTAACGCCTGTCGCGGTCTGTGTGGACGGCGAGGAGTTGGTGACAGTCAGCTGGTAGCTGACAATCCCGCCGTTGACAGGATCCGAACTTACGATTGCTTTCGACAGCGATAGGTCCGCAAAATTTGCAGGGACCGAGGTCAGGGAAAGGTCTGCACGCCGGAAGGAGCCGTCGTCGGCGCTTGGGTAGGTGTCGCAAATCTCGAGCCGCCAGGTCCCGGCGCTGTCGAGCCCCGAAAAGCCCGATAGGGGCGCGTTCGGAACGAAGGTGTGCTGGTAAGGCGGCGCCGTCGACGAGTGACTGGTCGTGCCCGTGTCCGTGTTGACCGTTTGCGTACCGCTGTCGTCCAGCAGGACGTTGAAATTGTCGCCGCTTATGTTGGCGCCGCCCGAAGGATCGCCGTCAACAAGCTGAACGCGCGTCCCGTCAGGTGCCTGGAGCGTGATCCTTATGTCGCCGCGCCAGGAATGAGTAGCCAGAACGCCCAAATTCACATCGGCAACGGTAAAGCTGCTGCCGACGGTGAAATTGCGCACCAGCGGCGCGGTGCAAGTCGTTGTTCCGCTGATGGTGCCTGTAGTCGTGTTGGTATAGGTGGTCGTCGTCTGGGCAATGGCCGGTGCAGCGAGAATGGCAGCGCAAAGCAGAACCAGCAACCGCGCTGCGCGCACGATTGCGCTCGATACGAGAGGATCGGCCTGGGTCATGCTTGTCGAATAGAAAAACATGGTTAACAGCCGGTTAGGTTGAAGGAGATGGGTAGCACCGGCTTAATGCCGGCTCAAACCAAGGAAGCCGAAACTTCCGGCATCGAACTTGATACGCACCGAAGCGAAGAAGCCCTTGTCCGTTTCGCGCGCGGCCGAGAAATCCTCGTCGCGGAAACCGTCGATGTTGTAGCCGACGGTTACCAGCGCATCTTTGCTTGGAGCAAAACCGATATGCGGTCCGAAGGCGAATCTGGTCACGCCGTCTTCGATCCCCGTGCGGACGGTGCCGCGTGCCCCGATTTCGAAGCGCTCGCCGAGGCCGATCTTCGCATCGAGACCGGCCATCAGCGTGGTCGCCGCGTAATCGAAGCCCTCGAACTGGTCGAAATTGTGCCGTACGCCGAGGAAGAGGCCAAATTCGTGCCGGCGGACCAGGCGATCATTGGCATCGCGGCCGTTCGGCGAGAAATTGGTGGAGAGGCTGCCGATCAGTCGGCGCGAGCTCGCATCGCCATCGACCAGCAGCGCGGTGCGCCCGGCAGGCCCGGTTTCGCCCGCTACCGCGCCGGTCACCGTGTCGCTGCGGAATTCGAGCTTGCCGAGAAAGGCAAAGGCCGCTCCGGCGGGACGATGCGCCAGCGCGATCGCCGCATCGGCGATTTCGGTGCGTGTGCCGTTTTCGGCCTTGGCCTCGGTCCAGGTGAAACCGCTGCCGACAATGCTGCCTTCGCCGAGCTGGCGGATCGCGCCGACGGTCACGCCCTTGCGGTCGGCGAATTCGCCGTCGCGGTACTCGGCGCGGGCGGTCGCGCTCCAGCGGTCCTTGCGCCAGGCAAGGCCGAGTGTTGCCGCGGTGAAATCCTCGAACGCCGTGCCGCCCGGACCGAACTGGCCGCCGCTGGCGACGGGCTGCGCGGGGTTGACGATATCGCTGGTGGGGCCACCGCCTCCAAGGGTGCGGTTGCCGTCCAGAGTGGCGTCCACGGTAAGGTTCTGCGAGATCGCGAAGGACTGGCTGAGGCCGAAAGCGGCGAAGGATCGGTTGCCCGCCTCGCCAATGTCCTGCTTGCCAAGCGTGGTCACTGCCTTGGCGCCGGTCCATGGGGTGATTTCGAAGCCGGCCTTGATCGTCCGCGCGTCGATGTCGGCTCCGTCGGCGATCTCGTAGACGCCGATCAGTCGCACGCTTTCCGTCAGCGCAAAGCGCGCGCCGAAGCGATGACGAGCCGGAAGATCGACCGATTCCGCCTGGTCCAGCGCGATGCTGGTCGAGGCGCTCAGTTCGAGCTTGTTGTCGAACAGGCGCTGGGTGACGCCGCCTTCGAGGACGGTCGAGCTGTTGCGCGAACCATCGGCGAGGCGATCGTTGAAGTGGCTGATGCCGATCCGCAGATCGGTCTTTTGCGTCGTGTAGCCCAGCTGGACCTGCGCTGCCCGGCGGCGACCGGGGTCGGTGCGGCTGTCGTCCTGCCACAGGCTGGCAACGACCGAGAGTTTGTCGTTCAGCTTGAGGCGCGAATCGACGCCCAGCTTGCGGCGACCGAGTTCGGCACCGTTCTGCTGGCCTACCCCGTAGTCGGCGTCGAGCGAACGGGCGTAGGCGATGATATCGAGCGAACCGGTCTGGTGCTGGGCTTCGACCAGCCATCCGGTCGAAACCGTCCCGCTGCGGCGGCTGGCGGCCACTTCGCCGCGGATCTCGGTGTGGCTGCCAACACGCGCGCGAACGTCGATCACGCCCATGGTGGTGCGCGCACCGTCGCCCTTGTCGGTGACGGCCGTCGCGCCGACGCGGAAGGCGTCGCCCTTGCTCGACCACTCGGCGCGGAGGCCTGCGTTGAGCTTGCCGTCGGCGAGGCTGTCGACTTCGTATTCGACCACGATGAACTGCGGGTTGAGGTCGAAATCGCGGCTCAGGATCGGCTGCTTGAAGGTGATGGTGCCCGAGAGCAGGTCAATATCGTAGTCAATAAAGCGCACCAGCTCGCGGCTGGAGACGATGATCTCCGAACGGAAGCGGTCACGCACTTCCAGCGTGACCTGTTCACTGTTGGCGACGATGGCGCGGCTCGAAAGCGCGTAGGGGCCGGTAATGCCCGCGCCCTGGATTTCGTCGCGCCGGAAACGCGTGGCGATTTCGGCGGCAAAGCCCTGCGCGCGGACCTTGCCGAGCCGCGCTTCGGCCTTCACGCCGGTGGCGGTCCGGTTGTAGCGGCCAAGCCGGGTCTGGTCGAAACCGGTCTCGAAATCGCCGTAGAGGGCGTAGAAGGTCGCGGTTTCGATGCGGACATAGAGTTTTTCGCGCGATGCGGCGTCGAACCGGCGGCTCGAGCCATCGCCGAAGACCGTGTAGTAGGCATCGGGATCGAGCGTGCCGAGAATGCGCTGGTCGTCGGCCTGCTTGGCGCTGTCGTAGGCGAGGGTGACGAGGTACTTTCCGAGCACGCGGCCCTTGGCGTAGAGCGCCACGCGTGCCTCGTCGCCAAGATCGCTGTCGAAGCGCCCATCGCGCTCCATCGCGTCGGCCACCGTGCGTGCACCAACGGACCCTTCCACGAGGCCGATTACCGTCCATTCGATATCGCCGGGCTCGATCCAGCCTTCCAACTGCTGCTCGCGCTGGATCTCGCCATCATTGAACCGGAAGGTCAGCCGCAGCGAGCCGCTGACCATGGTCGGTGCGAGTTCGATAAGCGCGATGCCGTCGTTGCCCTTGACGGTCCAGCGGGCCGAGGCCGGGGCGAGGCCAGTTAGCTGGCTGAGCTGCTGGCGCTCGAGCTGTTCGGCGCTCTGGTAAGGCGCGCTCAGGGTAAACTCGCCGGCCACGCCTTCGCGAAGCGGGCGGTTGTTGCGGTCGAGAACACGCACGGCGATCACCGGCCGCGTGCGCCCGTCGGCGACGAGGTTGGAAAGTTCGGGGACCAGTTCGACCTTGGCGGGTTGGGTCGTGAAGAACACTTCGCGCTCGAACGTCTTGCCGACTTCGCCGAAGCTGTTGATGACATCGGCGCTGAGAACGGTGCGCGCGTTTTCCAGCGGGACGCCGCGCCACAGGCTGACCGCGTAGCGACCCTTTTCCGGCTCGCGCGTACCCTCGAAATTCAGTCCGCTGACTTCTTCGCCATCGACACGCAGCACTACCTTCTGGCCCTTGCGGTGGCGGATGGCCACGCGAACGGCAGGCGCGCGCGGGTTGTGGCCGATTTCCGGCGTCAGGAAGCCGTCCTCGCCGTCTCCCATGGCAATCCAGTCGGTGGTCGCAGGAGCGCGGTCTGCCTCGGGGGCGGCCGTCTCGCGGGTGGGGCCTTCCGGATTGGAGTCATCGAGCGGCTTGCTCTGCTCGATGGCGGGCAGAGCGTCGGCGGGGATGCGGGCGTGGAAATCGGCGACAGCAAGCGAGCCGCCCTGGCCGATGACGAAGCGCGAGATGGCGCTGCCGGCGCTGCGTGTGTCGCGGTGGCAGTCCACGAAGCGGCCGCCTTCTGGCAGCGTCATGGGCGAGGCCTGGACGACGTGCGTGCCGGGTACGACACCCTCGAAATGATAGCGTCCCTCCGCATCGGTCAGCGCGAAGCTGCCGTCTTCCAGCATGACGCGCACGCCGGGGATGCCCACGCGGCCGGCGGTCTGCGAGCAGTCACCTGCGGTCACGCGGCCGATGATCGTCATGCGGTTGGCAATAGCCTCACGCTCGATCTCGACACTGGTGCCCGTCGTTGTCTCCCGGCCGAGGGAATCGCGCGCGGTAGCACGGTTTTCCGCATCACCCGGAGGCGCATCGGGCCGCACCAGCATGGCATAAGTGACTTTGCGGGCCTGGCCCGCCTCGATATCGCCGAGCGCGATGGTGAGCGTGCGCCCGTCCGCCGATGGGGTGGCAGCGTCGCCGGCAGGCTCGCCGTCGATGCGCACGGTGTCGCGGCGCAGGCGCAGCCAGCGCGACGGCGTATCGACGAGCACCACGTCCCGCTTGGCGCGGCTGTCCACGTTGCGCGCCGTGATCGTGTAAAAGACAACATCGCCGGGTTCGGCCGAGGCGCGAGAGGCTGTTTTGGTAAGGTTGACGGTCAGGCCCGGGCGGTCGACCGGAATGTCGATCCGGAGCGGGGTCTGGTCGACAAGGTCGAAGCGATCACCGAACGAACCGGCGGTGACGACATAGTCCGTCCCGTCCGGTCGCAGTACCGTCTCGAGCTGCTGCGGCGTCGCGACGGAGGGGGCCGAATAGGGTGCGGGTGGTTCGACGACCAGGCGGTAGCCGCCAAGAGCCGTCAGTGGGAACCAGAACTCCCCGGCGTTCATGGGGTAGGCGTTGCCTGCCCCGTCCGTGATCGGCTGTCCGGAGATGACCGAGGACGGCCAGGCGGTCTGGCCGTCTTCCGCGAACACCGTGGCCGGCTGGCCGGTCACCGCATCGACCAGGGTCACGCGCGCGCCGTCGACTTCTTCCCCCGTTTCGCTGTCGAAGACGACCCCGAAAGGGTCGGCCAGGACGTTCACGTTGGCGCTGATGATAATGCGCGGGCTGCCCGGCGGCGAAACTTCGATATCGATGGTCCCGCCATCGATCACCCCGAGGCGGCAATCGAGCTCCGTGGGTGCAGGAGGCGTGCGGTGGGTCACGATCTGGCCCACAAAGGTGCCCGTGTTCTCGCCCGTCTCGAAAATGGTCAGCTTTTCGCGGTCACCCGCGCTGCTGCGGATCGTCACGTCCAGCCGGTCGATGGCCTCGGGATCGACATTGGCGGGGTGCACGATGACTTCGAAGACGATTGACCCGCCCGGTGCCACTTTGTCCGCGTTTTCCACCACGGCCGTGACGATGCGACTTGGGTCGAGCCCCGTCTGCGCAGCACCGGTCTGCGATGCCGGTGCCTGCGCGAGTGCCCCGGCCAGCGGATCGCTGTCCGGCCCACACAGGGGAGGGCGGTAAGCAATGCCCGTCCCGGGGCCGGGGGTAGGGCGATAGACGGTTATTATGGGATCGGTGCGATCGATTTCGAGCGACACCAGGTTGGAAACGCCGGAGTATTCTTTGCCGTCGAAGGTCCAGCTGGCTTGCGCGATGTTGTCGACCGTTTGCGCACGGGTTTCCGCGCCAGACACGACAATCGGCAGCAACGCTACGAAGAGCGCTGCTGCCAAAAGCCGGAAAGGAAAGCGGAAACTCACAGCTTTCGGAAGGAAGCTGTGTCGATCAGTCGATCGTTACGCGGAAATAGACCGAACGCTGGCCGGAGGCCGCGACATCGCTCAGGGCCGCATCGATCTCATGATCCGTGCTGTTGTAGGAAGCGGTCGGCGTTCCGCCGGTGTCGCCCCGCGATCCGCTCGCGCAGCTGCCATCGCCGTCTACGTAGATGCCGAAGCTCGACAGGTAGCTGACATCGGCCGGCAGAACGTCGTTCACGGCAACATCGGTCGCCGTGGCAGCGCCAGCAGCGTTGGACACGACGATGCAGTACTCGATCGTTGCGCCAGGGATGGCTTTCGGATTGGTGGTGCCGTTGACCGGGTCCGAGATGATGCTGCTCGACTTGGCGACCGACATCTGCGCACCGGCTACTTCATAGGTGCCGACGTCGGAGAAGGCGGCGTCGCGGTTGCTGTCGGTCGTGCCGGCTCCGTCGATAAAGACCGTGTCCTCACCGGCGGTGTTGGCCCCCGTGTTCTGCGTAAGGGCGGTGCCCGCGCTGTCGAGGGCCGTTGCGGTCAGCACGACGTCGAATGTGTCGCCATCGCCTGCGCCCAGGCCAATGTCGGCGATGACGATGACTTCGACCGTTTCGTCGGCGGCCACATCGTCGAGCGAGGTGATCGGGCCGGCTGCCAGTTCGGCGGCGCTCAGCGTGCGGTCGCCATCGCTATCGAGATAGATTTCGAAGTTCGCGATGTTGGCCGAAGTGCCCGCGTTAAGCGCGGCGGCCAGGTTGAAGTCGAGGACATCGTTCGACGAGTTGGTCACATCGAAGGCCAGCTCGACGTCGCTTTCACCCGGCGAGACCGACGTGTTGCCAGTGCCAGCAAAGTCCACCACGACATCGATGGCGCGGTCGACCGTGAAGGTATCCGAATCGGTCACCGCGGTCTGCGTCACGCCGCCGACATCGAAGGACACCGACACGTTGTTGGTAATCGAATTGCCAGCCGTTGTACCGGCAGCGAACGCCGGGCTGGCGCTGAAGGCAATGAGCGCAGTGCTGCTGACCGCGCCCAGCAATTGCTTGGAGCGTTTCATTTTCTGTTTCCTTTCACGATGCCCTGCGTTTCCCCTTCCGCCCGCAAGGCCTGGCGGCTAAACCGGACCGATCAGCGAATGACGGCCGGGTATTCCAAGCGTCCGGTCTCGCCGGCTGCGACCCGGGCGAGTGTCCAGCGGACATGAGTGACGTCGGCGTGCGAGGCGGGACGGCTCGTGCCGTCTTCGCCCATCACCGAAAGCTGCGAGAGTTGGCCCCAGTCGGAGCCGCCATCGACCGAGACGATCAGGTCTGCGGACGCATCTTCCGCCAGCCGGACGGCGGCGGGAAGCGGATTGGTCACGACGAAATTCTCGACCGTCTCGGCGCTGGTGTTGGCATACTCCGTGCCGAACACCAACCGGTCGCCCGGTACGATGGTGTTCGGTTCGACCAGCCGGACGGTGGTGTTTCCGGTCTCGTCGGCGACTGTCTGCTCCAGCATCACGTCGCCCTTGAGGGTCATGGCGGAATCCTGCGCCGCCAGCGGCGCAGCGGTCGCCGCCAAGGCTAGAAACGGTGCGAAGAGTTTTGCAAAAAATGCCATTTTACAATTCCATTGCGCTTAAAGTTAACAATCAGTCGATGGTTACGTCGAAGGTGACCGTGTGGGTCGTGCCGCCGGCGACCATGCCGAGATCGACCGTAATTCCGATCGCATCGGCCTCGCCTTCGTCGGTGTCGCTCGCATCGGTCAGGGCTGCGCCGTCCAGCGTCAGCGTGCCGGCGACGTAAGTGGTGTCGTCGGGTGCGGCGTCCGTGACGACCAGATCGGTCACAGAACCGCTGCCGGTCACTTCGGCGACGATGGTGTAGGTGATGGTCGCGCCGGGCACGATGCCAGTCCCTCCGAAGGGATCGAGCACGCTGGCCGACTTGGTCAGATCGACGTCGGTGATCGAAACGACCAGCGACCCCGCTGAGTTGGCGTCCGCCCCCGTCGCGCCGACGATGGCGTCGCTGCTGTCGGTGCCCTGTCCGGCGAAGACGGTCCCTGGCGCCCCCGTTCCGGTGACGGCTTCCGCCAGAAGATCGACATCGCTGGAGTCGGTGTCCGATACCCCGGAAGGCACGGTCACGAGGACGAATACGGTAAGGCTTTCGTCGGCGTCGAGTTCGGAGGTTGTTTCCGGTCCGGTGAGGATTTCGTCGACCCCCGGATCGTAGGTGCCGTTGCCGTTCGTATCGACGGCGATACCGTCGATCGTCGTGTCGAAATCGTTGCCCGCGACGGCCGGATTCGCCGTCAGCGTGTAGGCTTCGGGGCCATTGCCCGTGTTGGTGATTTCAAAGGTCAGCACTTCCGAGCCAGGCGCCGTCGTCACCGGCCCGGAATCGAGCGATGTCACGGTTACGTCGAGCAGCTCATCCACCTTGACCGATACCGTGTTGGAAGGCACCGTGACGGTTCCGGACCCGCCTTCGTAAGAGGCGGAGGCGGTGTTCTCGATCAGGGTCCCGGCGCTCACACCGCCTGCGTGGGCGAGGGGGGCGTGTACGAAGGAAACCCCGGCAATCGCTGCGGCCGAGAAACGTGAAATACGTGAAAATGCGTAGGTCATGCCCGGCGCACTAAACGGACATGGTTATCGAACCTTTAAGATCGCGCGAGAAAATCGCAGGAATCCAACGATGTGCGAGGGAGTCGGCGATGCAGGCAGAAGTTAGCGCGGCAGAGGGCTAACTTCGTAATAAATTGTCATAAGTATCCGTATTAAGATGCTGTAAATATTTGAAAAACAGCGTTCACGTCTGCGCCCTGTCGCCTGGGGCGACATAATCGCAAATTAACCTTTTTTTGGGGGTGCCGGATGGTTCAGGAAGCACCTATGCTGGTCGCGCTTCCGGCAGGAATTGCGCTTGGGGCGGCTGTCTTGGTCCGCTGCAAGGCGGGCGCGCTCGACACCGATAGCAAGGGAAAACCACTGGTCGGGATGACTGGATTCGAACCAGCGACCCCCACACCCCCAGTATGGTGCGCTACCAGGCTGCGCTACATCCCGAAACCAGTGGAGGCGGCCCTATAGGGCGCACTCCTGTGCATGGCAAGCGCGCATCGCACCCATTTCGTTGCCCCGGTCACGCATTGCTGCTAACCGCGCCGCACTTTCGTGGTCGGGAGGGGTCGGCGTGGCTTGAACAGCGCGCTCGGCGCACCCAATTGCGGGACTTCTTGCAGACACTTTTATCTCACAGGTATCCCGAACGATGATCGATATCCTTGCCGCCGCCGGTGCCGCAGCCGAACCGCCCGCCTGGACGGGCTGGATCCTGCCGCTGGGCATGCTGCTCATTCTCTGGTTCCTCATCCTGCGCCCGCAAATGCGTCAGCAGAAGGAGCACCGCGAGCGTGTGGCCGGCCTCAACAAGGGCGACGAAGTCGTGACCGCAGGCGGCCTCGTCGGCAAGATCACCAAGGTCGAAGAGCATTTCGTCCATGTCGAGATCGCCAAGGGCATGACCGTGAAGGCCGTCCGCAACACGATCGGTGAAGTGCTGTCCTCGCGCAGCAAGCCGGCCGCGAACGACTAAGACCCGCATTTCGGTTCAAGGGACACCGTCTTCCATGCTCGATTTCCCCACCTGGCGTAAGGTCTGGCTCTGGCTGATTACCGGCCTGTGCGTGTTTGCCGCGCTGCCTTCGCTGCTGTCGGCCACCAGCGTGCGCTGGCCCGATGCGCTGCCCCAGCCGATGGTCAACCTAGGCCTCGACCTTGCCGGCGGCAGCCATATCCTGCTCGAAGCCGACGCTTCGCAGGTCGCCAGCCAGCGGCTCGAGAACATGGAAGAGAACGTGCGCGGCCTGATGCGCCGCGCCGAACCGCGTATCCGCATCGGCGACGTGTCGACCCGCGGCGGTCGCCTCAGCTTCATCCTCGACGATCCCAGCCAGGTCGACCGGGCGCGCGAACTCATGCTGCCCTCGATCAACGGCAACGGCCTCGTGCGCGAGTGGGACCTGACGGTCGAAGACGGCAACCGCATGATCCTCACCCCGACCGCCGAGGGTATCGACCAGGCGGTCAGCGACGCGATGGAAAGCGCCACCGAAGTCGTGCGCAAGCGTATCGACGAACTGGGCACGCGCGAGCCGACCATCATCCGCCAGGGCGATACGCGTATCGTGGTGCAGGTCCCCGGCCTGCAGGATCCCGAGCAGCTGAAAGCGCTGCTGGGCCAGACCGCCAAGCTCGAATTCAAGCTGGTCGACCAGAACGCGCTGCCGAGTGATGTTCAGCAGGGCCTTGCCCCTCCGGGTTCGGAAATCTTCCCCTACGCGGAAACCAGCGATTTCGCCGGCAACTCGCTCGCCGTGCGCCGCTTGGGCGGTATCCGCGGTGACAACCTCACCGGCGCTCAGCAGAGCTTCGATCCGCAGACCAACGAGCCGGTGGTCAACATCCAGTTCGACACCGACGGCGGGCGCCGCTTTGCCAAGCTGACGACCGACAATGTCGGCAAGCCTTTCGCCATCATCCTTGACGGGCAGGTGCTGTCGGCACCCAACATCAACGAGCCGATCCGTGGCGGGTCGGCGCAGATTTCGGGCGGCTTCACGGTGGAAGCGGCGAACGCGCTGGCGATTTCGCTGCGTTCGGGCGCGCTGCCGGTCGACCTTGCGGTGATCGAGGAGCGCACGGTCGGTCCCGACCTCGGCGCGGATTCGATCAAGCGCGGCATGCTGGCCATGGCGGTCGGCTCGGCGCTGGTCATCGTGCTTATGATCGCGAGCTATGGCCGCTTCGGTGTCTATGCCACGGTCGCGCTGGTCATCAACGTGGCCATGCTGCTCGGCATCATGGCCGCGCTCAACACCACGCTGACGCTGCCCGGGATCGCGGGCTTCGTGCTGACGATCGGTGCGGCGGTGGACGCCAACGTGCTGATCAACGAACGCATACGCGAAGAGCGAAAGCGCGGGCGGCGAGTGATCGCGGCGGTCGAGAACGGCTACAAGGAAGCGAGCCGCGCGATTTACGACGCCAACATCACCAACTTCATCGCCGGCGTGCTGCTGTTCCTGTTCGGCAGCGGCCCGGTCCGCGGCTTTGCGGTGGTGCTGGTGATCGGCCTGTTCACCAGCGTATTCACCGCTGTTACGCTGACCCGCATGTGGGTCGCCGGATGGCTGCGCACGGCCAAGCCCAAAGACATCACGCTGTAAGGAGACGGGACCGATGAAACTGCTCAAGCTCGTCCCCGACGACACCAACATCAAATTCCTCAAATGGCGCGTGCCGTTCTTCGTGGTAAGCATCCTGCTGATCGCGGCGAGCTGGGCGCTGGTGGCCACCAAGGGGCTCAACTACGGCGTCGATTTCGCCGGCGGCCTCGAAGTGCGTGCGACCTTCACCCAGAGTGAAGAGGCGCCGGTCACAGAGCTGCGCAGCCAGGTCGAAGCGCTTGGCTACGGCAGTCCGGTCGTCCAGCGCTTTGGCGAGGACAACCAGGTCTCGATCCGAGTGCGCCTGTCCGATGAGATATCGGCCGACAAGGAAGCCGCTCAGGAAGCGGCGAACGAGATCGTCCGCGCCTTGCAGGCCGAGTATTCCGACTTCCGCCTCGACGGAAACGACAACGTGTCGGGCAAGGTCTCGGGCGAATTCCGCCAGACCGCGCTCTATGCCTTGCTTGCGGCAATGGCGGCTATCGCGCTTTACATCTGGATCCGCTTCGAATGGCAATTCGGCGTGGGCGCGCTGT
Source organism: Qipengyuania flava (assembly GCF_019448255.1). Lineage (NCBI taxonomy): Bacteria > Pseudomonadati > Pseudomonadota > Alphaproteobacteria > Sphingomonadales > Erythrobacteraceae > Qipengyuania > Qipengyuania flava. Next base: position 1,264,027 of record NZ_CP080410.1, read on the forward strand.
TCGCGCTGTTCCACGACGTCAGCCTGACGCTTGGCATGTTCGCGCTGTTCCAGCTCGAATTCAGCCTGCAGATCATCGCCGCGATTCTCGCCATCATCGGCTATTCGCTGAACGACACAATCGTGGTCTACGACCGCATCCGCGAGAACCTGAAAAAGTTCCGCAAGATGCCGCTGCCCGAGCTGCTCGACCTGTCGGTCAACGAGACGCTGGCGCGTACCGTGATGACCTCGCTCACGCTGTTCGTCGCCCTGCTGCCGCTGCTGCTGTTCGGCCCCGCCAGCCTCTTCGGCATGGTGGCGGGCATCACGCTCGGCCTGTTCGTGGGTACCTACAGCTCGGTCTACATGGCCGCGCCGATCCTCGTCTGGCTCGGTGTGACGAGCGACAGCTTCGTGCCGACTGAAACCGTGCTGGATCAGCAGGAAAAGAAGGCCCGCGGGCTGGTGTAGGTAAGGGTCAGGGCGGATGTCCTGACCCTCCTGCAGGGGACAGCGTCTTCTCAGATTAAGCTGTCGAAATGCTCGGCGAGCGCCTTGCCGTTCGCCGACCAGCTGAAGCGTGAAACCGTGGCGGCTACGTCCTGAGCAGGGCGCGGGCGGCCAGTCACGAGTTCGATGCCTTCGCGAAGAGCGCGGCAATTGCGGCCCACGATCACGCCGGCATCGGGTGAGGTGACGACCTCGCGCGCGCCGCCCGCATCGGTGATGACAATCGGCGTCCCGCAGGCCAGCGCCTCGATCCAGGCGTTGGCAAGGCCTTCGCTGGCCGACGGCAGCACCATGGCGTCCGCCGCGCTCAGGATCGGGGGCAGCATTGTCGGGGCAAGGCTGCCGAGGAAGTGGACCCGGTCGGCAACGCCGATGTCCTTTGACAGCGCCTTCAGGCTGGCTTCGTCCTCACCCTTGCCGACCAGCAACAGGCGGGCATCGGGCAGGTCGGGCAGGGTCTTGATGACATAGGCCTGGCCCTTGCGCTCGATCAGCGCGCCGACCGTGGCAAGCAAGGTCTCGCCGGGCGCGATCGGCACGTCGAACGTCTCGGCCAGCTTGGCGCGAAGCCCGCCATGCTCGAGCGGGCGAAACAGGTCGTGATCGAGCCCGGTGTAGTGGACCGTGATTTTCCCACGATCCATGCCCAGCGTTTCCATATCGTCGGCCAACGCGCCGCACACGGCAAGGACACCGGCGGCCTCCTCAGCGGTCTTGAGCAGCGCCTCGCGCCCGTATCCGCGTGCGCCCCAGTGATGAATGTCCGCCCCGCGCGCCTTGACCGAAAAGGGCAGACCAAGCTCGCGCGCGATGATCGCAGCAGCCGGACCGTCGGGGTAGAAGAATTGCGCGTCGATCACATCGAAGGGCTGCTCTGCGTGGAGCCGCCGCACCAGCGGCAGGACGGCCCGCGCGATCATGTGCGGGTTTAGCCGCCCGCCGATCTTGGGCAGAAGGCGGAACACCGGGCGATGGACGGTGAGGCCGAACTCACGACTGTCCTTCGCTGCCTCGGCGAGCGCCTTGTAGCGGCCGATGGTCACCGGCGGCAGGCCGATGGGATTGACCACGGTTACGTCCCAGTCTGTCTCGGCCTGCAGCGCCTCGAGCGACTTGGCGACGAAAATCCCGAAGCGCGGATGGGCGGAATTGGGGAACAGCGTGGAAAGCGACAGGACGCGCTTGGTCTTGGCCGCGCTCATAGCGTGCGCACCAGCATCTCGGCGACGGCGATCCACGGTGCGTCCTTGATCACATCCTGCTTCTGGCCCTGGCCCGGGGGCAGGATGCCGAGGAGGTCGCCCTGCCGGTCGATCAGCCGCCCGAAGGCGAAACGTCCGCCTTTCTTCGGCACAAGCACGTCGCGGTTGATCGCGCGTGCGGCATCATCGGGCGCGAGCTGGCGCAGCCAGAGCTGGTCTCCCTGCCGGTATTCGCCGTGGGGATAGTTGATTTCGAGCACCATCAGCGCGCCGGCACCGCCGAGATTGGTGGAAAGGATCGCTTCGCGCGGGGAGGCGAGGGCTTCGGGCCCGTCCTTGGCCAGCGTGGCGACGATCTGCGGATTGTCGGCCCTCTCGCTGCGCACCAGCGTTTCCGGGTCGACATCGAGCGCGGCGCCGATGCGCTCCATCCATTTGAGCGAGAGATTGCGCATGCCCGTTTCCAGCCGGCCCACGGTCTGCGGCGTGGTAGGCGGATCGCAGGCTTCGGCAAGATCGGCGAGCGTCATCCCCTTCTGCTTGCGTATGGCGCGGATGCGGTTGATCACTCGGTCTACTCCCCAAAGATAACCGATTTGGTTTTTCACTTTCCTACATGTGAGCCACCTTGGCAAGCCCATTCTCCCAGCCACAGGAGAATCGAGCATGCGCAAACTCGTCGAACGCGAACTGACGGAGGAAGGCCCGCGCCGCAGTGCAGGTGCCGCGCCGAAGCGGCGCAGCGTGACGGTCAATCTCGCCGAAAGTCCTCTCACTTGGCTGCACGCGCGTGGTCACCTGACCGACCGGCAGTTCGACGCGGGCGAACGGCTGCGCGCGGATTACGAGCGGGCGAACATGGCGCCTTCGATCACCATGCGCTGGGACCCGGTGCGCGTCGATGGCGGCGGCGGGCGGGACCATGGCCTCACGGCGTCGGAACGTCAGATCGCGGCAAAGGCGCGGTTCGACGGAGCGATGGCCGAGGCAGGGCCGGGCCTGTCCGACATCCTCTGGCGGGTTGCCTGCGCGGGTGAAGGACTGCCCGCAGCGGAGAAAGCGCTCGAATGGCCGGTCCGGAGCGGCAAGCTGGTGCTGAAGCTCGCGCTCGACCGGGTCGCGGGTTTCTACCGCATCACCTGAAGGATTGCCTCACGCAGGGCGGGCAGCACCTCGGCTTCGAACCAGGGGTTCTTGCGCATCCAGATCGCCGATCGCCAGGCCGGATGCGGCAAGGGCAAGACGCGCGGCAGGTGATCGCGATAGCCGCGCACCCGCTCGGTCAGCGACAGCTTGCGGGATTCGGGCAGGTAATGCGCCTGCGCGTAGGTGCCGACGAGCAGGGTCAGCCGGTCCGCGGGCAGGGTGTCGAGCACGCGGGCGTGCCACCGGGGGGCGCATTCGGGGCGCGGCGGCTTGTCACCGCCGCTCGCCTTGCCCGGGTAGCAGAAGCCCATCGGGACCAGCGCCACGCGCGCCGGATCGTACATTTGCGCCTTGGTCAGCCCGGTCCACTCGCGCAGCCGGTCGCCGCTGGCATCGTCCCACGGCACGCCGCTTTCATGGACCTTGGAGCCGGGCGCCTGCCCGATAATGAGCAGCCGCGCCGTGGGCGAGAACTGGACGACGGGACGAACGCCGTGGGGCAGGTGCGCCGTGCAGGTTGTGCAGGCCGCGATCTCGGCAGCGAGACCGGCGCTATCGCTCACGCCTCGACGAGTTCGGCCAGCTCCAGCCAGCGCTCCTCGGCCGCGTCCTTCTCGGCGCGGGCGTTCTCCAACCCCTTGGAGATATTGGCAAAACGCTGTGGATCGGAAGTGTAGAGTTGGGGGTCCGACAGGATCGCCTCGCCCTTGGCAATCGCCGCCTCGAGCTCCTCGATCCGCGCGGGCAGCAGCTCGTAATCGCGCTGGTCCTTGTAGGAGAGCTTGGAAGACTTGGGCGCAGGCGGCGGGGGCGG